>JBKJPT010000288.1:0-18248 GCA_046595075.1 Flavobacteriales bacterium
TGCTCCATTGTTGCCGAACACGGGCGAGAGCTGGTAGTTCTGTGCATGGAGCAGTGCGCCAGGACGTGACCACGGGTGCTGACGTTGTGAACGCCCACGCGCTGTTGCCAGATGGAAAATTGTTGATGGTAGGCGACGGATACGACATCAATATAAATAGCTTCCACGTGAGCCTTGTGCGCATGGATACTCTGTGCGGTGCGCTCGATACTACTTTCGGTATTAGTGGCAAGATCGCGCAAACGCACCAGCAGCGCACTCAATGTTTCGACATCGCCATGCAACCAGATGGCAAGATCGTGGGGTGCGGTATGATCGCCCCAAGCAACTCTGGCAGCCAGCAAAAGGCAGGGGTGTTCCGGTTCAATGCCGACGGTTCCGTGGACAGTACCTTCAATGGCACCGGATACAATCAGGCACTGTTCGACCCCACCAGCAGCGGTCGGCTCTGGCGGCCGTTCGTCAATGCCGATGGATCGATCACTTGTGCCGGCACCTCGATGGGAAACATCAACGGCGGATCATACGCGATGGGTGCCATGCGCTTCACGAGCACCGGCGCCTTCGACACGTCCTTCAGCGGTGATGGCATAGTAACAGTGCCCGTGGTGGTGAACAGCGGCGGCACTGGCGCGATGCTCCCTGATGGTAGGCTGCTTGTGGTGGGCAACACATGGAGCAGTGAGATCGCCATGGCACGCTTCAACACGGACGGCTCCTTGGATGCAACCTTCGGGAATGGGGGAACGATCATCACCTCGGTCATTTGCATGAGCAATCTTTCCGGTGGTATGGGAGCCAGTATCCTGCCCGATGGACGTATCCTCGTGAGCGGTCCAGTGACCACCGGGTCCAGTGGTTTCCTCATGGCGCGGTTCCTCGATGATGGTACGCTGGACAACACCTATGGCACCAACGGCATCAGTTCTGTGACCTTGGCACAGACGTCGCCAGGCTATGACCATGAGCTGTTGGCGGATGGTAGCACCTTGCAATTCGGTGCATCCAACGGGAGCGGGAGCATCTTGAAGCGTGACGCTGATGGGCAAGTAGTGCCCACGTTCGGAACCAACGGGTTCATGCATGCGAACACGGGATCCACTGGCGAGGATCTATTTGACGGCCTCACACTGGCGAGTGGACGCATCATCGGCTATGGAAGTGCTGCATCGGGTGAAATGCTCGCGGTGAAGTTGACCACCGACCTCGTTGCCGACGCCTTGCCAGCTATCTCCATTAACGGCACGGACCTGACCACGCCCGGCACTGGCACCTTCGAATGGTTCTTGGACGGCACTCTCATCAGCGGTGCCACCGGCAACACGCTCACACCCTTGCAGAACGGTGTGTATACCGTGGCCTTGACGATCTCCCCAGATTGCATTTTCACTTCTGCGCCCTTCAACCTATTATCGGTGGGCCTTAACGAACTCACCCCGAGCGCTGTGCAGGTGCTCAGCAACCCCGCGCTGGGTATGCTCGAGGTGGTGAACAACGGATCGCCTACGCGCTATGAAGTGGTGGACCTCTCGGGAAGAAGGATCACCCAAGGCCTCCTCATGAGCGGGCGCAACGACCTGGACATGGGAAACGCCGCAGGTGGCATGTACCTGCTCCGTACCGCGATCGCGGATGCATTCGATACGCAGCGCATCGTGTTGTACTGAAGCTGCCAACCGGAAAGGCCGCGGACCGATCGCTCGGTGCGCGGCCTTTCCGGTTAGGGATAGCATACAACCTGTTCGTCAACCAATGTTCTATTGCGGGATGCAGATGACATGCGGAACCTTGCCGAACCAATAACCAATTCTTCATGCGCACAACTACGACTCTCCAACTCCGAGCGACCGGCTTACTGCTTCTCTCCATGTTGGCCACCTCGGAGGCCCGCTCCCAACACACCTTCGGTTCATCGGCGATCGGTCCGGAAGAGAGAGGTGGCACTGGTGATACCATTTTCGTTCCGCCAGGCTTCTCGTTCTCATCGAGCTACTACCTCTGGGTTAATTCCGGCGGCACCATCACCACTGATTTCGCATTGGAAACGCCCACCAGCTGGATCGATTCGCTTTACGCGCCCGTAGGCCAAACTTCTACCGACTGCGGGGACCCTTTCCCTATCGTCGCACGCATTACTGCACCTATGGTGGAGGGCATTTACACGACACAAGTCGTTGACATCAATGGTGTCTGGCCCGGCTGGTCGTACATCCTGAAGGTGGCGGATATTCCGTCGCATTTCGACAATGTGATAGCCGACACCTTGCTCGTTGGCCAATTGGACCAGGTCCCGGCCACAGCGGACGCAACCACAGGGGTAACTGCTGCTGGCTGCGCGGCTATGCCCTACTACCCAACCCCGGAGATCACCTACGAATACGTCTACCATCCGGCCGCACCGTGGATCAGCATCGATCCCGATAGCCTGGTGGTGCCAGCAGGCACTGTCACGTTTCCCACTACCACCGTACAGTCGCCTGTTGCCGGAAGCTTCACAACGTATCGTTATCGTTCGCAGTCGTGGTACGGTAGGCCACAAGTGATCCGCTACGACGCCACCTTCCTGGTCAACACTTCCGTTGATGGACCCGCAGCAAGCACTACGGCATTGCGGCTCCACCCGAATCCAGCAAGCGACAGATTGAACGTTGTTCTGCCGTTGGAGGTGGCGTTCAAAGCTGCTCTGAACGCCATTGCAATTGATGCGATGGGCCGACGGATCGCTCTTGAATGGTCGGATCGTGCCACCTTGGACATTGATGGGCTAGCCGCCGGCACATACACTCTAGAGTTGGGCGATGGCGAGCACAGCCTTCTTTCGCGGTTCATCAAACATTGAACGTGCAAAGTCTTCGGAACCCATCCGCCTCGTTGGTGAGGGTATTCGCGACCGGCCCAAGGTTCACCGAGCAGAGTTCTGTGTATTGCGCTATCCGTTCATAATAAGGCTTCCACCTCCAAGACCCGTTGCCCCGTTGTGAATTCCTTCTCGGCCGTTCCGGGTAGCATCCACACTCCGCACGTTAGAGATGGTCGCATTAAGCGCAAAGCGGATAACGGATAATGGATCCACCGCAAAGGATCTGCACACGGTCGTTCGATATGAAGATGACGATCATCTCCAGCGCGCTAAAGGGCGATATGGCCTATGTAGCCTACGATCAGAAGGGTACCAACACGGGCTCAATATCTCCTGACATGCCCGCAACACGCAAGGCTATCGACATGAACGGAGTGGACATCGTGCGCTTCGAGAACGGCAAGGCCGTTGAACACAGGGGCTACCGGGATGAGACCAGGATGATGCAGCAACTGGGCCTCGCACCAACTCATAGAGCACCTGCACAATAGGAAGCGAACAAGGGAATGGCAACAGCGAGAAGAACCTAGCCGCTGCTTTATTTAGAGGACCATGGTTCGCTTGACGACCTTGCACCCGCCATGACGCGGTGGATGAGGGAACTGTTTGCCTGGGGCCTTCTGCTCATAGGGGGCTCCGCCGATGCGCAGCTCGTTCGACCGAATGCGCGCATGATAGATGCGCGTTCCGGGCTTTCTCACGACCAGGTGAACGCCATGGCACGGGACAAGCGCGGCCAAATGTGGTTCGGTACGAGCGATGGCCTGAGCCGCTTCGATGGGAAGCATGTGAAGGTTTACGGCACGAGCGCGCGGAGTTGCGCCCTGCCCAATGATCATATCAATGCGCTGGCGACCGATGGCTCGGGCATGCTCTACATCGGCAGCCAAAGCCCGTGGTTAACGGTGATCGACCCGCTCGCCGACACGTTGGCGAATTACCCGCTCCCTAGTGTGGCATCCAACGACGTAAGCACGAGGGAGATCACCGCCATTCGTGTGGACGGCCGCCAGCGCATTTGGATCGGTCATGGACGGCGGAACCTGAGCCTGTTCGATCAGCGTTCGCACACCTTCAGGAGCGTCGTCATCGAGACCCCGAACAGCCATCCCCAGGGGCGCAACTGGATCAGGAAGATCACGGAAGACCGTGATGGCTTTCTCTGGTTGGCCTGCGAGTTCGGATTGGTGCGCTTCGACCCGCGCGACTTCACCTACGTCCACTACCCTACCGATCGGAGCTCCTTGACCGCGTACCAGTTGGCCATCGCCGCAGTGCTTGACGAAGGGCGCACGCTACTCGTTGGAACCTTCAACGAAGGTCTGTTGCGGTTCGATAAGCGAACCGGCTCTTTCACTCACATCGGCACATATGACCGCTTGGACGTGATGGATATGATCGCCGTGGACAGCGGTCGTGTGTGGATGGCATCGCCTAGTCGCGGCCTCCTCGCGTTCGATCCGCGATCGGGTTCGATCGCTGCGTTCGACCGCAACTTGTCCCATTCACTGTCGCGCGAACGAAGCGACTTCCTGCCCGGCGCCCAATGCTTCTTCACGGATCCAGAAGGGTCCATCTGGATAGGTACGGGACAAAGTGGTGTGGCGCTCATTGCGCAGCGCAACAATCGGTTCCAACTATTCGGTCTTCCGCTGGACGGGAACGGGCTAGCCGCCTCCGATGTGATGCGCGTGGCCGTGCACCCAGCTGCGAAGGAATGGCTGGTGCTCACCCTGCAAAAGGGGCTGTACGCATTGGATAGCACAGGAACAGCTTCATGGCATATCCCGAGCCCATGGGCCATCGGATCACCGGCCATGTTCCAGGATCTGCTCGTTGCAAGGGATGGGACAATTTGGGTGTGTACGAGCCGGGAACTGTTCATCGTTGACCGGCGCGCGAAGCGTTTCACACGCGCACCGCAAATGCGACCAGGTTCCCCTTTCGCTCAGGGCGTCCGCGCATTGTGGACTGACGGGGATCATGGGCTTTGGGGAGATATCTCCGGTCATGGCCTCATGCATCTCGACATGGTGAACGGTGAAGTCCTTTCCATCGAGGATCACGCACCGGGCATTGCGAAACACCTGCAAACTCAAGTGCGCGACCTTGTCATTGATGCACAGGGGCGAATGTGGATCGCCATGTCGAGCAAACCGCCCGTGGTGATCTGGCCGGATGGACACTTCACCGTTTGGAAGGACGCCACGGCAGAGGAGGACGGACTACCCTCGGTCTTTCTCACCACGTTGTGCGAAGGGAGCGATGGAACCATGTGGGCGGGCACATGGGCGAACGGGCTCATCGGCATGCGGCTGGGTGCGAACGGCAGCATGGAGCATCAGCATTCAACCACATCGCAGGGTCTCCCATCGAACACCATTTATGGCCTCGTGCGCGCACACGATGATGCGATCTGGGGTACAGGCAAGAGCGGCCTGTTCCGGATCGACCCATCCACCGGTGATGTACTGCACTTCAACATGAACGATGGCCTGCCGACCCCGGAGATCTACATGACCTTCGACATTTCTCCGGACGGGAGACGTGTCTTTGGGGGTCTTTATGGTGGACTGCTCACATTCCAGGTCGACGATCTGCGCCCTGAATTCCACGCCCCCACGGTGCAGGTACCCTTGGTGCAGATACCATTGATCACCGTGTTCGACAGCGCCGTGGCCGTGAACGCTGATCTGCGTGGTGGCTTGCTTACCCTTCCACACTATCGCAGTGACCTGCGGTTCGTGCTGCGCAGCACGAACATGGTCGACCCCTTCAACGACACCTATGCGTATCGACTGCATCCGGACACAGGTTGGACCACCGCACCGGCGCAGGACGCCATCATCTTCTCGCAGATCGCCCCCGGTGAACATGCTTTTGAAGTGAAGGCGCGCACAGGGGTCGGGCCTTGGGGGCCGATCAGCAACGTGCCGTTCACGATCCTGTCGCCCTGGTGGGGTACATGGTGGTTCCGCGCGCTGCTGCTACTGCTCGTGTGCGCGTTGCTCTACATGGGCTTCCGCGCCTACCTATACGTGCGCCTGCGCCGCCAGCGAACAGCCCATGAGCGCGAGCAGGCCGTGATGCGCGAACGGATCCGCATCGCCAGCGACATGCATGACGACCTGGGCAGTGGACTGAGCGTGATCAAGGTGAAGAGCGAGATCGCCCTGCTCACCGAGTCCGATCCGCAGCGTGTTACCGAGTTGAAGGAGATAGCCCGTGGAAGCGGGGAGTTGATCGACAATATGCGCCAGATCGTGTGGACGTTGGGATCCGGACAGGAGAGTCTTGCCGACCTCGTAGCGTACATGCGCAACTACGCTGGGAAATATCTCGATCCGCACGGCATCACCTGCTTCTTCAATGCTGATGAAACGTTGCCCGAGCTCACCCTCACGGCCATCGAACGCCGAAACCTCCTCCTGGTGATGAAGGAGGCTTTGCACAATGTGGTCAAGCATGCGAAGGCCACCGAGGTGCGCATCGCAATACGATGGGACGTCGGTCTTCGCTTGACGATCACCGACAACGGTCGTGGGATCGATCCAGAAAGTCCCACCACCTACGGCATGGGCATGAATACCATGCGGGCGAGGGTGAAGCAACTCAATGGAACCATGGAAGTGGCGAACCACCATGGTAGCAAGCTCCTGTTCCATATTCCTTCATTGGGCTCGGCCGAACGCTCTATTGCCCGCCGGTGAACGTGCCATGACCTTTGCATCCGGATGAACGAGACGATCCGTGTTTGTGTTGTCGAGGATACGCCGGAGGTACAGCGCAACCTGCGCGCGATACTGGCCAGCGACCCCGGCATGGTGCTGGTCGCGGTGCATGGCAGTGCTGAAGAGGCCGAGCGTGCCGCACCCTCGATCACTGCGGACATCTACATCGTGGACATCAATCTGCCCGGCGCGAGCGGCATCGAGTTCATCGACCGTGTACGCGAACACCTGCCGGGGACACAGTTCATGGTCTTCACCGTTCACGACGATGACGCTCGCGTGTTCGAGGCGCTGAAGGCCGGTGCGAACGGTTATCTGCTGAAAGGATCATCTCCCTTGGAATTGCTCGAAGCCCTGCGTGAATTGAAGTCCGGCGGCGCGCCCATGAGCGCCACCGTAGCGCGGCGATTGGTCGAGCATTTGCGCCCGCAACGTGAGCAACCAAAGGCAGAAGGCTTGGTTGATCTCAGCGTACGCGAGAACGAAGTGTTGGAATTGCTCGCAAAGGGCCTGCTCTACAAGGAGATCGCGGATCAGCTGCACATTTCGCTCAGCACGGTGAAGCAGCACATCCATAACATCTACGGCAAGCTGCACGTGGGTACGCGCACCGAAGCGGTGGTGCGGTGGATGCGGCGGTAGGAGCGCAATATTCTGCGCCACCGCCGCATTCACCAGAACTGTACAAATGCTCTATTGATGGTTGTGCGCAGCGCCATGAGTTTTGCGGTGGACCGAAGAACAACCCAAAACGACCATGCGTCAACAACCCATTGCTGGATCGATCCTGCTCTTGATCGCCTGTTGCGTGAGCAACGCATCTCGGTCCCAATCCGCAGCGCCGGACGTGCTCGCAAGCGCTGGAGCGTTCTTCCAGAACGCGAATGGGTCCATCGCGTGGACCTTGGGCGAACCGGTGATCGCTACGCACGCAGGGGGCAGCATCATCATCACCCAGGGTTTCCACCAACCGGAATATGACTTCAGCACGGGTGCCCCCACCACCGCTCCTTCAGCTGTTGTGGAGATCAGCGTTTTCCCGAATCCCACACGGGACGAAGTGTTCGTGTCGCTGACCGGGTCGGGCACCGGTTGGAACTGCACGCTGTATGATCTCTGCGGGAAGATCGCCATACAACAAGCGCTGCCATCGCAGCGCAACACACTCGACCTATCGGCTTTCGCCAATGGCCCCTACACACTCCATGTCGTGGACGGGAACGGCCAACTGTCCCGCACCTTCCAACTGATCATTGCCAAGTAACCACCGCCATGAAGAAGCAACTCATCCTCCTCGCCCTGTCGTTCATCCCCACTTTCGTCGTTGCCCAAGCGCCGGTGAAATTCAACTACCAGGCGATCCTACGCGATGACCTCGGGTTGGTGGAAGCGAACACCGCAGCAACGCTCGGGATCGAATTGCACCAGACGAGTGCTGGTGGTACAACCGTGTATGAGGAAAGCCACGCGGTTACGACCAATGCGTTCGGCCTGGCGAACGTGGTGATCGGCGCAGGCACGGTGATCAGTGGCAACTTCGGTGCGATCGATTGGAGCAACGGTCCCTACTTCGTGGAGGTGAAGGTGGATGGCACCATCATGGGCACCTCGCAATTGATGAGCGTGCCTTACGCTTTGTACGCCGAGGAAAGTGGAACCCCCGGGCCACAAGGACCGGCCGGACCTACGGGTGCAACTGGTCCTCAAGGCCCCATCGGTCTTACTGGTGCAACTGGAGCAACCGGCCCACAAGGACCACTTGGTGCAACAGGTACACAAGGCCCTATGGGGCTCACGGGTTCCACCGGAGCAACCGGGCCGCAAGGGCCAGCGGGTCCAACCGGCGCGACCGGTCTAACAGGGCCGCAAGGGCCAGCAGGCGCGACCGGAGCAGCGGGTGCTACCGGACCGCAGGGTCCTGCAGGCGCCGACGGTGCGGCGAACGCATGGGGATTGAATGGTACGGCGGCGAGCGCTTCCAACTTCATCGGCACCAGTAACAGCCAGCCGCTCACTATCAAAGTGTCCAACCAGCGATCTGGCTATCTCTCTAATGACGGGCCTTACACCAGCGCGTGGGGCTACAAAGCCCTGTTATCCGGTGCAAGCGCTGCCGGCAATACCGGCATCGGGGCTTATGCGCTCACCACCAATATCACAGGGCAGAACAATACCGCCCTGGGTGCATTCAGCCTACAATTCAACACAGCGAACAGCAACACCGCAGTAGGTTTCAATTCGCTGAATGCCAATACGACGGGAACCGGCAATTGCGCCACCGGGCAGGGTGCTTTGGAGAGCAACACCTCCGGCTCCGACAACACGGCCAATGGTTTGGTCGCGTTGCAGCTGAACCAGGGTGCGGACAACACAGCCATGGGCTCCTTCGCGCTCCGGAACAACTCTACGGGCTTCAACAACTCGGCCGTGGGTTCTGGCGCGCTGGACTCCAACCTGAGCGGGCCGTACAACAACGCCTTCGGCGTGGGCGCTCTCGGTGCCAACGTTGGCGGTGGTAACAATACAGCCGTGGGCCATAATGCCATGGCCACCAACGTGAGCGGATCCGGGAATACTTCAATCGGCGCGAATGCAGGACCCAATGCTGCGGCCCTTAGCGGGACCACTGCGCTGGGAGATGGTGCGGCGACCACGGCCAGCTCCCAAGTCCGGATCGGGAACACCACGGTCACCAGTATCGGCGGCTACGAGCCATGGACCGACCTGAGCGATGTCCGCTTCAAGACCGGCATCGCACCGCAAACGCACGGACTCGACTTCATCCTGAAGCTGGAGCCCATCACCTACCACATGGATGTGCGCAAGCTGAACAGCTTCGTCTACGGCGATGGGGATACGCTCTTTAACGACGAAGCCTCCCAGCTGGCCATCCGCGACAAGGAGGCGAAGCTGTACAGCGGCTTCAGCGCGCAGCAAGTAGAACAGGCCGCTGCGGAAGTGGGCTACGATTTCAGGGGCGTGTACAAGCCGCAGAACGAGCGCGACCATTACGCGCTGGCCTATTCGACTTTCGTGGTGCCGTTGGTGAAGGCGGTGCAGGAACAGCAGGCGATGATCGCAAAGCAGCAGGCGATCATCGACGCGCAAACGCAACGCGATGCCGACCAGCAGGCGGCAATCGAAACGCTGCAGCAAGAGATCCTCCGGCTTGTTCAACACTGACCGCGCACACATCCACCCGATGAAGAAGTTCTGCACC
Source organism: Flavobacteriales bacterium (assembly GCA_046595075.1). Lineage (GTDB taxonomy): Bacteria > Bacteroidota > Bacteroidia > Flavobacteriales_F > PHOS-HE28 > PHOS-HE28. The sequence goes on from JBKJPT010000288.1 coordinate 9,812, forward strand.
ACCCTCGCCGCCGCCATCATCGTTTCCGCAGCTGCGGCACAAGCGCCCAACAAGTTCAGCTACCAGGCTATCCTACGCGATGGTCTAGGACTTGTCGAGGCGAATACAGCGGCAACGTTGGGTGTCGAATTGCACCAGAACACGGCGGGCGGACCGACCGTGTATGAGGAAAGCCACGCGGTGACAACCAACGCGTTCGGTTTGGCCAACGTGGTCATCGGCATGGGCACCGTGATCAGCGGCAACTTCGGAGCGATCGATTGGAGCGCCGGTCCGTACTTCGTGGAGGTGAAGGTGGATGGCGTAACGATGGGCACATCGCAGTTGTTGAGCGTACCGTATGCGCTCTATGCCGAAGAGAGTGGGACCCCGGGGCCTCAAGGACCCGCTGGACCTACTGGCCCGACAGGTGCAACCGGCGCGACCGGACCCACCGGCCCAACGGGCGCAACCGGAGCCACCGGCCTAACAGGACCCCAAGGCCCAGCAGGTGCCACCGGTGCAACAGGTCCACAAGGTCCTATCGGTAATACGGGAGCAACTGGAGCAACCGGACCGCAAGGACCAGCGGGGCCAACCGGTGCTACAGGGCTTACGGGGCCGCAGGGTCCAACGGGACCCACCGGACCAACAGGTGCGACCGGCGCACCGGGTGCTACCGGACCGCAAGGCCCGGCAGGTGCCGATGGTGCAGCGAACGCATGGGGCTTGAACGGAACTGCAGCGAGCGCTTCGAATTTCATCGGCACCACCAATGCCCAGCCGTTGAAACTGAGGGTCAACAACATTCCTTCCGGGTACATCGGGACCACGAACAATACCACGACCTTGGGCTATTCCACGTTGAACCCATCATCGTTCAGCTCGGGCAACACGGCTCTGGGAGCATATACACTAAGCGTTACCAGCGTTGGTGATGACAACACGGCGGTCGGTGCACAATCGCTCCAGAACAACATCGGAGGAAGTGAGAACGTCGCCGTGGGGCGTAGCGCGATGTTGAACAATGCCTTCGGTGACAACAATACAGCTATGGGGTTCCAGGCGCTGTTGCTGAATAATAACCACAACAATACGGCCGTAGGTTCCAGTGCGCTGGAGAACAACAATGGAGCCTACAATAGCGCATTCGGAGTGCATGCGCTATACGCGGCGACGAGTGGCGGCAACAACACGGCCATGGGCTATTTCGCGCTGTCCGGGAACGTGACCGGCGAAGGGAACACGGCCGTAGGCGCCAATGCCGGGATCAACCACGTGACAGGCACGGCCAACACGGCCATCGGTAGCAGTGCTGGTCCGCAGATCGGTTTCAACAACGTGAGCAACGCCACAGCACTGGGCTATGGCACCATCACCGACTTCAGCAACCAGGTCCACTTGGGCAACAGCCTGATCACCCAGATCGGTGGCTACTCGGCATGGACCAACCTGAGCGACATCCGCTTCAAGACGGATATCGCACCGCAGACCCACGGCCTCGATTTCATCCTGAAGCTGGAGCCTATTACCTATCACATGAACGTGCGGAAGCTGAACGCGTTCCTATACCAGGATGGCGATATGCTGTTCACCAGTGAGGCAGCGCAGCAGGGCATCCGCGCCAAGGAAGCGATCTTATACAGCGGCTTCAGCGCGCAGCAAGTGGAACAGGCAGCTAAGGAAGTGGGCTACGACTTCAGTGGCGTGTACGAACCGCAGAACGAGCGCGATCACTATGCGCTGGCATACGCCGAGTTCGTGGTGCCCTTGGTGAAGGCCGTGCAGGAACAGCAGGCCATGATCGAAAAGCAGCAGGCGATGATCGAGAAGCAGCAGGCGATCATTCAGGCACAGGAGCTGCGCGACGCTGCCCAACAGGCTGCGATCGAAGCGCTACAGGTAGAGATCCTCCGTCTTGTTCAACATTGAAAGCGAACGCCTTTGTCCATGAAGAAATTCAGCACCAGCCTCCTGGCCGCCATCATCATTTGCTCAGCGGCCGCTCAGGCTCCGAACAAATTCAGCTACCAGGCGATCCTGCGCGATGATCTCGGGCTGGTGGAAGCGAATAGCGCAGTAACGCTTGGTATCGAGCTGCACCAGACGAGTGCTGGCGGTACCACCGTGTATGAGGAAAGCCACGCGGTCACCACCAACGCCTTTGGCCTGGCCAATGTGGAGATCGGCACTGGCACGGTGATCAGCGGCAACTTCGGTGCGGTCGATTGGAGCAACGGTCCCTACTTCGTGGAGGTGAAGGTGGACGGCACCACCATGGGCACTTCGCAACTGATGAGCGTGCCCTATGCTTTGTACGCCGAGGAAAGTGGAACCCCCGGGCCACAAGGTCCAGTGGGACCTACAGGTGCAACTGGTCCCCAAGGCCCCATCGGTCTTACCGGTGCGACCGGAGCAACTGGCCCACAGGGATCAGGAGGCGCAACCGGCGCCACTGGACCGCAAGGCCCAATTGGACTTACCGGCGCAACCGGCGCGAGCGGTGCCACCGGCCCTCAAGGACCAACGGGCGCTACCGGCGCGACAGGTCTCACTGGGCCGCAAGGGCCTGCGGGTGCCACTGGAGCAACAGGTGCTACCGGACCGCAAGGCCCGACCGGCGCTGATGGTGCAGCGAACGCATGGGGATTGAACGGTACTGCCGCGACCGCCACCGATTTTCTCGGGACCACCAATACCCAACCTCTGCGGATCATGGTGAACAACCAACCCGCGGCATTCGTTTCGTCCGATGCAACGCTGCAGAACACCACATGGGGTTTCCAGTCCTTGAGCGCACTTACCATCGGCACGGGCAACAGTTCGGTGGGCTACAACAGCCTCCGCCTCAACTCGCAGGGGAGCGGGAATACCGCCCTCGGCACCGGCGCGTTGGAGTTCAACACGATAGGTCAATTGAACACCGGTGTGGGCATCGGAGCGTTGGCCAACAATAATGAAGGCTTGGACAATGTCGCTGTGGGTGCCAGTGCGCTCGGTTTAAATATCGGGGGGAATGGGAATGTTGCCATTGGTGCGCCAAGTCTGTGTTCCAATACGATCGGTAGTTATAACGTGGCGGTTGGGGAGGAGGCCTTGTGCGCCAATGTTAGCGGGAGCAACAGCACCGCCGTGGGTTATCGCGCGCTTACCGCGAATACGGTTTCCTCCAACACAGCCATGGGCTATAGGGCGTTGTCCATGAACATAACTGGCAACGGCAATACCGCAGTAGGTTCCAATGCCCTGCTGAACACCAATAATGGGCTTAACACGGCCACTGGATCCGATGCCCTACAATCCAATACTTCAGGATCAAGCAATTCCGCGTTCGGCCAGAGCGCCTTGTTCTCAAACGTTAGCGGCTATGCCAATACGGCCATGGGTAAATGGGCTCTCTATAATAGCACAGGTCTCGAGAATACCGCTTCGGGTGCGAATGCGCTCCAGTTGAACATTACGGGTAGCAGAAACACAGCGATGGGGCATCGCGCTTCTATATTCAATGAGACTGGGAGCAATAACAGTTCTTTCGGTGCCAACAGCGGTCCTCAAAGCAGTTTTACCAATGTGAGCAACGCCACAGCAGTGGGCTACGGCACCATCACCGACTTCAGCAACCAAGTACACATCGGCAACAGCCTGATCACCCAGATCGGTGGCTACGAACCATGGACCGACCTGAGCGATATCCGCTTCAAGAACGGCGTGGCTCCACAGGCGCACGGGTTGGATTTCATCCTGAAGCTCGAACCGATCACCTACCACATCGACGTGCGTAAATTGAACAGTTTCCTCTACGGTGCCGGCGACACGCTCTTCACCGACGAAGCTGCACAACAGGCCATCCGCGACAAGGAGGCGAAGCTGTACAGCGGCTTCAGCGCGCAGCAAGTGGAGCAAGCCGCTGCGGAAGTGGGCTACAATTTCAGCGGCGTGTACAATCCGCAGAACGAGCGCGACCATTACGGGCTGGCCTATTCCACTTTCGTGGTGCCGTTGGTGAAGGCGGTGCAGGAGCAGCAGGCGATGATCGAGGACCTGAAGAAGCGGATCGCGGAGCTTGAGCAACGCTGATCACACCGGCACGGCCATCAGTTCGTGTTCGCGCGCTTCGGTGATGCGTACCTCAACGAAGTCGCCAATGCGCAGGTGCCCGTTAGCGGTGGGGATCAGCACCTCGTTGTCCACTTCGGGTGAATCGAACTCCGTGCGCGCGATGTAGTAGCCGCTCTCGGCCTTGTCCACAAGGACACGGAACACCTTGCCCACCTTGGCCTGGTTCAGTTCGTGGCTGATGCCGCCTTGCAGCTCCATGATCTCCTGGGCACGTTGCTCCTTTATTTCCTTGGGCACATCGTCTTCGAAGGTGTGCGCATGCGTGTCCTCTTCGTGGCTGTAAGTGAAGGCGCCCAACCGATCGAAACGAATGCGTTCGATCCAACGCAGGTTGTCTTCGTGATCCTCCTGCGTTTCGCCGGGAAAGCCAGCGATGAGCGTGGTGCGGATGGCGATGCCCGGAACTTTGTCGCGGATGGTATCCACCAACGCTTCGGTCTTCTCCTGGGTGATACCCCGACGCATGCGCGTGAGCATACGCGTGCTACCGTGTTGCAAGGGCATATCGAGGTATTTGCAAATGTTCTGGCGCTCGCGCATCACCTCCAGGATGTCCATTGGGAAGCCCGAAGGGAACGCGTAGTGCAGGCGGATCCAGTCGATGCCTTCTACGTCACTAAGTTGTGCGAGCAGCGAGCTGAGGTTCCGCTTCTTGTAGATATCGAGACCATAGTAGGTGAGGTCTTGGGCGATGAGGATCAGTTCCTTCACGCCTTGCGCCGCTAGGCCCTTTGCATTCGCCACCAACTGTTCCATGGGCGTGCTCACATGCTTACCGCGCATCAATGGGATCGCGCAGAAGCTGCACTTGCGATCACATCCCTCACTGATCTTGAAGTAGGCGAAATGTGCCGGTGTAGTGAGCAGCCTCTCCCCGACCAGTTCGTGCTTGTAGTCGGCCTTCAGGGTCTTCAGCAGGCGCGGCAGGTCGCGGGTACCGAACCAGGCATCCACCTGCGGTATCTCGGCCTTCAACTCCGGGGCGTAGCGCTGGCTTAGGCAGCCAGTCACGTACACCTTCTCCACCGCACCCTGGTCCTTCGCCTTGGCCCAGCTCAAGATCGTGTCGATGCTCTCCTGCTTGGCATTGTCAATAAAGCCGCAGGTGTTGATCACCACCACATTGTGGTCACCACTCTCGCTCTCATGGTCCACGGCGATCCCGTTGGCCTTCAATTGGGCCATCATCACCTCGCTATCGAAGGTGTTCTTGGAGCACCCCAGTGTGATCACGTTCACCTTGGTGGCTTTGAGGGTGCGGGCTTTCATGGATCGGGCCGCAAAGGAACGGGAAGCTGGGCTACGGAAACCTATTGTGTAACAACCGCGTTCGAACGCCCGCAACAATGGGATCCAACCACGTAGAATATGAAGGCAGGATGAGCAGTGAAGTGCGCATCCAACTGCTGGACCTGCTCAAGGTCATCAGCCTAGCCAACCTAGGCCACCGCACCGACTTGAAGAAATTGTGCGGGATCGCCCTTGAACTATTGGACAACGCCCAGCGCTACAGCACCACTCAGGATGTGGGGTTCGAGTGGCGGATCGAAGGCGACCACCTCATTGTATGCATCCGTAATCAAGCTAGCCGCGCCGACGCGGAGCGCTTGTTGCGCACGGTTGAAAGTATCAACCACATGACCAGTGAACAGGTCGTGGAAGCCTTCAAGGCCCAGTTGCTCAACGAGGGATTCGGCGAAAAGGGCGGCGCCGGTCTCGGCATGCTGCAGATCGCCAAGAAGACGGGCAGCAGGCTCACGGCCCGCATAGCACCGGCCACCGGCGATGATTACCTGTGCATAAGCGAAGTGGCCGCTCCCTTGAACCAGACCCGCGCCTGACCATGTATCCTTTGATCCTGCCGGGCACACGCAATACGCCAACGATCCATTTCGAACCCGCCACATGGCGCTACGAGGTAACCGGGATCTGCGTACCGGAGAACGCCGGTGAGTATTTCGAGCCGGTGTTCGCCTGGCTGGCCAACAACGCGCGTTATCTGGCTCCCGGCAGCATCTTTCATTTCCATCTCTCCTACTTCAACAGCACCTCCTTGAAGGCGCTCTACCACGTGCTCAAGTACATCAAAGAAGCCAACCTCATGGGCGGTGGTTTGATCGTGCGCTGGTATGCGGAGCAGGACGATGAGTTCCTGACCGAAAACGTGGCGCTCTTCACGCAAATGTTGGACCTACCCATGGAGGTAGTGGATCTCCCCGCCGACCACTCGGCTAGCATGGCCAGCTAGATCGATGAACAGAAAAGAAAACGCCCCGTGGATCGCTCCACGGGGCGTTCCGCTTTCAAGGTTTTCTCAGTTGAAGGCGTTCTTGAACCACTCTTGATACTTCGCACCCAGCAGAGGTGCCGGCTTCATTTCACCGTTGGCTGCGGCGATAAGACCCATGATCCACATGATGAAGAGGCAAACGCCCATTCCGAGCATGGCCAGCCAACCTACTACAGGGATGAACACAAGTATGACGTTCGCCACCCCGAGCACGAATCCACTGATCACTATGCCAAGAGACTGTCGCAAGTGGAAAGAACCCAACGCGGTCTTCTTCGACCCGTGCATCACCAGAGCGATGATGAACCCGATCAAGGTGATGTACGCCACGATCGCCACGGTCTTGTCTTCGCCCGTAAGAGCGCTGGGAGGAGTGTTCTGTTCCATGTGTGCTTTGGTTGGTAGCGAACGAATATAGAAGGATGTTCGATCGCCGGGTAAGCGCCCGGGTTCAACCTTCGAAAAGCGCGTTCACGAACGCGTGCTTGTCGAAGACCTGCAAATGGTCCATCCCCTCGCCCACCCCGAGGTATTTGATGGGGATGTTGAATTGATCGCTGATGCCGATGGCCACGCCACCCTTGGCCGTGCCGTCGATCTTGGTGAGCGCGAGAGCGGTGACATCGGTGGCCTTGGTGAACTGCCGGGCCTGCTCTATCGCGTTCTGGCCCGTGCTGGCATCAAGCACCAGCAGCACCTCATGCGGCGCATCGGGGATCACCTTACGCATCACGTTGCGCACTTTAGTGAGTTCATTCATCAGGTTCACCTTGTTGTGCAGGCGGCCTGCGGTGTCTATGATCACCACATCGGCGCCTTTGGCCTTGGCGCTCTCCACCGCATCGAATGCCACGGCCGCGGGATCGGCGTTCATGCCTTGTTGCACCAAGGGCACGCCTACACGTTCGCTCCAGATGCGCAGTTGGTCCACCGCCGCTGCGCGAAAGGTGTCCGCAGCACCAAGGACCACGCTTCGGCCTTCCTTCTTGAACGCATAAGCCAGCTTGCCAATGGTGGTTGTCTTGCCTACACCGTTCACGCCCACCACCATGATCACATAGGGCTTCACCGAAGGGTCCATCGGTACTGGATCCTTCATGAGCGCGGCTATCTCTTCGCGTAGCACAGCGTTCAGTTCACTTGTGCCCACGTACTTGTCGCGCTTCACCCGATCCTGCACGCGTTGAATGATCCGCAGGGTGGTTTCCACGCCCACGTCGCTGCCTACGAGCACTTCTTCGAGATCGTCGAGCACCGCATCGTCTACGGAGCTGCGCCCGGCAATTGCCCGCGTCAGGCGCCCCATAAAACCGCTGCGCGAGCGTTCCATGCCCGCATTGAGCACTTCCTTCTCGGCGGTCTCCACCGCGGCTTCCTTCTTCTTGCCGAAGAGCCCGAACAATGCCATGTGTTTTGCGACGAAGCCTCGGTATTGGCGTTGGGTCCTAATGCTCGAAAAGGCCGTCCGCCGTATGGCGGATGGCCTTTTCACGATGCGTGCGTAATGGGTTATTTACCGGCGATGAGCTTGTCGGCCTCATCGGAGGGAACGACCTGCTCCACGAAGGAGTAGCCGCCGGTTCCTTTCTTGATCATGCGGATGACCTTTGTGAAGGTCTTCGCATCGGCTTTCTTCAGGGTAGCAACGGTCTTCTTTGCCATGGTTCATGCGCCGGAGCGCTGGTTGATCGGTCTGTTGTCGCGGCGGCGCGGCTTACTTGATCTCTTTGTGAACGGTCTTTTTGCGCATGATCGGGTTGTATTTCTTCAACTCGATGCGCTCCGTGGTGTTCTTGCGGTTCTTAGTGGTGATGTACCGGCTAGTACCGGGAAGACCAGAGGTCTTGTGCTCGGTGCACTCCAGGATCACCTGTACGCGATTCCCTTTCTTGGCCATTGTTCAGCGTATTGCGGGGTTCAAGGCTTGTAGTAGCCCTTCGCCTTCGCGCGCTTCAGGGCTTCGGCCAGGCCGATCTTGTTGATGGTGCGCATGGCGTTGGTGCTCACCCGCAGGGTGACCCACTTCTTCTCTTCGGGCAGGAAGTACTT
>JBKJPT010000045.1:0-13266 GCA_046595075.1 Flavobacteriales bacterium
CCACCGAGCACGTTGTTCTTCGGCTTGCTGAACTCCAACACGAAGAGGCGACCATTGGGCTTGAGCACGCGCACCATATCGGTGATGCCACGTTCGAGGTCCTCGAAGTTGCGGACACCGAAGGCCACAGTGATGGCATCGAAGCTGGCATCGGGGAAGGGCAGCGCAGCGCTGTCGGCGCGTTGCAGTGTGATGCGATCGCTGAGCTGGCGCGCGGCCACTTTCCTGCGGCCGTACACCAGCATCCCTTCGCTGATGTCGATGCCAGTCACGCGCTTCGCCTTCTTCGCGGCAAGGATCGCGAGGTCGGCGGTGCCGGTGGCGACATCGAGCAGGTGATCCACGGGTTCGCGACCCACGTAGCGGATCACCTTGCGGCGCCAGCCCTGGTCCACGCCCATGGAGAAGAGGCGGTTGAGCAGATCGTACTTCGGCGAGATCGCATCGAACATGTGTTCGACCTGCTCGCGCTTCGAGCCATCGGCGGTATAGGGCTTAACGCTCATGCGGGTAGTCCAAGGCGTTCGCATTCGCTGCGGAAACGTTCGCGGGAGATGGGCACCACGCCCACTTCTTCGCAGACGAGACCGCCGGCGAGGTTGGCGAGCTGTGCGAGTTGATCGGGCTCCAACCCTTGCGCAAGCGCGAGCGATGCCACGGCGATCACGGTGTCGCCAGCACCGCTCACATCGATGACCTTGCGCGCGTGTGCCGCGATGTTGGTGGAGTTGGGTGCGGCGTGCACAAAGGCGCCGTGCTCGCTAAGGGTGATGAGCGAGATGCGATTGCCAAGGTGGTGCTCCAATTGCCGCACTGCGGAACGAATGCTGTCACGATCGGAGGGATCCACGTCCATCTTCAAGCCTTCGCGCAGTTCCTTCAGGTTGGGTTTGAAAAGATCTACGCCGATGTACGTGAAGAAGTTCTTCTTCTTGGGATCCACGGCGGTGGGCACTCCGGCCGCTTTTGCCGCTGCGATGGTGCCAGTGATCACAGCCTCGCTGAGCACGCCCTTGTTGTAGTCCTCGAAGATGATGACCCCGGGTTTTGCCGAACCGATGAGCGCTGCAACAGTGTCCACCATACGTCCGGCATCGGCTGCTGAAAGGTCTTCGTCCTGTTCCTCGTCCACGCGCACCACATGCTGATTACCCGCGATCACGCGCGTTTTCACCGTGGTGCGTCGTGTGTTGGAACGCATGAGGCCGCGGGTATCGAGGCCTTGTTCCGCGAAGAGCTTCATGAGCAAGGCGGCGTTGTCATCGTCGCCCACCACGCTCACCACAATGGGTATTGCGCCGAGTGCCTTCAGGTTGAGGGCCACGTTGGCCGCACCGCCGAGGCGCGCGCTGCGTTCGGTGACCTGCACCACGGGCACAGGCGCTTCGGGCGAAATGCGGTCGATCCTTCCCCAGAGGTAGGCATCCACCATGACGTCGCCCACGACAAGGACGGTGGTACGTTCGGCCTGCTCCAGAAAATTGCTGATGCTCATGCGTTACCGAGCTGTGCGATGCCCATCGCGACGCGCTCCATCGCTTCCGTGAGCTTGGCATCGCTGGTGGCGTAGCTGATGCGCAGGGTTCCTTCGGCACCGAAGGAGCGGCCTTCTACGAGGCTCACACCCACCGTGTCGAGCAGGTAGAGGCTGAGGTCCACGGAGCCTTTGATCGCGTTGCCGTCGATGGATGCGCGCACATCGGGCAACAAGTAGAAGGCGCCGTGCGGCACATTGCAACGCCAGCCGGGGATCCTGCCCAGTGCTGCCACCGCGAGATCACGACGACGCAGGAAATCGCCACGCATGGTGGTGAGCAGAGCGGGGTCGGCCTCCACGCAGGTTTTGGTAACGCGCTGCGCTATGCTGTTGGCGCCGGAGGTGAACTGGCCTTGGACTTTGGTGGCGGCTTGTGCGATCCAAAGCGGCGCACCGATGTATCCGATGCGCCAGCCTGTGAGGGCGAAGGCCTTGCTCAATCCGTTCACGGTGATCGTACGTTCCGCCATGCCGGGCAGCGATGCGAAACTCACGTGCTCGCCCTCGAACACGATGTGCTCGTAGATCTCGTCGGCGATCACGTACAGGTCCTTGTGTTCTGCCACTACTTCGGCCAGTGCTTCCAGTTCCTCGCGGGAAAGCACCGAGCCGCTGGGGTTGCACGGCGAGCTGAACATGAGCAGCCGTGTGCGCGGCGTGATCGCCTTGGCAATGCGATCCACCGGCGGTTTCCAATCCTCTTCCAACGTACTGGTGACGATAACGGGTGTTGCCCCTGCAAGGCGCACCTGTTCAGAATAGCTGACCCAATACGGAGCGGGGATCACCACTTCGTCGCCGGGTCCGCACAAGGCCATCACCACGTTCATGATGCTGTGCTTGGCCCCTGTGCTGATCACGATCTGGTCCGCGCTGTATTCGAGCCGATTGTCGCGCTTGAACTTGTTCGCGATGGCCTGCCGCACATCGAGGTAACCGTTCACTGGCGTGTACTTGTGCCATGGGCCGCGCAGTGCTTCATGCGCAGCTTCCAGCGCGAAGGCAGGTGGGTCGTGATCGGGTTCGCCCAGGCTCAGGTCGATGATGTCACGGCCTTGTGCGCGCAGTTCGCGGCAGCGGCGCGCCATGAGCAAGGTGGCAGGTTCCACAATGGCGGCGGCGACAGGTGAGATGTGCATTCGTTGCTGCTTTTCAGCTGACGCGGCGAAGTAACGCAGGGCTTTCCGCACGTTGATGGGGAGGTTGCCGATATTCGTCCACAGTATTCTCCACGATGAACGATCCCGTTGTCCTTGTCCTGGTCGCCATTTTGCCCAGCATAGTGGTCTTCCTCACGGCCTTTTACCTGATCAAGCAATTCACCGGTGCGCGCATGAGCGAGCGCATCACCGAGCTGAAGAAGGACGACCACAAGCAGGTGTTGCCGTTGCGTTTGCAGGCCTACGAGCGCATCACGCTCTTGCTGGAAAGGATCCAGCCTGGTCCGCTCGTACTGCGCATACACACCAGCCACATGGATGCCCGTGATCTGCAACAAGCGCTCGTCTCCACCATCCGCGAGGAGTACGAACACAACGTAACGCAGCAGGTTTACGTGAGCGATCGCGCTTGGGCCAAGGTGAAGCAGGCCAAGGAAGAGACCATCCGGCTGGTGAATCTCAGCTTTGATCAGGTCCGAGATGCACCCTCAGCCACGGAACTCAGCCGCCGGATCTTCGAGAACGTCGCGCACCTTTCGCACACACCTTCGCAGGAGGCGCTTGTGGCGATCAAGGAGGAGATCAGGCGTCTTTTCTGAACAGCGCGAGCAGTTCTTCCGCTGCGCGGAAGGGGCTCTTGGTCCCGGCCATTACAGCAGCCTGGTAGGTCGGCAGTGCTTCTGCGACGCGCGGATCCTGCTTCAGCGCTTCCTGAAGACCGGATAGAAGAGCCTGCTCCATCCAGTGCAGCCCCTGCGCGGATCGGCGTTCGTCGCTGAAGCCAGAAGCAAGGTCAGCATCGTGGAGTTCTTGAATGCGCGTTCCCAAACCGCTGATCCCTTCACCGCTAACGGCGCTCGTGAGCATGATCTCCGCCGCACGACCGCTCGGTCTCATGGGCAACAATGAAATGGCGTTGCGCAGTTCACGGCTCGCAGCTTCGGCACGCTGGCGCGCATCGCCTTCGGCCTTGGTAAAGGCGATGAGGTCCGCGGATTCCATGATCCCGCGTTTGATGCCTTGCAGTTCATCGCCCGCCCCGGCGATCATAAGGAGCACGTTGAGGTCGCAGATATGATCCACTTCCAGTTCGTTCTGTCCGGTGCCCACCGTTTCGATCAGGATGCGATCATAGCCTGCTGCTTCGCACACGATGATGGCCTCGCGCGTGCGGAGGGCCACACCGCCCAAATTCCCTGCTGCCGCAGTGGGTCGAATGAACGCGGCGTCGTTCACCGCTAATCGCTCCATACGTGTTTTGTCGCCGAGGATGCTGCCCCCGGTGCGTGCACTGCTGGGATCCACCGCAAGTACCGCCACGCGATGTCCTTCTTCGATCAGTTGTGTGCCTAGTGCATCGATCAAGGTGCTCTTGCCCACGCCGGGGATGCCGGTGATCCCCACGCGGATGCTATTGCCACTATGCGGTAGGCAGCGTTCGATCAGTAGGCGTGCATCGCCTGCATCGCTCGGCTTGTCGCTCTCGATCAGTGTGATCGCACGACCCAACGCAGCGCGCTCACCTTTCCGGAGCAGGTCGAAGAGCGCAGTGTGATCCATTGTGTGGATCAGTAGCCCTTGCGGTAGTTGTCCACCCAGCTGCTGTCGCCCACATCGCGCAGCAGACGAAAGGCATCCTCTCCCTTCGCCATGCTGTGCATGTACAACATGCCGTAATCGGAGAGCAATAGTTGCTGACGATCCGATGGCCTGTTAGGTTCTTCGCTCCAACCCGCACCGGGCCGCTGCCCTTCGCCTTGGCGGAAGGGGAATACCTGAAAACGCAGTTTCCACAGCTTGTCGAAAACGCCGCAGTCCGTTACCACCACTTCGCCATCGGCAAGTTCTTCCGGTGGCAGACAGGAGTTGACGCCGTACTTCTTGAACAGGTTGATCCCGTCCGGATTTGCCTTGCTGGGCGCGGCACCTTGTGCTTGCAGTACGAACTGGCCACGGGTGATCGGTTCATTGGCCAGTACTTCACCCTCGTATTCCTTCACCACGAACAACGTGAAGAGCTCGCTGTTCATGCCGGTCATCAAGCTGATACCGAAGGTGTACGTAGCAAAGGGCTGCACACCGTCACCACGCCCGTGCGCGCTTGGTAGCGCCATGGTCAGGCAAAGCAGTACACGATGAATTACCGTTGAACGCATGGTGCGCGAAAATACCCCCCGTGAAGGGGTGCTGACAAGAGCAGTTGCTCCTATTGCTTCACGAATCGGGCTCGTGCCACCTCGGCGCCCGCCCGGCGCAGTACCACTTGGTAGGAACCGGATTCCAGAACCCGCAATGAGATCGCAGCGAGTTGCGGACCTGCTTCGAAGGCCGATCCACCTTTGATCACAGCACGGCCGGACGCATCGAGCACGCTCCATTCGTAGTAGCCGCTTGTTGCGAGTTCGATCGAAAGGTTCAGTTCCTCCTTCGCAGGATTCGGGTACACCTGCATTCCGCCATTGCCGCGGAAGAACACGGGCACCATGTGCGACAGTTCAGTATCGCCGTTCACGTCCACCTGCTCCAGACGATAATAGCTGAGACCCGGCAGTGGCGAGCCGTCCTTGAAGTAGTAGTCGATCGGCGAGTTGGAGTGACCGGCAGCGGTGACCCTTCCGACTGTGGTGAAGGTTTCAGCATCTGGCGAGCGTTGTACGTTGAACCACGCACTGTTCAATTCAGAACCGGTGGTCCAATCCACATCCACATGGTCGTTCACTGCCGCAGCATCGAACTGGGAAAGTTCAACGGGTAGGATCACACAATCCACCACACCGACACCGGTCCAGTTGATCGTGGCCGAGGTACTGTTGCCGGTCGCGTTGCTGACGTACAGGAGGTAAACATCACCTTGCGCCGGATTGATCCCCGGTACCCAGCCATCACCAGCGATGGACTCGGTGTAAGCCGGGGTTGGTGTTGCGTATTGTGGCGGCGAGTAGGTGGGTGAACCCATACCTGTGTTGTAGCTGCCCGTTGCCGCGAAGGTGTTGGTGTTGCTTGCAAAGGAGCACCTGATGGGCGCACCCACCGGGCCGCAGATCACGCCGGGCAATGATTGGTTCGCGAAGGGACCCCACACGGCGAAGTTGATGTCGGTTGTACCGGTGGGCGTTATGGTGAAGCCCATGCTGCCAGTGTTTCCGGCGGTGAACGTGTACCATTTGCCTTGCTCTTCGTAAATGCTCAGGCAACCACCACTGGTGGCGGTGAGATCACCCACACTACCCACGTGCGTGGATGTCATGATCACGGGGTTCGCATCGCACAGCACTTGCGCACCTGGGCAATCCTGTTGTGGCGGTAATGGTGCCGAGGAGCAGTTCACGGTGAACGTGTAGTTCCCCGAAACAGCAGGGATCGCACTGTGATATTGCGAGTACGGTGCACCCACCTGATCGAAGCTCCACTGGTTGTCGACCGGGAAGTACCCCACCCCGTTGTACGTGAGCGAGATCACATCGCCATTGTTGGCGCTGATCAACACTTGATCGTATGTGCCGGATTGCACGGAGTAGGTGCTCGGTGTGCCGCCATTGATGGTGACAGTGATCGTTGAACCCGCCCAGCCATCGCCGAAGGCATCATACATGCGCAATGCGTAGATGCATGGTGCGCTCGGATTGAATCCGGTCTGGCAGGAGATCAACGCCGACCAACCCGCGTAGTTGATGATGTCATCGGTGGTGTATGAGATCGTGAGGCAGCCGCTGGGATGCGTGGAGGTGAAGGATCCGGGATTGGCCGCACCCGTAAATCCACCACTGCCCAAGGTTTGATTGCACCAACCCGCAGGGCCACCGCAGGTGGGAAGTCCACCACCACTGAGGAATTGTGTGCCGTTGGCGTTGTTGGGCGACACCACAGGCCCGTTGTAGATGTACACGTTGTCCCAGCCTGTCTCCATTTGGAAGGTGAGGAAGGTGAGCGTGACAGCGTCACCGGCGATCGAAGGACAGTAGGTCTGTGACCACAATGGCTGACCCGGAGGAGTTGTTACGCCGCCACCCAAGCAAGTGTACGGCCAGCAGTTGTTGCCTCCGAAATTGTTGGGGTTCTGGTTCACCGCATTGCCCACGTTGCCACCTGGGCCACCTGGATCGTACACCGTTGTGCCGCAGATGCCCGAGGGCGGTGGCGGTGGTGGTGGTGGCGGTTGGGGCAAGCCGCAGCGCAACGTAGCGGCCCAACCTGCTGCAACAATACTGAAGTCGGAGGTCCAGCGGATGGTAAGGCAACCGGTGGGATTGGTACTTGTGAATGTTCCGGGATTGACATTTCCAGTGAAGGTGCCCATGGAGGGGGAGGCAACCGTTGGTCCGTTGAACACGGTGAGGAAGTCGAAGTTCTGTTCAACACTGAACGACGAGAATGTCATTGTAAGCACTTCTCCTGGGGTGGTAGGGCAGTATGTATAGGTGCTGAACTCATTGTTCGTGTACACCCCTGCAGATCCACCAGTGTCGTAAATGTTCGTTCCAGACTGGGTCAACACACTGCCCGACGGGGTCGTGGTATGGCAAGCACCGGGTGCAAGGGGAAGCGGTGGTCCGCATGACACGCTGATCTGCCAACCCGAACTCACCACACTCGCATTCGACACAAAGCGGATAGTGAGGCAGCCCGATGCATGGCTGGACACCAAGCCCGGAGGTAGCGCACCGCCAGAGTATACTCCGATCACAGGCGATGCGATCGATGGACCGTTGTAGACCGTGAGGATGTCGTTGTTCGCCTGCGTGTTGAAGGCCATGAAGTCAATGGCCACCACATCACCGGGGTTCACCGGGCAATAGGTCTGTTCGAACACTTCGTTGTTGCCGTAGTTGCCTGTGGGGCCGCCCGAATCGGAGGTGTTCAGGTCGCAACCGTTGATCGGTGCTGCAGCTGTTTGTCGCGCGCAAATGTTGAAGGGACCCACGTTGCCACTTTGCCGCCAAACGCGAACGTAGACCGTGCTGCCCGCAGTAAGCCCCGCGAATAGTTGCTGGGGCATTGCTGCGCCGAACGAACTACCCCCGATCTGGCAATTCACCGGAGGTACGAGCGTGAGATTCGCAGCGGCACAACCACCGCTGCTCTGGTAGAGTGCCAATGCCGCATCGGTCATGCCAATGCCTTGTGTGTTGATCTCCAACTGGCCGTTCGGGGGAACTGTTACCGAATACCATACGTCGTTCGAGATGGGCGCGCCGCAGCCCGGTACCTGACCAGCACCCAACAGGCCTGCTGTAACACCCGCTCCCTCATTGGTGGTCGGTATCAAGTTGCAGGTAATGGAAGTTGGCAACGCCACGGCTCCACAAGGATCGTCGTTCGGTGGGGGAACGTTCTCCGTGGCGCAAATGCTGAACGTACCGTCCAGTGTCGCGCCCTCGGGCCAGACGCGGATATAGATGACCTCGCCCGGGACCAGTGGCGGAGCGATGGCGGGAGCAGTGGTCTGGCTATTGATGCGCGGGAACAGGTTCGTAGGTGCGAATTGATCGTCGTTGCAGGCGATCAGCGTCAGTGTTGCAGCAAAGCCGGGTGGGTTGCACAACTCACCGCCCGCGTTCATCCGATACCACGCCATGGACATGTCCGTGATCGTTCCGGGGAAGGTGTTCACAGTAAACGCTCCGGAGGGTGGAACCGTGACCGAGAACCACACATCGTTATTGATCGGTGTACCGCAGGATGGTGCAGCCACCGTAATGCCCGGGGGTGTGGTATTGCCGGCAAATTCCGTGGTGTATGTGCTAGGGGTGCATGTTGTGGGCGTTGCCAAAAGGAAGTTCCCGCATGGCAGGTCGTTCTGCGGTGGGGTGGGCTCGAACGCACAGATGTTGAAGGAGCCTTGGTTGCTGATGTTCCCTTGCGGCCATACACGGATGTAGACCGTTGAGCCCGGAGTTGCCAGTCCGCTCAAGCTGAGGATCGGGGCTACGACGCCGCTACAAGCCAACTGGGTCCAACTGGCCAAGGGTGCGTTGCAACTGGGTGTGGTATATGCGGCTATACCAATGCTCGATGCACTGACCAGGCTCGCTTGCACTTGCAGGTTGCCGCTGGCAGGCACTACAGCACTGTACCACACGTCACGGCCTGCGTACGCACCGCATGTAGGAGTAGGATAGCCCGCAGTGCTGGTTCCCCAAAGCACGTTGGCGAGCTGGTAATTACAAAGGGTTGGCACCGGCAAGGCCACGGCTGTGCATGGCGAATCATTGGCAGGTGGCGCAGGGATCGAACATTGCACAGTGATCGTTCCACAAAGCCCAGCGTTCATTACACAGGGGTTCTGTAACACGCGAAAACGATAGATCCCTGAGGTCTGCGGACTGAATGTTAACGTGCTCGGTCCGTTCGCTGGACCGCAACCATCATTATCGAAAGCCGGTCCGTAGTACCCTGCTGCTACGGCTGTAAAGGTGGTGGTGGTCAGGCTCAGACTGAAATTGGTTGAAGCGGCACTGCTGCACGTACTGATCGTATAAACGTTACCAGCACAAGCTTGGATGGTGATGTACTGGTTCGCGCAAACCGGAGCGGTGAACAACGATGGGCAAACGGAGCAATAGGTATTCGTTGGCAGACCTGCGTTTGCTGGGGGGTAGTTCAGCGAATAGGCCGGCATGGTAAAAGTGTGGATCGCCGAGCCGGTGACCGTGGCCGCCATGCTGAACGTTCCCGGACAAGCACTGACTGTTGTTCCAGCCGGGAAATTGGGGCCGGTAACAGTTGCGCCTACGAGGGAAACGTTACAGCCGGTGATCGTACCAGTGGTCAGGCCAGCGGTTGAGTTCACGTTCAACTGCACGGTCATGTTCGGCGGAACACTGTTCGCCGTCCATGAGGTGTTTGGCACCGTTACGGTCGCGCCCATGGCAGTACCTAAGCATTGGGCGTTGGCCGTGGTCGCGCCAAGAAAGATCGTAAGGATCGAAAGGACGACTGGCCCAGCAGTGGACCGGATCCGCTTGGTCAACTGCGAAATGAAACCGGGGTGCGGCGTAGAATGTTGTTCCATGTGAATCCTCTGGTTAGGTACTTGCCAACAAGGCACACCATCCCCTCCTGTGAATTGACGAAGATACCTATGCGGGGTTGTCGATAACTTCGGACGTGTTATCCACAAAATACCCAGTGAAGGACGGCTATTGCTCCCCGGCCGCCCTACTGTTTCACGAACCGCGCGTTACCCAAGAAAGCGCCGTTCGAACCAAGTAGCTCCACCATGTAGCTCCCCGGCTCCAACCCGTTGGTATTGAGCACGATGGAACGTTCATCGTTCCCCTGTTCATGAGCCGATCCAACGGAAATGGTACGGCCGCTCGCATCCAGGATCCTCCACCCCGAACCCTGTTCCAAAGGGGTGTCCAACAGGATGTTCAAAAGATCATCTGCTGGGTTCGGAAATACCTGCAATGGCATGCGCGCGGCACGGAAAAGCACCCCCACGGTGTTCGACCAAGCTGCTTTGCCATCGAGATCCACTTGCTGGAGGCGGTAGTAGTTCATGCCAGTATTCGGGGCAGGATCCACGAACGTGTAGTCGATCGGGAGTGCTGATGCACCTGCCGCGTTAATGCGACCGATCGGCAGAAATGCGCTGCCATCGGCAGAGCGCTCCACAATGAAGTGCGAGCTGTTCACTTCCGTCGCGGTGGTCCAGGCCAGGTCGACCCCAGAACCGCGCGCTTGGCCTGTGAACTGAAGGAAGCGTACCGGCAGTGTACAACTCACGGAAGCGCAAGGTGGATTGGCCCCTACACCACAACCGGGAGCACCTTGAAAGGTGAGGTCGAACCCGAGACCAGTGTAGTACCAATTGTCCACGAAAATGATGTACCAATCGCCACTGTTCACGGTCACGTATTGTGTCCAGCTATCACCGAATGCGTTCTCGCTCACATCGGTGGCCACCCAGTTGAGGCCGGTCAACGACGGACCATCGGCCCACGAGCAACGCAGTGGCAGCCCTACCGGAGGACAACTCACGGAAGGATAAGGACCCCATAGACCATAGTCGTAATCCGAACTACCATAGGTGAAAGGGTTCACGGTGAAGCCCAGCTGACCGGGTTGCGAAACCTGGAATGTGAACCACACGCCCATGTGCTCGTTAGTTACCAGGCAACCGCGATTCGCAATGCTGAGGTCCGATACCGCACCTGTGTTCTGCGGATTGCTCGCTACGGCTGCACTGGAGCATACTTGCAGCGCACCTACACAATCTTCCTGCGGCGCTGGAGGCACGTTGCAGCTGCTATTCACGACAAATGCGAACACCGGCAGCGGGTTGTTGGTCGCTGGTGTGGTACCACTGCTGAAGAGGATCCCGCCATTCGGCGTGGTGAGCTGATAGGAGATCTGGTTCTGGAACCCGCCAACAGGGGTGTAGAAGATCTGTACCTGCTGGCTGAAGTTGGCCGGGAAAGTGATGAAGCCACCGGCACCGATGATGGTGTAGTTGGTGCAAAGCGCACCCACGCACACGGTCACATAACTTCCGTTCCAACCGTCGCCTGCAGTATCGTTCATCCGCAACGTGTAGCTGCAGTTCCCGGGAGGTGTATCCGTGCGACGTGCACAAATGGAGAAGGTTCCATCCGCACCACCTTCACGCCACACACGGATGTAGAGCGTTTCGCCGGGCACCAAGGTGGATTGCAGAATGGAGATCACCGGCATAGTGGCGTTGTTCGTGCTTCCACCTGTTTGGCAAGCAAGCTGGGCGAGCGTGAGCGTTCCGGTGCAATTGCCAGAGACCACACGGTACACCGCCATGGCCGCATTGGACAAGCTGCCGTCATCGGTATCGATCACCAAGCTCTGGCCGGCGATCAATGGGTTCGGCGCGGTGATGGAGAACCAGACATCGTTGGTGGGTGTGCCGCCGCAGCCCGGGTTGGGCACGTTCAGGTGTTGTCCGGCAAGCGTGGTAGGTGTGGTGCTTGCGTTGGTGTTCGTGAAGCCCGAGTAGAGGCAACCATAGTTCAGGGTCAAGGGTGCTGCCCCGCATGGCTCGTTGTTCGACGGAGGAACCGTAGGAGTAGCACAGATAGAAACGTTGCCGAAGACAGCGGTCTTGTTCCACAACCGAACATAGAGCACGGTACCGCCCACGATGGTGCCCCCGTTCTGATTCACTTGTACCGAAGGCAGGGCGGCTCCGGCAGGATCCGCGCAACCTACTTCGGTGAACGCTCCGGCGCACGACGGCGCGGTGTACACGGCCATGGCCGCATCGTTGAGCGCAAGACTGGCCGTGTTGATGATCACACCGGCACCAGGTGGGGCAGCGGGTACTTGTACCGTGAACCAGATATCGTTGTATGTACCTGTTACCCCGCAACTGGGAACGGGAACACCTGCGGTCGGTGTGGCATCCTGGGTGGATGCTGAAACGGGAAGGCATCCCGCAGTAACAGGTACCGCCGTTGCTGCACATGGATTGTCGTTCGGCGGAGGTGTGGGCTCGTACGCACAGATCTCGAAAGTGCCACCGGCCGAGGCGCCACTTTGTGGCCAGATCCGGATGTACACCGTTTGTCCGGCCAGGCCGGGATTGTTGAAGGCAATGAAGGGTTGTAACACGCCAGCGGCGATGTCGGCATTGCAGTACTGTGCTGTCCAACCGGCCGCAGATGCATTGCACGCGGTAGCTGTGTAGATCGCCATGGCCAGATTGGTTGCGCCTACCTGATTGGTCTGCACCGCAAGCGCACCCGATGCCGGGACCACTGCCGTGTACCACACATCGAAACCCGCATATGCACCGCAGGCAGGTGCACCGGGCGGGTTGGTATTGCTCGCCCAACTCGTGGTGGTGGCGGTCATGTTACATATCGCACTCACCGACAACGCCAAGGCACCACAGGGGCCATCGTTTGCTGGCGGGGGTGGTGCGGGAGAACAGGTGATCTGTATGGTGCCGCACAAGGCCGCGTTCAGGGTGCATGGGTTGCCAGCGTTGTTGCTGAACAACCGTATCCTGAACGCACCTGTCGTAGTCGGGATGAAGGTGAGCGTGGCATGGCCGCTCGGTGTGCCGCAGCCATCATCGTCGGAGAGAACGAATCCCTGTCCTGTCGCACTGGCCCATGCAGATGTGGTAATGCTCAATGTGGAATTCCAAAGTGCTGCCGAACTGCAAAGGCTGATCGTGTATACGTTGCCCGCGCACATGTAATAACTCACGTAGTTGTTCGCGCAGATGGAGGCACTGAAGAGCGAAGGACAAATGGAGCAAGCAGCCGTGGTGGAGGATAGGTTTCCTGGTGAAACGATATTGGCAGGAGGGGCTGTACCTGCCCAACCGGGTACCGTATAGGAATGAAGAACACTAACCCCGCTGGCCGTGGCCGGGTTGCTCAAGGTGATCGTAGTACCCACGATCCCCACGATCGTTGTCCCTCCGGGGATATTTGCGCCGGTGACGCTGTTGCCGATCATTAATCCTGCCGCCGATGAAACGGTCGCTGTTGTGCTTCCTAGCGTGGTGGTCGTGGGGACCGATCCCGTCATGGTGGATGGTACAGTCGGCGCTGCCCAGTTCCCAGCGGGAACAAGGGATGTCACTCC
>JBKJPT010000208.1:0-8667 GCA_046595075.1 Flavobacteriales bacterium
TACCGACAAGACACCCGAGGGCGTGAGCCGCTACGAGAACATCCAAGAGCTCCTCGCAGGCATGAAGGAGTTCAGCGATGCCAATGCTGAAGGGACCGACGTGCCGAAGACGTTGAGCGACTTCCTCATCGATGTGGCATTGCTCACCGACGCCGACAACGTGGACCCCAACGATAACGACCGCGTGAGCTTGATGACGATCCACAGCGCGAAGGGCCTTGAGTTCCCGTACGTGCACGTTGTTGGCTTGGAAGAAGATCTCTTCCCGAACCTGATGGCCGTGCAAACGCGCGCCGATCTGGAGGAGGAGCGTCGTCTGTTCTATGTCGCCATCACGCGCGCAGAGAAGCGCTGCACGCTCAGTTACGCTGTCACCCGCTACAAGTGGGGCAACCTCACCGCCAGTGAACCCAGCCGCTTCATCGAGGAGATCGATGCGAAGTATCTGGAGATGCCCCGCCAGAGCGAACGAACTACGCTTTTCGGCGGCTCCGATCGATCCACTCCGCCATGGGCGCGTCAATCAACGGGTGGTGACAAACCTGCTGAGCGAAGCGGATCCAAACCCGTGTACGGTCGTGAACGCAGCGCACCGGGCATCGGTAAACCAGCACCCCGCAATACCTCGACGTCACAAAGGGAAAGCCGCGCACCAGAGCCGGAGCGCAAGAACCTGAAACGCGTTTCCACCAGCGGCGCACCGCTCGAGGCCACAAGCACACTCGGCGGTCTTGTGCCCGATCTACAAGAAGGACAGACCGTGGAACACGAGCGCTTCGGCAAAGGCAAAGTGCTGAAGATCGAAGGCAATGCGCCCGATCTGAAGGCGACTGTGTTCTTCCCGAGTGCTGGGCAGAAACAGTTGTTGTTGCGCTTCGCGAAGCTGTCGGTGGTGGAGAGTTGAGTCTATCCTCGCCCGATCACACGCCGAACCGCGGCCCGCACCACGCGCATCGGACCCACATAGAGTCGATAGTTCAATGCAACCATGAACGATCGGATCTTGTTGATGCGCACCGGCCCCTTGATCCCGAACTCCTTCTCCAGGTCCATCGCGTAGCGCACACGCCCACTAGCAAAGCTGTTCAGCACGTTGCCGCTGTGGATCAACTGCAGCCACATGGGAATGGTATCCACATCGCGGAGCAAGCCGGTGTCCTGCGCTTGGTGATGCATCACGTCGAGCACCGTCTTCACCTGTCCATCGAAGATGCGTTCGATGCGCGCGATGAACGGATTACTGTACTTGCGCAGATCGGCCACCACACCACCATCCATGTCGTACTGGATGCCGTTGAGGAAGTTGAGCATCTCATCATCCTGCCCGTGGAACTCCGCACGCAAGTGCTCGACATAGGTGACGTGGAACGCGTCGTCGTTGTCGATGCGTGCGGAGATGATGTGCGTGTCTGTTGACGTGAGCAACTTCTTCACTTCCTGCCTGTAACGCCGCACCTGCATTTCGCCATCCTTAAGGAAGCAAGGGATGAATGCCGGGAAGCGTTGGTGGAGGTCATCGATCCGGGTAAGGAAGGGTTCAGGGGTGCCGTCGCTGAAGAAGACCAGCCAGTGGAAGTCAGCATCGGTCTGCGCCATCAAGGACGGAAGGCAGACGCGCTCAAAGAGGTCGAAACGGCGGGCGAGCCAGGCATCCGTACCCGTCGTGCTGCCGGCCTTGTCCACCCGTTCGATGTTCCCCTTCAACACGATGTTGAAGCGGGTATTGATGAAGACCTTGGGGCGCATGGCTGTGGGCGGCCAAAAGTAGGCGCGGCCTTGGGGCCAAAAGTCCTTGCCTACATTCGCACCGAGCGCTCGCCACGACACATTGCTGGAGCGCCGGTCCCATCTTATTCGCTCCAATGAGCACCACAGCCTACGACTACAACACGCAGCGCCCGCGCTTGATCATTCCCGAATACGGGCGCAACGTGCAACGCATGGTCGAACACTGCCTCGGCATCGAGGACCGTGACAAGCGCACGCACAGCGCCAATGCGATCATCCAAGTGATCGCGCGATTGAACCCTCATTTGCGCAACCACGACAATTTCGAGCGCACGCTTTGGGACCACCTGTGGATCATGAGCGAGTTCAAGCTCGATGTGGATGCGCCCTTCCCCATGCCCGCTCCCGAGAGTTTGGAGAGCAAGCCCGCGCGCGTTCCCTATCCGCAATCCGCAGTGAAGTATGGCCACTATGGCAAGCTGGTGGAGCGCATGATCGCGCAATGCGCCGAGATGGAAGCCGACGGAAAGCGCGAAGCCTACACACTGCTGATCGCCAATTTGATGAAGCGCCAGTTCCTCGCTTGGAACCGCGATACGGTGCCGGACACGGTGATCCTGAAGGACCTGGCTGAACTGAGCAAGGGCACAGTGAAGCTGGCCCCGGACACGCAGCTCGCGAAGACCGATGATCTGCTGCGTGCGCAACAGCAAGGCCCCCGCAACGAAGTGGATCTGCGCAAGCGCCCCGGTGGGAACAGCGGCGGCGGCGGCAAGAAGCGCCACCGCAACCGGAAGAAGAACCGGTACTAGATCACCGCCGATCTGCCCGAGGTCGGCAGCACCACCGAAGTGGGCGCATCGCACCCGTAGCGTCGACCCTCAGGGTCGACACGCAGGGGCCGCGCATAGCAACACCACAGCACGTTGTTAGCACCAAGGGTATTGCACACGGTCTTCGGGTAGGCCCACGTTGTTGCTTCGCGCAACGAACGATCACATGCACAGTTTCAGAATAGAAGGCGGCCGCAGGCTGAAGGGTGAGTTGGTGCCCCAAGGCGCCAAGAACGAGGCCTTGCAGATCCTCTGCGCAGTGCTGCTCACCGCAGAGCCCATGACGATCCACAACATCCCGGACATCGTGGATGTGAACAAGCTCATCGACCTGCTGAAGGCGATGGGCGTGAACGCGGAAAAGCTCGGAACCGGCTCCTACCGGTTCACGGCGAAGAGCGTGAACCTCGAGTTCTTCCTGGATCCGGAATACAAGCGCATGGGCGGCAGCTTGCGCGGAAGTGTGATGGTGGCTGGTCCTGCGCTGGCCCGCTTCGGTCATAGCTACATCCCTTCACCGGGTGGCGACAAGATCGGAAGGCGCCGGATGGACACACACTTCACCGGCTTCGAAAAGCTGGGGGCCGAGATCAAGTACGATGTGGAGGAAGGCTTCTACCGCGCTGAAGCAAAGCAGTTGAAGGGCGCCTACATGCTGCTCGATGAAGCGAGCGTGACCGGCACGGCGAACATCGTGATGGCCGCAGTGCTCGCCGAAGGACGCACCACGATCTTCAACGCAGCGTGCGAGCCGTACTTGCAGCAGCTCTGCCACATGCTCGTGCGCATGGGCGCCAGGATCAGCGGCATCGGCAGCAACTTGCTCACAATCGACGGTGTGAAGGAACTCGGCGGTACCGAGCACCGCATGCTGCCGGACATGATCGAGATCGGTTCGTTCATCGGCCTTGCCGCCATGACGCGCAGCGAGATCACCATAAAGGATACCGGGTACGATCACCTAGGTGTGATCCCGGAGATCTTTCGGAAGCTGGGGATCACCGTGGAGCGCAACGGCGACGACATCCATGTACCTGCACAGGAGCACTACACGATCACCAAGTTCATCGATGGCAGCAACATGATCGTGGCCGATGCGCCGTGGCCCGGTTTCACGCCCGATCTCTTGAGCATCGTGTTGGTAACGGCAGTGCAAGCGAAAGGAAGCGTGCTCATACACCAGAAGATGTTCGAGAGCCGCTTGTTCTTCACCGATAAGCTCATCGAGATGGGTGCTCAGATCACGCTCTGCGATCCCCACCGCGCACTGATCATCGGCAACGACTTCCAAAGCCCTCTGCGTGCCATACGGATGACCAGCCCGGATATCCGGGCCGGTGTCTCGTTGCTCATCGCTGCCCTCAGCGCCGAAGGAACCAGCACCATCGACAACATCGAGCAGATCCGTCGCGGCTATCAGAACATCGAAGGTCGGTTGAACGCCATTGGGGCAAGGATCGAGGTGGTGTAGGGAAGTTGGCCGTGGGAAGTAGCAACGGGCCGTGATAGCAAACACTTGCATTCCTCTTGCGGCACGATCTTGGCTGGGCGTGCGGCCTCACCTTCCTCCTACATTCGCCCCATGATCATCCGCACCCTCATGAACAAGATGCGTGTAGCCACCCTCGCGGCCGTGGCACTGTTGGCCATCTATGGTTTCACCGCTCGCACGAGCGCCGATCCGGTCCCTGCTTCGGGCAGTCCGGCAGTAGGCACCAACATCGGCGACAAAGCCCCCGAGCTCGCGTTCATGAACGCCGACAGCACCAAGACATTGAAGCTCTCGGAGCTCAAAGGCAAGTACGTACTCATCGACTTCTGGGCCAGCTGGTGCCGCCCCTGTCGTATGGAGAACCCCAACGTGGTTTCGGCCTATGCCAAGTACAACACCGCCAAGTTCAAAGAGGGCAAGGGCTTCGAAGTGTTCAGCGTGAGCCTCGACCGTAGTCGCCAGGCATGGCAGCAGGCGATCGCGCAGGATGGCCTCAAGTGGAAGTACCACGTGAGCGACCTCAAGTTCTGGCAGTCGCAAGCTGCGCAGCTCTATGGTGTCAACAGCATTCCCATGAGCTTCCTCATCGACCCCAACGGCATCATCATCGCCAAGAACCTCCGCGGAGTGGCCCTGCACCAGGAACTGGACAAGTGCATCAAGGCGCTCTGATCAGCGCACCTTCTCATTCGAAAGCCCTCCCGAAACGGAGGGCTTTCCTATTTAGGGGCAGGTCGACCGCTAGCGTCGGCTCAGCCAAGCGCCCACCCGAACGGCCGAACTTGTTGAAAGATCATGACCATACCGTGACCGGCATGTTTGCATCGTATGTGGATCCCGGCTAAGATCGCAGTGACGAACCGCTCCAGGACCATTGCGCTCCCTAACCAAAACCACTTTCGATGAAGCAAATTCTTCTCTCGGCAAGAACCATTACCCTGCTCGTTGGCGTGTTCTTGGCCATCGCCTCAACGGCACAGCGCACCTGCAGTAGTATGGAATACCTGCAGCAACAGATCGCCGCCGACCCCGATCGCGCTGCGCAATTGGAAGCGATCGACTCCTTCACTGAAGCGTGGATCGAAGAACACGGTGCCGAGGACCGCGCGGTGGTCACCATCCCGGTGGTCTTCCACGTGGTGTACGCCAATACCACGCAGAACATCAGCGATGCCAAGATCCAGGCGCAGATCGCGCAGCTTAATGCTGATTTTGCACGCTTGAACAGCGACGCGGGCCAGACCCCGAGCATTTTCACAGGAGTTGCGGCCAACACCGAAGTACAGTTCTGCTTGGCCCAACGCGATGCAAGTGGCAACGCTACCACGGGCATCGTTCGGCGCAACACCACCACCACTAGTTTCAGTGACAATGATGGGGTGAAATTCACGAGCAGCGGAGGAAGCAATGCATGGCCGTCAGCGAGCTACCTGAACATTTGGAGCTGCAATCTGGGTGGCGGTCTGCTCGGATACGCGCAGTTCCCCGGCGGTGGTGCTTCCACAGATGGTGTAGTGATCCTGTACAGTTCCGTTGGTAGCCTCACCAACCCCGGAACTGCCACCCCTTATCACTTGGGCCGTACCCTCACCCATGAGGTAGGTCACTGGCTCAACCTGCGCCACATCTGGGGCGATGCCAACTGCGGCAGCGATCTGGTGAGCGACACACCCATCCACAACACCTCGAACTTCGGTTGCCCCACCTACCCGCACTACAGCACATGCAGCGGCACACCGGTGGAAATGACCAGCAATTACATGGACTACACCGATGATGCGTGCATGAACATCTTCACCGGTGGACAGAAGACCCGCATGCAGGCGCTCTTCGGCGCTGGAGGATCGCGCCTGTCGTTGGCGAGTTCGTTGGGCTGCGTACCGCCCAGCGGCGGAACCTGCGCTGTGCCTAGCGGCCTCGCGAGCAACAGCGTTACCAGCAGCAGTGCAACTGTGACCTGGGGCGCGGCATCGGGCGCAGTGAGCTACAACGTGCAGTACACACCCACCGGCGGAAGCACCACCACGGTGAACACCACCAGCACCAGCTATGCCATCAGCGGTCTCTCAGCAAGCACCACGTACAGTTACCAAGTGCAAACGGTTTGTTCCGCGAGCAGCAGTGCGTACAGTACGGCAGGCAGTTTCACCACTAGCGCAGCAGGCAGCACTTGTGGCACGCCCACCGGCTTGGCCGCATCCAGCATCACCAGCACGACCGCCACCGTTTCCTGGACCGCGGTGAGCGGCGCCGTGAGCTACAACCTGCAGTACAAGCTCGCGAGCAGCGGTACGTGGACGACCTACAATACCACCAGCACATCGGTCAACTTCACAAGCCTTACCGCTTCGACAGGTTACAACGCTCAGGTGCAGACCGTGTGCAGCAGCGCGAGCAGCAACTACACCACCGCGATCACCTTCACCACCAGTGCAGCGGGCTGCAGCGATACATGGGAGAGCAACAACAGCAGCAGCACCGCGAAGACCATCAGCGTGAACACCGACATCACCGCCTTGATCGGTTCCACCACCGATGTGGATTGGTTCAAGTTCAGCAACACCAGCAGTCAACGTCGCATCCGCGTCAACCTCACCGATCTTGCCGGTGATTATGACATGAAGCTCTACCGTGGAACGAGCACGCTTATCGCAACGGCGCAGCAAGGCGGCACTACCAGCGAGCAGATCATCCACAACACCAGCACGGTGGCCACATACTACGTCAAGGTATACGGGTATAACGGTGCGTTCAGCACCACACAGTGCTACAACCTCCGCGCGAACATCAGCGCCACCAACTGGCGCGAAGGCCAGTTCGATGAAAGCGAAGCGGAAGTGATGGAAGCCAGCGGACTCATGAGCCTTTATCCCAACCCCGCACGCGATAAGGTGATGATCGACTACCTCGCATCAGAGGAAGGTCTGATTCAAGTGCAAGTGATCGATGCCATGGGCCGCAATGTGTTGACCAGGCAGCAGAGCGTGGTAGAAGGACCTGCCACCTACGGACTACCACTGCCTGCGTTGGCCAAAGGCGTTTACGTCCTCACTATCACCGATGGTGACAAGCGTTACCAACAGCGCCTGATGATCGAGCAATAACCCGCGACCCCTTGTTGCGCGAAAGGGCCGTTCCGCAAGGGACGGCTCCTTTCATTTTAGACCGGACCGATCAGAAGCGCGCCTGCCAAAAAGTCCCCGACATTCGCGCCGCGAACGAGGAACCACTATTGGCACCTTGCTTGACCGACCCCCGATGATCTTTTCAAAGAAGCCCAAGACCATGTCGGAACGACCAGACGGCAGCACCGGGAACGGAGCTGCTGACAATGCGACGGACAAAGGACTGCCAACCGATGGTGCCAGCGATCCGCTCAGCATGGTCAGCGAAGCAGCTGCCGAACATGTGATGCACGATGCCGAGGCCGATGGCCGTGAGGACATAAGTGAGCTCACCGCACAACTCGTGGCGGCTATGGCCGATGCAGCCGACCTCAAGGACAAATGGATGCGCTTGGGTGCCGAGTTCGACAACTTCCGCAAACGCACAGCGAAGGAGCGCATCGAACTGATCCAGTTCGCCGGTGAAAACACCATCAAGAACATGTTGCCTATCGTGGACGACATGGACCGTGCGATCGCGAACAACCTGGCCACGAATGACATTGCTGTGGTGCGCGAAGGCTTCAACCTCATCCACACCAAACTGCTGCACATCCTGGGCAGCCAAGGCGTGAAGCCCATGACCGATGTGAAAGGCGC
This sequence comes from Flavobacteriales bacterium, assembly GCA_046595075.1. Taxonomy (GTDB): domain Bacteria; phylum Bacteroidota; class Bacteroidia; order Flavobacteriales_F; family PHOS-HE28; genus PHOS-HE28. The sequence goes on from JBKJPT010000208.1 coordinate 7,818, forward strand.
CCCATTCGATACGGACCGGCACGAGGCGATCACCAATGTGCCCGCACCGAACGATGACCTCAAAGGCAAAGTGATCGATGTGGTGGAGAACGGTTTCACGCTTCACGACAAGGTGGTGCGTTACGCCAAAGTGGTCGTTGGCGCTTAGGTGCGGTCGATCGTCCGCCCGCACGAACCCACAGATAGCAGGAACCCCATGAGCAAGCAGGACCCCTACACAGTTCTCGGTGTCGAGCGCAATGCAAGCGCGGACGAGATCAAGAAGGCGTACCGCAAACTCGCGATCAAGCACCACCCGGACAAGAACCCCGGCGACAAGGCGGCGGAAGAGCGCTTCAAGGAAGCGGCATCCGCATACGAGGTCCTCAGCGATCCGGAAAAGAAGGCCAAGTACGATCGCTTCGGTCACAACACGCCCGGCGGCCCCGGTGGTGGTGGCTTCCACGGTGGAGGCATGAACATGGACGACATCTTCTCCCAGTTCGGCGACATCTTCGGTGATGCCTTCGGGGGTGGTGGTGGCTTCGGGCAGCGCGGCGGTGGCGGTCGAAGGGTGAAGGGCAGCAACCTGCGCGTGCGTTTGCGCATGACGTTGGAGGAGATCGCTCTTGGTGCCGAGAAGAAGATCAAGGTGACCAAGCTCGTGCGGGGTAAAGGCAGCGAGTACAGTGCCTGCAAGACATGCGGCGGTGCAGGACAAGTGCGTCGCGTGCAGAGCACCTTCCTTGGCCAGATGCAAACAGTGAACACCTGCCCGGCGTGTGGTGGAATTGGCCAAACCGTGAGCAAGCGCACCCCCGGCAGTGATGAGCACGGCCTCGTGCACGAAGAAGTCGTGGTGCCCATAAAG
>JBKJPT010000147.1:0-10402 GCA_046595075.1 Flavobacteriales bacterium
ATTTCTGGAGCCGGTGGGGACTGCGAAGCGAATTGATGGGTGTGCTGCTGACGAACGTGATGGGCTACTTCAACCAGTACACGTATGTGAAGTTGTACCAAGGCGGTCGATTCTACCCGGAGCAGCCGGAGTATGCTGCAGCCATCGCACAAGGGCTGGTCCTAGGCCGTACGAATGGTAAGCGGCTGGTTAGCTGCGACACATTCAAGAACCACGGGCTGCTGAGTGCGAACGAACGTAAGCTGTGGAAGAAGCTCTCGCGGAAGGAAGGTGTGCGCAAGGCCGTTTAGGGCGGGGGCAAGCAGTAGCGCAGGTGGCAACAAGAAAGTCTCCCGCACGCAGGCGGGAGACCTTACTGTATTCCTGATCATCATCCATTAGCGGATGGAGCGGATCCGTCACACGCACCGGAGGCGGATGCTTAGAACCGGTACCGTGCACCCAAGCCGAATTGCGGCCAGAACACAAAGGGGTTATCAGCGATCTCCATGAACATGGTTCCATCCACGAAGAGGCTCACCGGCGCATCCTTGAACGTGTATTCAAGGCCGATCACGGCATCAACGCCGATGTCCGTTTCGGATACACGCTGGTCGTGAACGTAGATCCAATCATTACCGGGCCCGTTGTCCAACTTGTACCGGTACTCGAAGTTGTAGGTCTGCCAGCGCACCTGGCCACCCAGGCCGTAGTACCAATCCAGCCCTTCGGCGCCTTTCACGTTCTTCTGTACAAGGTAGTGGAGCTGCACGCCCAAAGGGGTGCTACCGCGGTAACCGAGGAACTCATGCGCATTGTAGCCGAAATGTTCCCCGTCATACCAGCGTCCGTAGGAATTGTAGTAGTAGTCATGGCCGGCGAACATGTGTGACCTACCAATGCTCAACTCGAACGCATGGTTGCCGCTGTATTTCTTCAGGGTCAATCCGCTGGGGTCACCCAAACGAAAACCGACGCCCCAATTCTGGCCGTAACTGGGTATGGATAGCAGCAGGAATAGGACCAGGGGGGCCTGGAGGATCCGTAGCATGGTTGATCTGTTCATGGTGTGGGTTTCTGTTCAAAGACAGGACCTCTTACGCAATCGCCCGCGTGATGTTCGGCGTTCCGGCGCCTGAGCGGTTTGGTGATCAGCAAATGGGCTTTCGACCGGGCCCCTTGTGCGGTTGGTTTAGTGGCCCCAAAGACAGCCGGCCGCCACGCAGGTAGGAGACATTGCAGCGGTCCAGTATTATTACGCGCTAGGGCTCAGAGCAGGTAGCGCTACCAGTCCGTTACCTTTTGCGAGATATAGGGTGGACTTTAGCAACTGTAAGAGTTCGTCTTGGATCGCCCGTGCACGTTCGCAGGATGCGAACATGGATTGGCGGAATATCTCACCACCACCATCGCACTTCCCCCAACAACATTGTTCATCGCGCAAGGGCTCGCCTTTGAGTTCGGCCTGATAAATCCGTGCCCGATACCTGCCTTCCTTGGCTTGGAACTCCAATGCGAAGGAATATGGGAGTAGGCTCCTCGTACTTGACATCTTCCCATACCGGTTGGGAACGGTAGTGGTGGCTCTTCCCACGATCATTCGTGTTGCGGTGTCCCGTAGTTGAATCACCTCATCGGCATCATTGAACGTGTCCACGAACCAACGTTCCGCTTTGTGATAGAGTTCCATGGCACTGGCACTATCAACTTGCACAACCTCTATTCGCTCGAACCCTTGGGCAACAGAAGTGGTTACGGAGATGAACAACAGGATACACCTGAGGAGAGGAATCTTCATCTGGTCCGTAAAATAAACCAGCTGTACCCAAAACCCGCGCAAGGTCTCTGTCTTCAACCGAGAAGTGTCGGGACCCTTCGCCTAAAGCCCAATACGCGTTCGGATCTCCTGTGCCGCGCGCTCCACTTCCCCGAGGCTGAAGTCCTGCCCGAAACGGCGTTTCCTTCCCGAGTAAGAGAGCACAACCGTACCGCCACCAATACCCCATGCCTTTATCCACCACGGTATGGTGGGGTCATCGTCGGTGGTGATCTCCTCGATCCCGTCCCAGCGCAAATGGAAGCGCCGATAGGATCCTGTGCCGGTATTACGCAGCTCAAGTATTCCATCGCGAAGGACGATCACCTCTGCACCGCGCAATTGCCATGAGAGGTAGTTGCAGCCGAGGATGGATGCGGCCAGCAGGCCCAAACCACTCATCCCCCACCTGCAATAGAGCATGTGCAGCACCGTTCAGCAACACGAACCAACACACCCCCCATGCGCATCACCTTGTCGTTCATGCTTTGCCTTTTCCTCATCGCAGCTTGTAGGAAGGATGAAGAGAATGAATGTCCAACTCCCACACCGCAACCTGTTACCTATGACACCGAGGCCTTCGCGCAGCTGCGCGTGGGAAGCTATTGGGTGTACGATGGAATGAACATCGACCCGATCACGCTGAATGAAACGCCCACCGCGGGGCACGATAGCATCTACGTTGCCCAGGATTCTTTGATCGGCGGTAAGAGCTACGCATGGTTGAAAGGCACGCGCTTCGGCGCACCATGGAACCGCTTCGCGCGTGTAGATGGCCCACGCATCGTTGGCCCCGCTGGCGAAGTGTGGTTGGATGTGAGCGCCGGGAGCGACACCATTGCGCTTGTACCCGGTGCTTTCCCCATCGACTCCATGGCAACCGTCCTCACGTCGCAACTACACGGCATCACCACTTTCCTAGGCCCGTTGGCGAGTGAACACGAACGGGACCTTGTATTCTTCATGGCCTCGGGTTTCCCCAGTCCGTTGAATGAGCGCGAGCATTATGTGCGCGATGTCGGCATTGGGGTTTACTCCTCCTTCTTCGCCAGCAGCGGTATCCGGGTGGAGATGCGCTTGAGCGACTACCATTTGGAAGAGTGACAGCGTAGCGCTTACCTCACTTTCAAACCGTCGATGGGTCAATTGCCCTCCCCTCCTTGCCACGACCATCGCCCCCCCCGCCCCAGACGGGCATGCCTCATGGGCATCCGTTCCGGCGAACGGTGCGGAACGCTAGCGCTTTCGGGGTTGCGCCAGTTGATAAATGGCGCACGTGGGAGGTGAGCGGCCGTGGGTGACCTGTTACCTATGCGCCCAACGCATTCGAAAAACAACCACGCTCCATGAAAGCCAATCTTCACATACTCACCTTGCTCACGGTCATCGCCCTTGCAGCTTGCTCATCGGATCAAGGATCGGCACCACCGCCCGAAGGAGCCACCCCCGAAGCAGCCCCGGCGCAGGAAGCCCCTAGAGGCACCTCGATCAACGTGGGTGAGGGAGGTGTTGAGGTCAATAGCGACAATGGCGCTGTGAGGGTCTCGCCCGATAGCGCAAGCATCGTGCTGCCGAAGTAGGTGTCGCTCAGCGCGAGCGCCGCTTGTTCTGGACCGCTTCCTTCGCCTGTCGTTCTAGGATACCCCTGATCGGGGTCCGCTTTGCCCATTTTTTCATCCACGGTCGCCCCTTAACGCTGGCACGCGATCGGCATGAATCGTTGAAACCACCACAACCATGAAGATCCTAGTTCCACTGTTCGCGCTACTGTTGATCGGTGGCACGGCGAGCGCCCAAGACAAAGGGCGTGCAACGGAGTTGTACCATTTATCCTGGACCAACAAGCAGGGCAAACAGAAGTGCCACAACGGTGCATCCCTGGCGCAGGCGGAAAAGAGCGCGGCGAAGAAGCGCACCAAGAAGGGTGTTACCAAGGTGATGGTGGCTCCGGGCAAGTGCGATCGCGACAGGGCTATGGGAGCTGTAGCAAAGCCCGGCCTTCAGAAACCCAAGCCATCGGGCCAGAAACCCCAAGTGGGTAGGCCAACCAGCAACGGCAATGCGGATAAGGCGGAAGTAATGCGGAAGGAGAAAGAGAAGAAGGAGAAGAAAGAGATGAAAGAGAAGGAGAAGAAAGAGAAAGAGAAAGAGAAGAAAGAGAAGAAGAGAGAGAAGGAGAAGAAGGGGAAGTAAAAGACTTGAACCTGTGCCGGGTCTCCGTCCTCGGAACCCTGCCCTCGTAATGCGACGGCGCCTTCCCTCCTTTCGCGACCTTCGCGCCCCCGCCACAGGCGGGCAAGCACCATGAACGTCCTTTCCGTCGAGAAGTTGGCCAAGCGCTACGGTCCTCGCCAGCTTTTTACCGATATCTCCTTCGGCCTGGAGAAGGGCCAGAAGACGGCCATCGTGGCGCGCAACGGCACGGGCAAGAGCACGCTACTGAAGTGCATTGCCGGTTTGGAGACGGCCGATGAGGGCATCATCTCCTTCAACAAGGGCATCCGTGTAGGCTACTTGGACCAGAACGTGAGCATGACAGCCACGCACTCGCTGGTGGACGAGATGCTGGACCAGGATGAGCCGATGACCAACGCGGTGCGCGCGTACGAGCATGCAGTTGCACGCCACTTGGAGGGCCCGGCCATGCAAGAGGCGATCGATACCATGACGGAACTGAACGCGTGGGATTTCGAGGCGCACGTGCAAGTGCTGCTGCACCGTTTCGGGTTGCGCGACATGGAGCAGCCGGTGAACACGCTCAGCGGCGGACAACAGAAGCGGTTGGCTATGGCGAAGGTGCTGATCCACGCCCCCGATGTACTGATCCTGGATGAGCCGACGAACCACCTCGACGTGAACATGATAGAGCAGTTGGAGGACGAGCTGAGCGTACCCAACCTGACGCTGCTGCTGGTGACGCACGACCGCTACTTCCTGGACAACGTGTGCGACGAGATCATCGAGATGGAGTTCGGTGAGTTCACGCGCTTCAAGGGCAACTACAGCTATTACGTGGAGAAGAAGGCCGGACTGGATGAAGTGCGCGACGCTACGCAACAGCATCTGAAAGGCTTGATGAAGAGCGAACTGGAATGGGTACGCAAGATGCCACGCGCCAGAGGCACCAAGAGCAAGAGCCGACTGGATGCCTTCGAGAAGATCAAGGCCGATGCCACACGCGATTTCTCCCGCGACGAGGTGAAGATCGATGTGAAGACCGAGCGCCTCGGCGGAAAGGTGATCGAGACGCGCAACCTCACCAAGGGCTTTGACGATCGCGGCAACTACAAGCCGATCGTGGCGCACTTCAGCTATTCGCTCAAGCGCGGCGATCGCATCGGCATCGTAGGTCCGAACGGGATAGGCAAGAGCACATTCCTGGACCTGCTCACGCAGAAGATCGAACCTGATGCTGGTACGGTGAGCATCGGCGATACGGTGATCTTGGGCACCTTCGGCCAACAGGGGCTGCAATTGAAGGAGGACAAGCGCATCATAGATGTGGTGCGCGACATTGCGGAGATGATCCCCTTGAACAAGGGGAAGACCCTTACTGCATCGGGTCTGCTGGAGCGCTTCCTCTTCGACAAGGAACAGCAGTGGCAGTACACCAGCACGTTGAGCGGTGGCGAGAAACGCCGCCTCTACCTGTGCACGGTGCTGATGAAGAACCCCAACCTGCTCATCCTGGATGAGCCGACGAACGATCTGGACATTCCCACACTGAACGCGCTGGAGGATTTCCTAACCGACCTGGACGTGTGCCTGTTGATCGTGAGCCACGACCGCTTCTTCATGGACAAGCTGTGTACGAAGTTGCTGGTGTTCGAGGGTGAAGGCAAGATCAAGGAATGGGTGGGGAGTTATACGGAGCTGCGGGATAGGCAGAAGGTGGATGCCGCTATGAAGATGAAGGCCGCGAAGCCTGACAAGACCGCTTCAGCTGGCCAAGGTGCCAGCCTCGCGGTGACGTCCGCACCACAAAGCCTCGCGATGACGGGCGCAGGGGCCGAGCCCGCGAAGAAGAAGTTGACGCACGCGGAGAAGATCGAACTGCAAAAGCTGGACAAGGAGATGCCGAAGCTGGAGAAGAAGAAGGAGGAGATCCTGCTGCAAATGGCGCAGGGTGGCACGGATCACCATGTGATCATGGAGCGCTCCGTTGAACTGGAGAAGACCACGAAGGAACTGGACCGGATGACGGATCGTTGGCTGGAGCTGAGCGAGCGGGTGTAGGGCTGAGTGGATCCGCAAGAAGAGTTCATCCGCAGGGAGTTCTTATCCGCAGATTTCGCAGATGGGATCGCCTACCGGCGATCAGCCTTCCAAATGATCCTGTTCACCTTCGGTGTAGTTCCAAACCCTGCGTTCATGTTGAAAGGAGGTACTACCGAAGTTGAGCAGCAAACCACGTCGCAAGCCAGAAGCCTTCAGGTAGTTCAACAGCTGGGATTCCTCTCCGCTACTCATGCGCTGAAGCGCTTTGAGTTCCACCACCACTTCGCCATAGCAGACCACGTCAGCGCGGTACATGCTCTCCAAAGCGGTTCCCTTGTATTTGATCCGAAACGCCACTTCTCGTTCAAAGGGGATACCGCGTAACTTCAACTCACAACATAGCGCGTCGTGGTACACGCTTTCCAAGAATCCATGCCCAAGGATCGCATGTACTTCCATTGCTGCACCAATGATCGCATACGTCTGCAGGTCTCGATGTTCCATGTCGTCCGTCTTTCGACCAATGTAGCCCACACCAAATGCCAATGAGCATCACCGGCATTGGCCGCCGGTAGGCAGGCCATCTGCGAAATCTGCGGAAAACTCATAATGAAGATCGCCGTTAATCGATCCATCTGCGGACAACACTTGAGCTCTCTTAGCATTCGGCCGCCGGTAGGCAGGCCAATCTGCGAAATCTGCGGATAACTCTTTAAGGAGATCGCCGTCAGGCGAACTAGCTGCGGATCAGAACTTCGCGCAAGGCACCACGCGTCTGCGCGTCATTGAGCGCTTCTTGCCGCTGGAGGCCAGCTCATAGCCGATGGTGATCTCGTGCGCGCCACCGCTTTGTCCGGCCAATCGGCTTATGGTGATATCGTAGCTGTAGCCGATGCGCATGTCGTTGACGATGACCCCGAAGAGCACGACGACCGCATCCCTGTTGCTGTAGCCCGCTGCGTAGTGCTTGAAGAGCGGTATGCTGCGGTACCACAGCCCAGCGTAGAACGGATCGTGTTCGAAGTAGCCGCCGATGTCGAGCTGATCGTACTTGCCCTGCATGCGGTAGTTGAAGGCGAGCACCAGGTTCTGCGGATGATCGCGGATCACCGGTGTGCGGAAGGTGGTGCGCCAGCCGCCGTGCATGCTGAACTTGGTGGGCATGCGCGTTTCGTTACCGAGCAGCGATTGGTTGGGGCGGTTGAGGTGATGAAGTGATGCGCCGAGCCAGTACTTGGGTGTGAAGAAGAGAGCGCCCGTGGCCACATCGGCGTAGCTGATGCTCTTGCCTTGCAGGTATTCGTATGTGCCTACCGATCCGCCGCGTGCCAACTGATCGCCGAAGGTGAGCTTGCTGTAATCCACGGCATGGTTCACATAACCCACTTGCAGCGCGGGACGGATGAAGACCTTGCGTTTCAGTTCGATCTCGTACGCATACTGGAAGCTGGCGTTGGTGTAACGCAACGCGCCGCTCCCGGCCTTGTCATGCGTTACCAGCAGACCAACGCCGCTGTTGATGTCGCTGATGTAGTGATCGATGGCGAAGTTGGCCGAGACGAAGGCGCCGGGGAAAGCGGGCCACTGATCACGCACGGCCATGCCCATGCGCGTTTGGAGGCCGGTGCCCGCGAAGGCGGGGCTTACGTAAGTGGGCGATGCATAGAACTGCGAGAACTGGGCGTCCTGCGCGAGGTGCGTACCTGGCATCGCGATGCCTAGTACACCACAACACAGCAGCAATAACCAGCCCCGTCGCTCATTCATGCTGCATCATGCGTGCAGTAGTACCATCGGGCACCATGAGGATGTCCATGGACAACTCGCGACCATCGAGGTCGTTGGGTTTGGCGAGCACCGTGCTTTGCTTCGTCATGTAGCCGCGTGCTTCCACCGTCATGGCGTAGGTCTGTCCGGGTGTGATTACGAGTAGGTAGCGACCCGTGCGATCATTGCTGTTGTACACGCCCATCACTTCCTCGCCGGTCTCGTCGGTGAGGAGGATGCGCGCCTTCACGGGTTCGTCACTGGCATCGGCCACCACGCCGCGCACCACCATATATTCCAATTGGCTGCCGGGAAAGACCACCTGGTAGATGTCCTGCATGCCGAGGCCGCCGGGGCGCTCGCTGCTGAAGTAGCCGGTGTATCCATCCTCGCTCAGGCAGAAGTAGATGTCGTTGTTCACTGTGTTGAGCGGGTAGCCCATGTTCTCGGGGATGCTCCATCCGTTCATGTCGGTATCGGTGAGCGTGGCCTTGAAGATGTCGTAGCCACCCATGGTATTGTGGCCGTTGCTGCTGAAGAATAGCGTGATTCCATCGCTGTGCATGAAGGGCGCATCCTCATCAAAGGGCGTGTTCACTTGCGGGCCCAGGTTGAGGGGCAGGCTCCACTCGCCATTGGGCAGGCGGCGTATGCGATAGAGGTCGCGCCCACCGAAACCGCCGGGGCGATCGCTGGTGAAGTAGATCTCGTCGCCACCGGGAGCGATGCTCGCGCTGGGCTCGTGCTCCTTGCTGTTGATCTGTGGGGTCATCAGTTGCGGATCCTGCCATGCACCGGCCTGCATGCGCGTTTCGAAAAGATCGCCACTCACGAGGTTGACGCTGGTGTGGTAAACGATCATGCTGCTGCCATCGGGGTTGAGGCCCACCGTGGCATCGTGCGTGTTGGTATTGATCGGGCTCCCTGCGTTCACAGCATTGGTCCAGACTTCGTCAATACGGCGCGCGAGGTAAACGTCCTCCAGCCACTGGCCGGTGGGATCCTTCAGTCCACCGGTGGTGCCTGCGCGTCGGCTGGTGAAATACATGGTGTTGCCATCGGCGGTGACCAAGGGGCAGTAGTCGTGGGCTTCGGAGTTGATCATGCTGCCCATGTTGCGGATGGTGACCTCAACAGGGCTTTTCACCAGGTCCTTGGCGGTAACGGCCATGGATATCCTTCGATCCACTTCCACGTCACGCACCACGCGGTAGTTCAGTTGCTTGTAGCGGTAGAGCAGGTCGGCTGCATCATCGAAACGCTGCGCGCGATGGCGTGCCATGGCGAGTTCGTAGAACGCTTCGGTATGACCACCGCGCACGGCACGTTCCAGATAAGGCACGGCCTTGTCGCGCTGACCGGGAAGGTTGGCGAGGCATACACCATACTCGTAGTAAACCTCCACGAAGGCGGTATCCACCGGCAGCAGGCGCTTGTAGATCTTGGCGGCTTCGGCGTAGTCCTCGGCGGCGAGGAACAACTTGGCCTGGTCCAGCATCTGGTTGTGCGGACGTTTGTAGCTCACCTGCGCCGCGAGTACAGTAGCGATGAACAGTGTAGAGAGGGTAGCGAGTTTCCGTTCCATGTTCTTAGCGCAATAGGGTGACATCACCTTTCAGCACGGTTTCGCGACCATCGCTGAAGGTTGCGTGGCATTTCCAGACATATACATCCTGCTTGGCGGGCTGGCCCTTGTACCAACCGTCCCAGCCGCGTCGCACATCGTTGCTCACGAACAGTAGTTCGCCCCACCGGTTGAAGACCTCCAGCACGTACTTCTCCACGCCTTCGTAAGTGGGGAAGAAGTAGTCGTTCTCATAGCTCATGGGATCGTACTGCCCATCGGTGGGCCCGCTGCTGTTAGGCGTGAACGCATTGGGGAACTCCAGATCGCCGCTCACTTCACCCGTAGTGGCACCCACCACCGTGAAGGTGTCCGGGCAGTTCCACTGGTTGTTGGCGATCAGCATCACGTCGAAGGTTCCGCCTTGCGTGTAGTAGTGCGTGGGGTTGAAGTCGGTGCTGCTGGTGCCATCGCCGAAGTCCCACACGTAGGTGCTGGCATTGGCGCTGAGGTTGTAGGTGAAGACCGGCTGGCTGGGCACGATCACGTGATCGGGTTGAAGCACGAAGTAGGCGTTGGCGCGTGCGTGCACGACGACACTATCCACCTTGATGGCAGTGTTCACACCTCCCCCTATGCCGAATGCGGTCAGGCTCACTGTATAGACCCCTGGTACGTTGTAGATGTAGGTGGGGTTATCGGCGGTGCTGGTGCCACCATCGCCGAAATTCCATTGGTAGCTGAGGCCCGCGAGGCTGGTATTGGTGAAGGCGACAGTAAGCGGCGCGCATCCGTCGCCCTGGCCGATGAAGCTGGCCGTGGGCAGCGGCGGGGTGATGGTGATGTCCTGGGTGAGCGTGTCCGTACATAATGTGCCGCTCACGATCAGGGTGATGGTGAAGCTGCCATAGGTGCCGTAAGTGTGCGTGCCGGGTTGTTGGAGCGCACTGCTTACACCATCGCCGAAGGTCCATTGGTACAACCAGTTGCCGGGGCCGCTGGTGTTGTTCAGGGTCACCGTAGCATTGGGGAACTGCTGCGTGAAGGGTGTGGCCTGG
>JBKJPT010000031.1:0-9611 GCA_046595075.1 Flavobacteriales bacterium
CTCGTTCCCGGTCCCGGCGAGGCATCCTTCACCTCATCGGTCAATGGGTCCAATGGCTACATCGCTCGCTACGATGGGTTCTCGATCACAGTGGATCTCGGCTTGGATCGTGTGCTCTGTGAAGGTCAAGCGCTGATCCTTGATCCGAACAGCGCACAGGCCGGATTGGTTTGGCAGGATGGCACTGTTGCACCCACGTACACGGTTACGCAGGAAGGTTTGTACTGGCTTGCTTCCGCCAACGGCAACTGCCCATTTGCCGATAGTGTTGCCATCACTGTGGAAGATTGTACCACAGCGCTAACCATGCCCAACGTGTTCACACCGAACGGCGATGGCGTGAACGATCGCTTTGTGCCAATGACCATGAGGGGTGTGACTTCCGGGCGACTGGATATCTACGACCGGTGGGGGCAGAAGATCCATTCAACCACGGATCTCGTAATGGGATGGAATGGATCCGTGAACGGCACCCCTGCATCGGATGGCGTTTACTTCTGGGAGCTCACATTTTCCTTCCGCGACGTATCGGGACCGAACAACCGCACCGGCCACGTGTCCCTGCTCCGGTGAACTTGAGAGGCTCGGAGTTTTCAACCATTGTTTGCATTCGTGCGCCGCTCCCATACATTCGTCCCACTGTTCTTTCACACCATCCTGTACAAGCAACCACCGTCCGGTCCGCAAGGCTCGGACGTCAACGCGAAGCCCATACAGGCCAACTGTTCATTGGAACCAACAATTTCCATCAGGGATCGCACCCTCGGTGGTCTACGGCGGGCCTCAGCCCTACTTCGGTAGGGATGCACTTCGGTGCCACGAGGATTACGGAAGCCACCATCGCGGTCCCGCCCATGTGATACCATGGGTTCCTTGAACGTGGCACGTATGGGCTTTTTTGTGCCCGCATGTCCGACCCCGGACCGATCCCAACATCGGGTCATGGACACATGTATCAAGCGCGACACGAACACAAGCCGTCCCGCACTTCCTTTGCCGCCAATGTCACTCGCGCTGCCCGTCATGGAAGCCTTCTACACCGTACAGGGTGAAGGGCGCTTTGCTGGCCACGCCGCCTACTTCATTCGTTTGGGAGGATGCGATGTGGGCTGCACCTGGTGCGATGTAAAGGACAGTTGGGATGCCAGCGCACATCCGAAGCTCAGCGTGGGAGCGATGGTGGCCGAAGCCGAGAAGTACCCGGCGCGCCTTGTGGTGATCACCGGAGGCGAACCATTGATGCACGACCTGGGTCCGCTCACGGCCGCGTTCCGTGTAGCGGGCTTCCGCACGCACATCGAGACCAGTGGCGCGCATCCCTTCAGCGGTGAATGGCACCATGTATGCCTGAGCCCGAAGAAGTTCAAAGCCGCACTGCCTGAAGCCTTCGAGCGGGCGCACGAACTGAAAGTGGTGGTCTTCAACAAACACGATCTGCAATGGGCCGAAGAACAAGCCGCTCACGTGCCGCCCGGCTGTGGGCTCTTCCTTCAACCCGAGTGGAGCAAACGCGAAGCAATGATGCCCTTGATCGTGGATCACGTGAAGGCACATCCGCGATGGACGATCTCCTTGCAAACGCACAAGTACCTCAACATACCCTGAGCCTCCCTAGCATGCGCGTCCTCCTGTTCTTGGTTACCCTCTTGCTCCGTTCCGTCCTGTTCGCGCAACCCGGCGGCTATACCACCCAGGACAAAGGGGCGATCAAGAAGTACGAAGCAGGGGTGGAGTGCATGCGCATGCAGCGGTTCGCGTGTGCGCTTACCGAACTCACCAAGGCGGCCGCTGCCGATGAGCGCTTCGTAGAGCCGCGCATCATGCTGGGTGAACTCGCCGAACAGGCGGGCAAGGACGCCGAGGCCATTGCGCACTATCGCGAGGTGATGGCCATAGCTCCCGACTTCTTCCCCGTGGCCCAACTGCATCTGGCCGATCTCGAATTTCGCGCCGGGCAGTACGCACAAGCGGAGGCCAACTACCGCGGCTACATGAGCAAGGAGCAGGAGCCTCTGCGCAAGGCCCGCGCGAAACTGGGCATTACCAATTGCGCCTTCGCAGCCGAAGCCATCCAGCATCCTGTCCCTTTTGAACCGAAGAACCTGGGGCCTGCGATCAACAGCGCTGATCCGGAGTACTTCCCGTGCATCACGGCCGATGATGGCACCTTGATCTACACACGCCGCTTGCCCGAACCCACCCTGGCCCAACAGGCGCAAGAGGATTTCATGGTCAGCCACCGCGCAGCTAATGGTACATGGCAAGCGAGCAAGGGCATTGCCACGGTGAACACGCGCATGTACAATGAAGGAGCAGGCACCCTTACACCCGATGGACGCTTCATCATATTCACCATGTGCGCTGGTGGCGATGGATCCTACGGCGAAGCCCTGCGCGGCTTCGGCAGCTGCGATCTCTTCATCAGTCGGCGCATCGGCGATCGCTGGACACCACCCGAGAACATGGGCCGTCCGGTGAACAGCGGGCATTGGGAAACGCAACCCAGCATGTCCAGCGATGGTCGCACGCTCTACTACATCCGCGGGCAACAGGCGGCAGATGGCATCAAGAGCATGGACATCTACTCCACCTCTTTGCAGGACGATGGAGTGTGGAGCACACCCAAGAAGCTCGGAGACAACATCAACACACCGTACCAAGAGGAGAGCGTACAGATCCACCCCGATGGTCGTACGTTGTACTTCAGCAGTAACGGTCATCCGAGTTTCGGCGGACTCGACATCTACGTGAGCCGCATGCAGGACGATGGCACATGGGGCAAGGCGCTGAACCTTGGCTATCCCATCAACACCAACGCCGACGAGAACAGTTTGCTCGTAAGCGCCGATGGCAAGCTGGCCTACTTCGCCAGTGATCGTGCAGGTGGCCTCGGCGATCTGGATCTCTACGCCTTCGATCTGTACAAAGAAGCACGGCCGCAACCGGTGAGCTACATCCGTGGCAAAGTCACCGACAAGACCAACGGCACATCCGTGGAAGCAGAAGTGCAACTCTTCGATCTAGCAACGGGCAAGCTCGCCACAGCAGCCTACAGTGATCCCAAGACCGGTGAGTTCCTGGTAGTGCTCCCCACGGGCCGCAGCTACGCCCTCAACGCCGGTGCCGAGGGCTATCTCTTCTTCTCCGAGAACTACGATGTGGCCGCTGGCACCACCGGCCAACCCATAACGCTGAACGTGCCGCTCAGTCCGCTCACCGCCGGCAGCACCATCGCCCTGCGCAACATCTTCTTCAATACGGCCAGCTACGATCTGCTTCCGGCATCGAACGCCGAACTGGACAAGCTGGTGAGGCTGCTCACTGCGAACCCAACGCTGCGCATCGAACTCGGTGGCCACACCGACAACGTGGGCGCCGATGCGGCGAACATGACCTTGAGCGATCAACGCGCCAAGGCAGTGCGCGACTTCGTCATCGCGCAAGGGATCGACGCCGGGCGGATCACCGCGAAGGGCTACGGCGAAACCAAGCCGATGGCAACGAATGATTCCGAGGAAGGCAGGGCGCAGAACCGGAGGACGGAGGTGATGGTGTTGTGAGCGATCACGACCCCGACAACTCCTTCGCGCGCTTGCTCGCCGCTTCAATACCCTGATCCAGCGTGCGCGCGAACGCACCTTGCGCGAACATCTTGAATGCGGCCTCGGTGGTACCTCCCTTGCTCATCACGGCCTGGATCAATTCCTCCGGTGTGCGATCGGTGTGTTCCATGAGGTGGAAGCTGCCGAGCATCGTCTGCTTCACCAGTGCATTGGCCACGTGCGGCTCCAGTCCTAGGCGAACGCCCGTGGCGATCATGGTGCGCACGATCTCGAAGAAGTAGGCCGGTCCGCTGCCGCTGAGCGCGGTAACGGGATCCAGCAGGGCTTCGTCGGCAAGGTGCATGGCGCGGCCAGTGCAATTGAGGAGTTGCTCCACCATGAGCGTCTGGTGCATGTTCAATTCCGTTCCCACGGCGTAGGCGGTTATGCCCATGCCGATCTGCGCCGGTGCGTTGGGCATTGCGCGCACAACGGTGGCGTGGTCCAAGCTGCTCTGCAAGCGCTGCAAGGTGATCCCCGCCATGATCGACAACACCACTTGCCCCGGTTGCAATACAGCAGCAAGTGCAGAGGCGATGGCGCCGAAATCCTGCGGCTTCACGGCCACGATGACCAATTCGCTGTCGGAGATCTCGCCTGAGATGCTCGTGGAAATGCGCCCCAGCCTTTCCAACTGATCGAGGCGCTCCTGACCGCGTACGATGAGCAGCAGGTCTTCGGCTTTCACAAGGCCGTATTTGCGGAAGCTGCGCGCATAGGCCGTGCCCATGTTGCCGCAGCCGAGGATGGTGATCTTCATGTTCTATGTAATACCACAAACGTCGCATACCGTTTGTGGGAGCACCCAAAGGGCACAAAGCAGCAACTTGATTTTTCGCCTTCCATGCACTAGGGTTGTTGAACTAGTGCGTCACCACCTTCAAACCAACGATAGAGGCGATGAGGGTGAAGAGGAAGAAGAGCCGCCAGAAGTCCGTGGGTTCCGAAAAGAGCAGGATCCCTACCAGCGTGGTACCCACAGCGCCGATGCCAGTCCACACCGCGTAGGCCGTTCCAATGGGCAGCGTTTGCGCGGCGCGGTAGAGCAAGTACATGCTGATGCTGAGGCACGCGAAGAAGCCCACCATCCACCAAGCGCTGGCCGTACCATTTGCCACGCGCGCTTTGCCAAGGCAAGTCGCGAAGCCCACCTCGAAGAGACCAGCGATGACGAGGAGGATCCAGTTCATGGTACAGCTGCACTTCGTGTGCGATCACATCATGGCTACAGGTTCAGCCGGGAAGGTGATCATCTTCGTTCCGTCCGTGGCAGTTGCCACTTGATAGTTGGAAGCAACTTTGGTGAACAAGTACCAAGACAGAGCAACGATACCTCCTGCTACTGCAAGATCGATGGTGTTCCAAGGATCGAAGTTCGACCAGTCGGTGCGTGTGATGTACTTGAGCAAGCCAATGGCCCCGAGCACGGCAAGCGTGTTGTAGGCACGCGTGCGGTACATGACGATGGCCACAGATAGCGCAACGGTGATCGCAGGTAAAAGCAGCGCTAGGTACCACCGATCCCAACCTTGCTCCATCGCGATGCTGAGGCCGTACATGCTTTTGCCCACGGCCGAGAGCCACAACAGGACGAGCAGGACCGAATGCGGGACCTTGTAGTGCAGGCGCGCCGCTAATGACGGCACGTAGCGCACCACGCGTGCGAGTGCTTCGGCATCCATCCCGGTTGCCTGTGCGCTCAATTGATCGTACACAGCTTGTCGGCCGAGCCCATCCTCGACCAAGGTTTGCGCGGCTTTGCGGATCTCGCGACGTTTCATGTGTAGATCTAGAATCCAACGGTTGCACCGAACATCACGCCCGCGCTCTTTGCCGCCCCGCTGAAGAAGCCCGGCAGGTGAGGGGAGGAGAGGTGCAACAGCGTCCGCGCACCCATGGCATAGCGCAATCCCACGCCGAGCCGCAGGCCGCCGAAACCTCCAAAACTCAAACTGGCGCTCGCCTCGGTACGCATGCATACCCTGCGTTCGCCCATGAAAGTGAGTTGTGGCACGTATCCGGGCAGGTACCGCTGATCCACCGAAACTGATCCGAACCAGCCATCACCAAGGGGCGCGCGTAGGGCCGCTTTCAGGAAGAAGGGAAGTGGACGTGTGAACGTGATGTTGTCATAGCGCAGCCCGAAGGTGTCGAGCAATTGATCCTCACCAATGACCACATTGTCCAACTCCAGTATGTTCTCCACCCCAATGCCGGTGTACTCGATCACAGTGTCTTTGAGCAGGGCTTGGCCGAACCAGTTCACCAACCCGAGGTCCTGCGCTTCAATGCTGAAACGCACATCGTCATTGTTGCGGCCCAAGCGCGTTTCCAAACGGCCGCTCACTGCTACGCCCAAGCCGTGCACCGATCCGAAATTGCTCGAACTGGTATCGCTGCGGTAGTGGTCGGCCAAGATCGCCGCGCGTAGCACACGGCCGTCCGTACCCGTGTACAAGCTCGCCCAGCGCACATCCAGATCCTCATAGCTCTGCCCCGCAACTAGATCCCAGCGCCAATAGCTGCCGCTCTTCATGTGCACTTGTCCAATACCTATGGTCTGGTAACGGATGGAAGTAGTTGCCGATGGTCCAAGGTCGGCACGGCGCCCTTCATAACCCGCATTGCCGAAGAATGTGACGGCGTAGAGATCGCGCGTGAAGCGTATGCCGACCTGTTCGTGGTGCGCAACACTGACCAGTGTGCGCCACTTGTTCTCGGCTGTCGCACCCCACCACGTTGCGCGGGCCCCAAGAACGTATCCCACACTGTTCCGTTCGCGCAGGCTCTCCCGCGAACGGTCGCGTAGGTCACGATCCAGGTACGCACCTTTCCAAAGCGCGATGGGCAGTTCGTTCCGGATGCTGTTGGCATTATAGTCGAATGATGCTTCAATGGCGACCACGTTCTTGAACGGGTTGCGCAGCGGGTCCATCTTCAACGGTCGTAATGTATCCTGGCCGGAGACTTCCACCCAACACATGATCATGAGCAGGACAGCGGTGAGCTTACTCATCACCGTTCACCATGTAGTTGGCAGCGAGGGTGATCTGCAGGTCCATGCGGTAGCTATCGTAGATCTGCACGTGCTCGGTCGGGTCGCTGGTGGTAAGGATCATGCGCGTGCGTAGCCGCGCGCCCGTGTACAACACGTTCACGAGTTCTTCGCTGAGCGGTGCTGTCAACACGCTCTCAGTGGATGCCGTGACGATCCCATTGGCTCCGAGCACTCCCGGCGCAACTTGTCCTTCCACAGGAATACTGGAGATCACATTGCCACTTGGATCAATGAGGTCCAACACCGTGCGTGCCCACATGGGGAAGCCGTTCGTGGCGAAGAGCTTGAGCGTTCCGCTGCGCAGTGCGTGTCCTTCGGCGCTTCCCGGTAGGTCCGGCGTGCTGATGGTCTGCAGCGTAAGCTCGTTCGCGATCAAGCGCAGTGGCACTTCCAGTTCCAGGCCCGCCTTCAGCTCGCTCTCGTAGTAGAGGAAGTCGTTGCCATTGCTGATGTCTCCAAGCGGGTTCAGTTCCAGATCGAGCTCGTAGCTCACTTGGTCCGGCAGGTTCTCCAGGAACAGGTCGATGTTGCTGTTGTTCACATCCAGCGTGTTCTCGTAGTGGCTTGCCGTAAAACCGTTGCCCTGGTCGATCGCGCGGTTGATGTTGATCGGCCCTTGGAAGATCGCATGAGTAAGATCAACGGTGCTGCCCGTGCGGGTGTTGATCGCGCTGAGGCTGCGCATGCGGATCTGCAGGTCCATACCGAAGCCGTTGTCCACGTTGAGGCGCAAGGTGGCCACATCGAGGTCCAGTGTTCCGCTCACGAGCGCATCGAACAGCGAGAGCCTGTTGGTATCGGGACCTGCTTCCACGGTACGTTGCCCGAAGTAGCCACGCGCGTATTGCGGCACCAGATCCACGTAGTTCGCGGTGATGATCAAGCTGTCCAAGTTGGTGACATCGGCTCCGCTGCCATTGGGATCCAGTTGCGCGCCAAGGATCGTCTGCAAGGTGTTCACGCTGTTGAACTGTGGGCCGCGCAGGTCGAAGCTGGTGTAGGCGAGGTCGCGCACCGCTGTGGCGTACGCTGGAGTTGATGGTGTGCCCGCGCCTACAGTGGAAGCGATCACTGTGCTGCCGTCCGCGAACACTGCGCCCGGCAGTTCCAATGTGCCGATGATGACGCTGGCCACCATGTTGGTCATTTTCAGCTCGAGCCGTCCTTCGCGCAGCACCAGTTCGCGCAGTTCCACTTCGTTCAGGTCGAATTGCTGCACGTCGTTCTGCCCGAAGATGTTGATCCCTGCCGGGAAATTGAGCGGCCCTTCCACCGGTAGCCCGTAGCGGTATACGAAGCTGGTGTCGGGTGCGAGCAGGAGCGTGTCGATCTCCAAGGTGAACAGATCGCTCTGGTAATGGAGCGTAACGCGCCCGAGCGGATCGGTGACCAGCAGGCTGTCCGGCACCAGGTTCCCGATCGTGAACGAGGTATGCATCAGAGGAGCCAGCAGGTCTATGTCCCAGGTGGCCTTATCGCTCTCCTTGCGGCAGCCGGTGGAGAAAAGGGTGAAAATGCACCCCGCCATCAAGGCAACCGCTTTCGGTAGGCTTACGTTCTCCATTCGAGGGCAAAATACGCGCTCAGGTGCTTCCGCAGAGGGGAACACAGCGCCGTAACATTGCACTGATATCGGCAGGCCATGATCCAATTAAAGCGCTTCATCCTGCTGCCGTGGTTGCTCGCGAGCACGGTGATGTTCGGGCTCAGCTATGTCTGGCATGGCTTGCTCCTGTCCGATCTGCAGGAGATGCAGATCCCCAAGGCGCTCTATTTCGTCCTCGCTGCATTGGTCTACCTCGTTCTTGGCTTGGGCATCACCGTAGCGGCTCACAAGGCGGTGCAGTACGAGTGGATCAGCCTCAAGCGCGCCTTCCCGCTCATGGTGGTGCTGCTTGCAGCCGCCATCGGCTTCTTCGTGTACCTCGTGATATTCGTGCTGGGGATGAGCTTCGTGAAGCACGATGCGGTGCACGTTGTGGTTGATGTGCTTTGGCAGATGGTGGAGCAGGGGCTCGGCGGCCTTATGGTGAGCCTAGGCATGATCTACGACATGCACCAGCGCTTCTTGGAACAGGAGCGGTCCAGCTGAGCGAACACGGGTTTATCCACAGTCCTTCGCTTCGCTCCGGGAGAGAGTGCAGGTTGTCCGCAGTCCTTCGCTCCGCTCGGACCGACGGCGCAGATGAACGCCAATAGGATCGTCAGTCGGCAGTAGAAGGATCCGTCGGCGTAGCGAGCGCATCTGCGTTCATCTGCGCCATCTGTGGACGCATTTCCTCGGTCACTCCCCGGCGTACTTGTCCTTCCAGCGCTTGTGCAGCCATGCGGCATATTCCTGTTCCTTCGGATTATCACCGGGAACATAGAACGCGCTGCCGCTGATCTTCTCCGGCAGGAATTCCTGATCGATGAAGTTGCCATCGCCCTCGTGGCTGTAATGGTAGTTGGTGCCATAGCCGATGTCCTTCATCAACTTGGTGGGGGCGTTGCGCAAGGCAATGGGTACAGGCAGGTCCCCGCTCTTCTTCACTTCGGCTTGCGCCGCGCCTATGGCCATGTAACTGGCGTTGCTCTTGGCGGAACAAGCGAGGTAGATGGCGCACTGGCTAAGGATGATCCGCCCCTCGGGCCAGCCGATCATTTGCACCGCCTGCATGGTGGTGGTGGCCATGAGCAGTGCGTTCGGGTTGGCGTTGCCGATGTCCTCGCTCGCCAGGATCACCATGCGGCGCGCTATGAAGAGCGGGTCCTCGCCACCCTCCACCATGCGGGCCAGCCAATAGACCGCCGCGTTGGGGTCGCTGCCGCGCATGCTTTTGATGAAGGCGCTGATGATGTCGTAGTGCTGCTCGCCCTGCTTGTCGTACCGAACCGTAAGGGCAACCACTTCCTTCACCAAGTCGTTCGTGATGGTCACGGCAACATCACCACCGGACTTCACGCAGAGT
>JBKJPT010000021.1:0-12763 GCA_046595075.1 Flavobacteriales bacterium
CTCATCACGAAAGTGAACATCAGGTTGCGGCGCCACTTCCGCACCCAGAAGAGCTGCGGACTGATCACGTTGCACGTCATCATGGCCCAGTAGGCCCACCAGTAAGGGCCGGTCGCCCGGTTGATGAACGCATAGCTCTCGTATTCCACGCCGCTGTACCAGCTCACGAAAAGTTCGGTGATGTACGCCACACCGACGATGGATCCCGTAACGATGATCACGATGTTCATGTACTCCACGTGCTTCACCGTGATGTAGTTCTCCAACTTCATCACCTTGCGCATCACGAGCAGAAGCGTTTGCACCATGGCGAAACCACTGAACACGGCGCCGCTCACGAAATAGGGAGGAAAAATGGTAGTGTGCCAACCGGGGATGATCGATGTAGCGAAGTCCATGCTCACCACGGAGTGCACCGAGAACACCAGGGGTGTGGCCACACCAGCCAGCACCAAGCTCACCTCCTCGAAGCGCGTCCATGCTTTCGCATTGCCTGTCCAGCCGAAGCTGAGGATACTGTACGCTTTCTTCCAGGAAGGTTTGGTGAGGCGGTCGCGGATGGTGGCGAAATCGGGGATGAGGCCGATGTACCAGAACACGATGCTCACGCTGAAGTAGGTGCTGATCGCGAACACATCCCAGAGCAGTGGACTGTTGAAGTTGACCCAGAGCGAGCCGAACTGGTTGGGTAGCGGGAACACCCAGTAGGCCATCCAGATCCGGCCCATGTGGATGAGCGGGAAGGTAGCGGCCATGATCACAGCGAAAATGGTCATCGCCTCTGCACTGCGGTTGATGGCCATGCGCCACTTCTGGCGGAAGAGCAAAAGCACTGCACTGATGAGCGTACCAGCGTGACCGATGCCCACCCACCATACGAAGTTGGTGATGTCCCATGCCCAGTCCACGGTCTTGTTCAAACCCCATGTACCGATACCGGTGCCAATGAGGTAAAGGATACAACCAACCCCATAGGCAGCGATAAGCGCTGCGATGGTGGTGAGGATATACCACCCGCGCGGGGCCTTGTTCTCGATCGGACCGACGATATCGTTGGTGATATCGTGGTAGGTCTTGTGACCGAGGATGAGCGGTTCGCGGATCGCGGATTCAGCGTGCATGGGTCCTGGTCGTTTCTCTTATGCGTGGTGCGCGTGAGATTCTTCTTCGGTGTTGCGCACCTTCACGAGGTAGTTCACATTGGGCTTCACGCCGATCTCCTCCAGCATGTGGTAGCTGCGGTCGGCATCGGCCAAGCCACGCACCTTGCTGCCTTTGTCGTTCAGGTCGCCGAATACGATTGCCCCTGTGCCGCAGGCTGCGCTGCACGCGGTCTCGATCTCGCCGTCCTTCACCGGCCGACCAGCCTTCTTGGCGGCCAGCTTGCCGGCCTGGATCTGCTGCACGCACATGCTGCACTTTTCGATCACACCGCGGCTGCGCACGGTCACATCGGGGTTCAGTACCATCCGGCCCAGGTCATCCCACGCGGGGTTCACCTCGGCGAACTGTTCGTTGGTGTAGTTGAACCAATTGAAACGGCGCACCTTGTACGGGCAGTTGTTGCTGCAATACCGCGTACCGATGCACCGGTTGTAGGTCATCTGGTTGAGGCCCTCGTTGCTGTGCGTGGTCGCAAGCACCGGGCACACTGTTTCGCAGGGTGCGTGATTACAGTGCTGGCACATCACGGGCATGAAGAACACCGTAGGGCTATCCTGCGGCTTTTCCATGGCGGTGTACATGGGGATCTTGCCCACTTCCTCGTCCTCCGCCCGCTCCTTTGTCATGTCGGAACTGAAGTAACGATCGATGCGCAACCAATGCATCTCGCGGCTGCGACGCACTTCATCCTTGCCCACCACGTGGATGTTGTTCTCGCTGTTGCAGGCCGTGATGCAGGCACCGCAGCCTATGCAACTGTTCAGGTCGATGCTGAGGCCCCAACGGTGGCCAACGCCTTCCACAGCATGCTCGGCCCACAGGTCGAACTCGGCAACGGGCTTGGTGTCATGCGCGTTGATCACACCATCGCCGTTCACGTCCTCGTGCACGGGCAACTCGTGTGGGTGGTTGTACGCGCGCTTGTCGCCGTTCTTGTACACCGCGAAGGAGGTCTCCTTCACGATGCTGTGGCGATCCATGTGCGTGAGCTGCGTTTGCGTTATCGCCACCGGGTAGGTGAAGCCCGTGAGGGCAACGCTCGCGCTCATTGCTTCATAAGCAATTGTGCCATTGTGCATGGCAGTGAACGGATACGCGTTGCGACCCACCGGCTTCAGTTCGCCGTTGTGATCGGTCACGCATGCTGCACGGCCTACCTTCTCGCCATTAGCGCCACGGCCGTAACCGAGTGCAATGGCAATGGTCCCTGCGCGCTGTCCAGGGCTGGGTACTGCCGGTAGTTCGATCTCCATACCTCCCACGCTCACCTTCACCAAATGGGCTGGGCTGTCCTCGCCCAAGTAGAGGTCCTTGAAATTCTTGCTTCCGAGCAAGGTGAGTAGATCGGCCGGAGCAATGCACACATAGTTGTCCCACGTGATCTTGCTCAGCGGATCGGGCATCTCCTGCAACCAGGGGTTGTTGGCATGCTGCCCATCGCCGATCGCCTCGGTGGTGTATAATTCCAGTTCGAAGCCTTCACCACCACGCTTTTGCTTGGCGGCAGCACCAGCGGCAGTGATAGCGCCGGTGTCCATTACAGCGACCGCCGGAACGAACTCAATGGTCGTAGGCATCGCAGGAACGAAAACCCCATCATGCACGGCTTGGTTCCAAGTGTCGGTGAAGGCGGTGGCGAGGCCACCATGACCGGCCATGTTGGCCTGCCAGGTTTCTTGGATGAGATCGTAGTAATGTGCTTCAGAACCGCTCCACTTGAGCAAGCTCGACTGCCAGCCTCGGGTATTGAACAAGCGGCTGATCACCGGTTGCGCAAGCGCGTAGTGACCGGCCTTCGGCATGTAGTCGTTCCAGCTCTCGAGGTAGTGGTTGTCCGGTAGGATCCACTTGCAAAGACTGGCCGTTTCATCAGCATACTTGCTGAAGCTGATCGTGAGGCCGGTCTTGGCCAAGCCGCTCTTGAACTCGGCCGCATTGGGCAAACTGTACGCGGGGTTCACTCCGGAAACGACCAGAGCGCCGATCGCACCTGCGTTCATGTCATTCACCAGTTTCGAAACTGCCTCGTCATCGCCCTGCCAGCACTGGTTGTGCCGCTCGATATCGAGGGTGCTGCCGTAGTTGCCGAGCATGCTGTTGATGCTGCACACCAATACCTGCACATTCTCGTCGTTGCTACCACAGAGCACCACGCTGTGACCGCTAGGCGCGCTCAATAGCGCATCGGCAGCGGCATTCACATGTTCGTTCTCCAGGCCACCAACGATGGCGGTGCCGTTCATCTTCTTCGCGATCGCATCGTGCAGGGCGATCACTGCCAGCGGCAGTTCGCTCACCTTCACCGGTACGCGCACGTCGGCGTTGGCGCCGGTCAAGCTCATGCGCGCTTCGATCTGGAAGTGCTTGCTCATCGACCCATTGGGATCGCGGCGAGTGGCGTACTGCCACGTGTTCTCGGTGCTGCTTCCCCAACTGCTGAGGAAATCGGCACCTACGCTCACGACCACATCGGCCTTTGTAAGGTCGTAGCTCGGAAATGCGCGCTTCGCGAAGGTCTTCGCGTGCGCGTTGGTGATACCCGCATAACTCACCGTATCGTATTGGACATGCTCCAAAGTGGCATGCTTCACCTTCAGCGCAGCAATGGCGGCCAGTGTGCTTGGGCTGATGATGGTGTTCGTCAACAGCACGATGCGCTTACCCGCCGCGGAGACCGACGCGAGCTGTGCACCGATCTCCACGTCCGCTTCGGCCCAGCCGATGTTGTCCCAAACGTCTCCTTCCTTCTTCTTCGGGTTCTTCAGGCGCTCACCATCGTAGAGCGAAAGCACCGAGCTGTTGATGCGTGCGTTGATGCTGCCCTTGCTCAGGCCCGGATTGCGGTTGAGCCCGAACTGGGGATTGCCCTTGATGTGGATGGGTCGGCCTTCGCGGGTCTTCACAAGAATGCTGGCGAAATCCTGACCGTCGTAATATGTACTTGCGTACCAATTGGCCACACCGGGAGTGATCTCCTCCGGCTTGGTCACGTAAGGAATGCTCTTGATCACGGGGGTTTCGCACGCCGCCAGCGTTGCGGCACCGATGCCGAAGCCCAGGAACTTGAGGAAATCGCGCCGACCAGTGTGCGCTCCGGTGAAGTTCTTGTCGCCGAGCACCTGATCGATCGCTAGTTCCTGTGGGAACTCGTGCTCGAGGCCTTTCATCGCTTCGGGATCCTGATGCAGGTCCGCCGCGTCCATCCAGTATCGCTTCGTGCTCGACATTTTCAGCCGTGTTCTAATAGTGGCACTTGCCGCATTCCCAGCCACCTAGTTCGCGCACGGTGATCTTGCCGTCCTCTAGGTATTGCTGCAACTCCCGATGGCCC
This sequence comes from Flavobacteriales bacterium, assembly GCA_046595075.1. Classification (GTDB taxonomy): domain Bacteria; phylum Bacteroidota; class Bacteroidia; order Flavobacteriales_F; family PHOS-HE28; genus PHOS-HE28. Next base: position 4,496 of record JBKJPT010000021.1, read on the forward strand.
AATTTCTCGTCATCGTGCAATCGGGCCATGATCTCGTCGTAGTAGCCGTTGCCTGCCTTCTGCACTTCCTTCTGGTTGTGGCAGTCAATGCACCAGCCCATGGTGAGCGGGCTCCACTGCTCGGCCACGTCCATTTGCTCATCAATGGGTCCGTGGCACTCTTGGCATTCCAGTTTGCCCACGGCTACGTGCGCGGCATGGTTGAAGGCCACGTGATCAGGGAGGTTGTGCACCTTGACCCAACGCACGGGTACCTCAGGGCCAGTAAAATCCTTCCCATCCCAACCCGCAGCAGCGTAGATCTTCGCGATCTCGGCCTTGCCCGTATTACGGCCAGTATCCACCGCCTTATGGCAGTTCATGCACACGTTGGTGCTGGGGATACCGGCGTGCTTGCTCTTCTCGGCGCTGCTATGGCAGTACTGGCAATTGATCCCCAAGTTGCCTTTGTCCACTTTGCCTGCGTGCAGGGTGTGGTTGAAGAGGATGGGTTGCTCCGGCTTGTAGTGCTCCACTTCGTCACCACCATACACGCCGATCACCCATGCGGCATCCCATGCTTGCAGAATGAGCCACACCGTGATGAAGAGGCCAGCAAAGCTCATGAAGACCTTATGCTCCCATGCCCAAGCCCGGAAGCGCTTGATGCGTGGCATGTCGGCGACAGGCTCAAGACCTTCGGCTTCGCGCACACTGTTCTGCAAGCCGCGCTTCACACCGGCCAGCGATAGGCCGACCACCAAGAAGAGGAGTGCGAGCACCAACCACCAGATCCAGTTTCCGTCATCCGCAGGCGCAGCACCTGGCGTTGGGGCTGGAGCGCCTTTGACCACCGGCGGCGTGTAATTGTCCGCGTAGTAAAGGATAGCGTCGATGTCCTCGTTCGAAACTGCGAGCGGAGCGGTCATCGCTGCCCCCTTCCACTGATCGTATATGGCTTGTGCGTAAGCGTTGCCGGTCTTGCGGTAGGCCACGTTGTTCTTAACCCAGGCGTAGATGTCGCCTTTGCCTTCCCAACGGGCCCGCGACCCCTTCATCATGGGGCCGGTCATGTCCGCGTCGGGCTTATGGCAGCTACCGCAGTTTAGCTTGAAAAGGGTCTCGCCGGCCTTGTATTGCGCATCGTCCACGGCGGAGACCGCAGAAGCAGAGAGGAAAAAGAAGAGCGCGAGAGAGAGTTGGACGAGACCTGATCGACGTTCTGAAATCCTTGCTAGAAGCGGCATTCCGAGCGATTGTTATAAGGAAAGGGTCCGTTCGTCCGGCCGCAAAAATAAACGGGGAAGCGTTGGTCGGATGGCGCTGTACTACGGTTGCCATGGGGATGTCACTATTTAGAGTGGTTCTAAATTGAATGTTGTGACACCATTGCCTCTGCAAGCCTTACCGGTGCTGGGTACCGGCATACTTTTGGACCCATCGCGCCCATGCTCCGGTTCATCGTTCACAGCCTTTCCTTTCTACTTCCGCTCTGCCTTTCGGCGCAGAACGATCAAGGTCGTGCGAGGGGCCTCTTCGAACCATTTGCCGGTGCAACTGCTACAGCTCGAGTGGATACACCGTTGACCCAAACCAGTGGTCCAGGTGTCGTAAAGGTCCTTGCCGACCCGAAAGTGGACGAGCTCATGCGCAAATACAGCGCCCACAAGCACCTGCAACACGGCTTTCGGGTGCAGATCTTCTTGGGCGACCACCGCACTGCGGAAGAGACCAAGCGGGCCTTCCTTCAGAAGAACCCCGAAACGCCGGTCTATTTGAGCTGGCTTGCACCCAACTTCCGGCTGCGCGTGGGCGACCTGCGCACCCGACTAGAGGCTGAGCGGCTCTTGCGTGATCTGCGAGCGGTCTACCCTGGCAGTTACATCGTGCCGGACGATATCGAGATGCCGACGCTAACGTCGACCCCGTAGCGATCATCAGTTCTCTTCTCGGGCTAGCGCACGGCGATCGAATGACCAGGTGGTCATCACGCACTACAACATCACACCGGGTTGAGTAGAAGTAACGGCGGTGGAAATCGACTACAAGCACATCGCTAAAGCATTCAAAGAAGAAGACCGGGATCACCCGGCCTTCTCTTTGAATATTGCTCTGATCAATCCGCTAACGTCCGCTTCACTTCTTCCATCACGAAGGCCTCGACGTTATCGCCGACCTTGATGTCGTTGAAGTTCTTGATGGAAAGGCCGCACTCGTAGCCGTGCGTCACTTCCTTCACTTCGTCCTTGAAGCGCTTGAGTGTATCGAGGTCGCCGGTGTACACCACGATGCCATCGCGGATGAGGCGCACCTTGTTCTTGCGGTCGATCTTGCCATCGAGCACGTATGCACCGGCAACGGTGCCCACCTTGCTGATCTTGAAGGTCTCGCGCACCTCAGCGGTACCGGTGACCTTCTCCACTTCCTTGGGCGCGAGCATGCCTTCCATGGCCTGCTTGATCTCTTCAATCGCTGCGTAGATGATGGAGTAGAGGCGAATGTCGATCTCTTCGGCCTCGGCCAATTTGCGCGCACCCGGCGTGGGGCGCACTTGGAAGCCGACGATGATCGCGTTGGACGCGGTAGCGAGCAGCACGTCGCTCTCGGCGATGGGACCCACCGCGCGGTGGATCACGTTCACCTTGATGCTCTGGGTGCTCAGCTTCAACAATGAATCGGTGAGCGCTTCCACGGAACCATCGACGTCGCCTTTGACGATGAGGTTGAGTTCCTTGAAGTCGCCGATGGCGAGACGACGACCGATCTCGTCCAGCGTAATGTGCTTATGCGTGCGAATGCCTTGCTCGCGCTGCAACTGCTGGCGACGCGTGGCTATGGTACGTGCATCACGTTCGTCCTCGAAAACCTGGAAGGTATCGCCCGCATTGGGCGCACCATCGAGACCGAGGATTGATACGGGCGTGGAAGGTGGTGCTTCCAACACCTGTTGGCCGCGCTCGTTGAACATGTTGCGTATGCGACCGCTGTACTGACCGGCAAGAAGGATATCGCCTTTGCGCAGCGTTCCTGCATCAACCAGCAAGGTGGTGACATAGCCACGACCTTGTTCCAATGTGCTTTCGATCACCACGCCATGGGCGCGTTTGCCGGGATCGGCCTTCAGGTCCAGCATGTCGGCTTCGAGGAGCACCTTCTCCAAGAGCTGATCCACACCTTGTCCCTTCTTGGCACTGATCTCCTGCGTCTGGAACTTGCCGCCCCATTCTTCGACGAGGATGTTCATCTGCGACAACTGCTCGCGGATCTTCTCGGCATTGGCGCCTTGCTTGTCGATCTTGTTGAAAGCGAAGACCATGGGAACGCCCGCAGCTTGCGCGTGGTTGATGGCTTCGCGCGTTTGTGGCATCACACTGTCGTCCGCGGCGACCACGATGATCGCAATATCAGTGACCTGCGCACCGCGCGCACGCATGGCGGTGAAGGCTTCGTGGCCCGGTGTATCGAGGAAGGTGATCTTCTTTCCGTTCTCCAACTGCACACCATACGCACCAATGTGCTGCGTGATGCCACCGGCCTCACCGGCGATCACGTTGGCTTTGCGGATGTGATCGAGCAGGGAGGTCTTGCCGTGATCAACGTGGCCCATGACCGTTACGATCGGCGGACGTGGCGCGACGCGGTCGGCGTTGTCGGCCTCCTCCTGCATATCCTGCTGCACTTCGGCGCCGACGAACTCCACTTTGAAACCGTATTCCTCGGCGATCACTGCCAGGGTTTCGGCATCGAGGCGCTGGTTGATGCTAACCATCATGCCCAATGCGAAGCACGCCTTGATGATGTCCGTCACGGGCACGCTCATCATGCTCGCCAGTTCGCTTGCCGTAACGAACTCGGTCACTTTCAGCGTCTGGCCTGCGAGTTCGCGCGCGGCTTGTTCTTCTTCGAAACGCATGGATCGCTGATCGCGCTTTTCGCGGCGCATCTTCGATCCCCTGCTCTTGTTGCTACCGGTGAGGCGGGCGAGTGTTTCGCTCACCTTCCGCTTCACGGCGTTCTCGTCCAGTTCGCCGGGACGGCCTGTGGGTGCGGTGCGCTGTTCCTGTTGCACGGTGCGCTCCACGTTCACAGGGCCCGGCTTCACGATACGCTTGCGCTTGCCGCGCTCACTGTTGTCAGGGCGTTCCGTGGGCTTGCGCTCCTTCTCCACGGGCAGCTCGATCTTGCCCATCTGCTTCACGCCGGCGAGCTTGGCCACGTTCACGCGAATGGTCTCCGGTTCCGGTGCAACTTCTGGTGCGGCAGGTGCGGCGGGTTGTGCTGGTGCTTGCACCGGAGCCGCAGCCGCGGCAGCGGGTTCTTCCTTTACGGCCTTCTTCGTTGTCTTCTTGGGCGCGTCCAGATCGATCTTGCCCACGGTCTTCGGACCTGCGGTCTGCTCGATCTTGGCCTTGATGGTCTCAGGCACAATAGCCGCAGGGCGCGCGGCCTCGGCGGCAGGTTGCACGTTGTGTATGAGCACTTCGGGTTCCTCCTTCACCACCTTCACCTCGGGCTTGACCGGTGCGCTGGTGAGTGAAATGGATTCGCGTTCATGGCGCTGTTGTACCACCTGCTGGCTCTGCGCCTTGATCGCCTTATCGGTACCGAAATGTGCCAGCAACAGGTCGTAAGATGCCCCGTCGATCTTGCCGTTAGGGTTATTGTCCACCACGTGGCCGTTCTTCCCGAGGAATTCAACCACAGTGCCAAGGGCCAGGTTGAATTCCTTGACCACTTTGCTCAATCGTATGCTCTTTTCCGTCGCTTCGCTCATGTTGGCGTATTGGGGCCTTTCTCTGTGGGGTTGTTCGATCGCCCGCAAATGGGATCTCCCGGTTCGGGATCTCCCATAACGGGCGGACGATCGTCGGCCACTACTTTTCCAATTCCTGTTTCAGGATGCGTAATACTTCGTTGATGGTCTCCTCCTCCAGATCAGTACGCTTCACCAGTTCCTCTGCGCTGATGTCCATGACGCTGCGTGCGGTGTCGCAGCCAATGGCCTTCAATTCGTCGATGATCCACTGATCGATCTCGTCGACGAAATCGTCCAGGCTCACGTCGTCGCTCACTTCATCGGTATCGCGGTACACGTCGATATCGAAGCCGGTGAGCTTGCCCGCCAACTTGATGTTGTGCCCGCCCTTGCCGATGGCCAAGGCCACTTGATCGGGCTTCATGTACACCTCGGCACGTTTGCGCTCGTGGTCAATTTTGATCTCGCCCACCTTGGCGGGGCTCAATGCGCGCTGGATCAGCAACTGCTCGTTGCTGGTGAAGTTGATCACGTCGATGTTCTCGTTGCGCAGCTCGCGAACGATACCGTGGATGCGGCTGCCCTTCATGCCCACGCACGCGCCCACCGGGTCTATGCGGTCATCGTAGCTCTCGACGGCCACTTTCGCGCGCTCGCCGGGTTCGCGCACGATGCGCTTGATGGTGATGAGGCCGTCGGCCACTTCGGGCACTTCCTGCTCGAACAGCTTGGCGAGGAACTCGGGAGCGGTGCGGCTGAGGATCACCACGGGGGTGTTGTTGCGCATTTCCACCTTCCACACCACGGCGCGCACGGTGTCGCCCTTCTTGAAGAAGTCCACTTTTATCTGCTGGTCCTTGGGCATGATCAGTTCATTGCCCTCGTCGTCCAAGATCAGCGTCTCGCGTTTCCAGATCTGGTACACTTCGCCGGTCATGATCTCGCCCACCTTCTCCTTGTACTTGTTGTACAGGTGGTCCTTCTCCAGTTCCATGATGCGGCCCTGGAGGTTCTGCTTCAGCGAAAGGATGTTGCGGCGGCCGAAGTCCTCGATCTTCAGTTCCTGGCTCACCTCCTCGCCCACTTCGAAGTCGGGCTCGATCTTCTTCGCTTCCGCGAGCTCGATCTCCAAGTTGTCGTCCTCGCTCATGCCATCCTCCACGATGATGCGGTTGAGCCAGATCTCCAGATCGCCCTTGTCGGGGTTGATGATGATGTCCACCTTGGCTTCTTCGCCGAAGCGCTTCTTCACCACGCCGCGGAAGACGTCCTCCATGATCCCCATCATGGTAACGCGATCAATGTTCTTGATGTCCTTGAATTCGCCGAAGGACTCGATGAGGTTCACTGTGGCCATTTGCCGATCAATTGAACGAGATGGTTGATTGAGTTGACTTGATCTCTGCGAGGGGGATCGTGGTGACCTCCTCGTCCAGTTTGGGTAAGCGGCCTTTCACCTTGCTGGGGTGCTGTATGCGAAGGCCGAGCGTGTTGTGGTCATAGTGGGCCAGACGGCCGTTGAGGATGCGGCCATCGGTAAGCAGCACGTCCACCAAGCGGCCCATGTGCTTCTCATACTGTCGCGCCACTTTGAAGGGGCGGCCCATGCCGGGGCTGCTGAACTGCATTTCGAAGTCATCGGCCTCGGGGCCTATCTCTTCCCGCACCGCGCGGTTCAGATCGGCCAGTTCCTGCAGGGTGATCGCGCGGTCGTTGTCCACCTCCACCACCAGCTTGTTGCCGGGGCGTAGTTCCACGGCCACCAAGAAGTGCGTGGTGCCTTCTAAGTGATGTTGAACAATGTGTTGCACGTGTGCTGCTGTGATCATAACCTACTTGCCCTCAACGTGGTGGAACAAAAAAGAGGGGCGGTCCCCTCTTCCTCTACCGCCATTTTCGCTGGCAAATGTAGGTGTTGGACCGCAACGAGCCGAGGCCTTTGGCCATAGTGCTATTTTCACCACCCGCACCTTCCCATGCGAGCAGCAAGCACCATTCGTGATCTGGTCGTGGCCCTAGCGCTAGCGGGGAATGCCCATGCCCAATTGGTCCTCCGCCCAATAGAGACCGTTGAGCGACCGCCAGGGACATGGACCGATACCGTTCTGATCGCATTCGATACGCAAGAACCACTTGGAACGCTGCGACGCATTGACGGCATGGGAGAGGAGCGCGCGGTACATGTGGTGTTCGAAGAACATCCGGCTACAGTGGTGAAGAGACTGCTAGGACCCGGAGTTGAGGCCCTGCCGGGATCGCGCGCACACGTATTGAAGGTGAACCGGCTCCGCGTGGATGAGCTGGGGACCAGGGCCGTGTGCCTCATGCACGCTGAAGTATTGGAGCGTAGCGGCGAGGCTTATGTCCGGACGTTCGAGGGCAGCGTGTCCGTTGATAGCGACCGTTGCGGCAAGAAGGTGGACTGCCACGAACACAACATCTACAAGGCAGTACAAGAGTTCCTTAGTAATTATCAGCGGGCCGCAAAAGCGCATGCGCTGGAGCGGATCGAGGTCCACCCCTCAGATCTTTCGTTGCCGTTCCAGGTCGATCCCGGCAACTCGCCGGTGCTCGGTGAAACACCGCTGCGGCGTGGGCTGTACCGGACCTTCACGCAGTTCCGAGCGAACGCCCCAGACACGTTGTTCGCATTCGATGTGCGCGAGACTCTGGCCTCTACGAGCGATGGCGACGTGATACGGCTGAAGCACATGCCCGGCCCTGCGGTGGAGCAGTACTGGGGATTGTGCGATGGCACTTACGCATATGTCCGCGTCGGAAGGATCTTCGTCCGGGTCCGCCGTTCGGGATCCGGCTTCACGGCCTTGGTGCCGCAACCCGATTCCTTCGACCCCAGTGCTGTGGTGCTTGGCGGGATCTTCTTCGGTGTGGTCGGCGGTGTTATTGCCGGAGCGGCCTCAACGGATCCGAATCCACCGATCCTGTGCGAACTGAACATGTTATGCGGTGATCTTGCGCCGAGCGATCACCGCCTTCACACAAAAGACTTCGCGGCCAACATCTTCCATGTCACCCGCTTTGCGAAGGACGGATCCCCGATCTCGGTGACCTGCGATGATCTGCCAACGGTGCTGTTGGGCAAGGGACAATGGACCAGCTTCGAACTGCCCCCGCAGGCCGCGATGCGCAACGTGCTGATCACGGGCCCCAAGAACTCCGAAACGATCTCGATAGCGACCAATTCGGACAAGGTCCGGGTCTATCTCATCACCCCAAAGAAGGACGGTACCTTTACCGTGAGCGAATTGAACGAGCAATTGAGGAAGGGCATCATCGATGAACTCAAGCCTGAAGATCGGCGGCCTTGAACTGCAATGAGCGCGTGCCGTTCATTCTTGCGGCAGCTAGTCGTGAACAGGCTGACTACTTCGTCCCCTCCACCGCACGATCGTAGCGCTCGAGCAATTCCTCCAAACGACACAAGGCCGCTGCCTCGGCGCAGATCAGGTAGCCAATTTCAAGGTCAACATTACGGTGCATACGAGCGGTACGCGCACAATGCTTCCGACGCG
>JBKJPT010000131.1:0-2718 GCA_046595075.1 Flavobacteriales bacterium
CTCACGCAGTTGCAGGCATTCGGGCTCGATGCGCATTTCTCGGTGGAGCAAGGCGGACGCAACAGCCTCGGCCATTTCATCAACTTCAACGGAACCGCTGGGGTGTGGAGAAAGGAATGTATTCTGGATGCTGGTGGCTGGCAGTCTGACACACTTACCGAGGACCTTGACCTGAGCTACCGCGCGCAACTGAATGGCTGGCGGTTCCGTTATCTGGAGGATGTCGTTTCACCCGCGGAACTACCGGCCGCGATGAACGCGTTGAAGACCCAGCAATACCGCTGGAACAAGGGCGCGGCCGAATGCGTGGTGAAGAACCTGCCCAAGGTGCTGCGCGATGGATCGATCCCGGTCGCGACGAAATTGCATGCGATCTTCCACTTGATGAACAGCACCGTATTCGTCAGCATCCTGGGTACCGCTTTGTTGAGCGTGCCGTTGTTACTGGTGAAACAGGCGCATCCTGAACTCAAGTTCCTCTTCAATATCGCAGTGGTGTTCACGTTCGCGCTGCTGGTCCTCATCGCTTTCTATTGGGTCGCGCATCGCGAACGGCTCCGCGGATGGCGAGGCACCCTGCGCTTCCTCTGGACCTTCCCAGTATTCCTTTCCGTGAGCATGGGACTCTCCCTGCACAACGCGCTGGCGGTGATAGAAGGCTATCTCGGCCGCCGTACACCGTTCCTGCGCACCCCGAAATCCGGTCTGGTGGCATCGGGCAGCGTGATCCAGCGAGACCGTTATTCGATCAGCATGATCTCACCGCTCACGCTGCTTGAAGGGGCCATCGCGGCCTATGCGGGGCTGGGCATCCTCATTGCGTTCCGGGTCGAGGACTACGGGCTCCTTCCTTACCACGCCATGTTGGCGCTGGGCTTCGGTGCCGTATGCTACTATTCGGTGGTGCATTCGCTTCGCACCGCCGGTCGATGAACGCTATCACATCAAAAAGTGTCCTACCGCTAGCGCTGCTCGCCGCCGCAGTACTCTTCCTTGGCTATGGACCAGCACGTTCTGAAAGTGTCCAGCTTCTCATCGGGTACGCTATCGCGTTCGTGGCGTATTGGTGGGCCACTCGGACAGCGATGCGCTCGTGGAACCAGATGGTGTGGTTCGCGATCGGCCTCCGTGCGGTCTTGCTCTTCGCGCCCATCACCTGGACCGACGATCACTTCCGGTACATCTGGGATGGACTGTGCTCGGTGAACGGCCTATCGCCCTATGCGTTCACCCCAGAGGAACTCCTGCGGGCGCGCCCGGAGGTGTTCACCCAAGCCCTGTTCGACCGGCTGAATTCGCCCCATTTCTACACCGTGTATCCTCCGATCGCCCAATCGGTTTTCGCGATCTCTGCTTGGCTCGGTCGTGGTGATGTATGGGTCTCGACACTGGCACTTCGCGTAATCATCATTGCGATGGACAGCGCGGCGGTATTGGCTCTCGGCGCAATGTTGCGGAACGACCCTGAACGGTCGGCCAAAGTGGCGCTGTACGCCTTGAACCCGTTGGTGCTGATGGAACTCGCGGTGAACCTTCACACCGAAGCATTGCTGATAGCCCCGATGCTCTGGGCCATCGCACTGATCAAGCGGCAGCGGTTCGACCTGGCCGCACTGCTCCTTGCCGTGATGGCCGCGATCAAGCTCTGGCCGCTCCTTTTCCTCGCGTGGATCCCATCTCGGCTCAGCGTTGGGCGTAGCATACGCTTCGTCGCGATCACGATCAGCGCGTTCTTCTTCATGTGGGTGCCGTTCCGCACGGTTGATCTGGTGTCCCACCTCGCCAGCAGCGTCAAACTCTTCGCGAGCTACCTCGAATTCAATGGCGGCCTGTTCGAATTGCTCAGCTTCGCATTGGGAGATGTCCCGGTGAAAGGCACCGGGCTCTTGGGTGCGATCACCCTGATCGCCTTGCTTGTATTCAGCATTTGGCAATGGGTGCGGCGCACGATGGAGTGGCCGGAGGCGATGCTCTGGATCTTTGCCATCTACTTGTTCGGCTCACAGGCCGTTCATCCGTGGTACATCATCCCGTTGATCGCGCTGGCCGGGCTGACCGGCTACCGATGGCCGATCTCATGGTCCTTGTTGATCATGCCCACCTACCTCACGTACCGGTCAGAACCATATGCCCAGCCATACTGGTGGATCACTGTTGAATATGCCGTGTTGCTGGTGCTGATCGCCTGGGAACTTCATGCGGCGCGGCCAGCTGAACACCAGTACCTTCGAGCACCTGTTGATGGGTCGATCGGGCTTTGAGGACCGCATCCATCATAAGTTCCTGCCAGGCACGGTTGGAAAAACCGGTGACAATGGCAACCACGCCCGCTGACCAAACGATGAGATCATGTATCGCAACTCCATTCTCCTGCAACTCCTGTTCGTGTTCGTTACGATCCCCTTCGCGAACGCGCAAGTGGACGGTTTCAACAAGGGAAAGGGCAACATGGACCTTGTTGGGTCGTTGAGTTATGATCAAGGCCTATCCTATTACTTGGCGGAAGGCTCGGCTGCAGTCTCCAGATACCGCGCCGCCGTCTCGCTCTTCGTTGCGCGCGGAATTACCGATGATCTCGATGTTCAACTGAGCGTGCCTTTCATCATGAGCAACGGAAGCTCCGGTCTTCAGGATGGCCAGTTGTTCCTCAAATGGCTGCCGTTGAAGGCCGCTGTCGGTTCGGGAAAGATCAGCTTCGGTGCCGCGCTTGGTGCAAGC
>JBKJPT010000249.1:0-13187 GCA_046595075.1 Flavobacteriales bacterium
CGCCAACACCCGCGCAAGATGAAAGCGTGAGTTCCGTCAGTAGTATCCCACCACATCGGGCCGTGTGAAGTTGAAGTCCGGGGCCTTGAGCGAAAAATCCATGAAGGAACCCACCTCGAACACGTTGCGCGCATTACCAGGCATGTAGGGATAGAAACTGAGTGAGACCTCGAAGGTGCTCACCAGCAGGTTCTCGTTGCGCACGAGGATGCCGAGCGCAAAGGCTTGGTAGATGCGACCGCTGAAGAGCGGATCACTTTCGGCGCCGATGGTGCCGATGCCGTATATCAATACCGGCGCTAAGCGGAACCCGATGAAGTTGAACGGTGCGTAAGCGATGGTCTCGAAGGCGAGCAACTCCTTGTGCGTGCCGCTCACCATCGCGCTGCTGAAACCGTAAAGTTGCCCACCGTTGAGGTCGATCCTCGAGTAGACTGGCTTGCCGAAACCCATGACGCCGCTGCCGCGCACGAACTCACGTACGTGCCACCGGCCCACGCTTATGAGATCACTGAAGTAGAGGAAGCCGGTGCGCATTGTGGCATCGACACCTGCACTATTGCGCCAGTATGTGCCGTAGCTTGCAGAGATGCTGAGGTAACCGAAATCGTCGTAGTGCCGCCCGCGCGAGGCTTCGATGCTCGTGTACACCTGGCTGCGTATGCCTTCGATCTTACGGAAGCCCGAGGTGCCTTTCAGCAATATGCCTTCGGGCACGTCTTCAATGGCTCCGAAGCGGAAGAGGTAACGCTCCCTGTAGTACTGCCGCACGCTGAAGCCAGCACCAGCCAGCCATAGCGATGTGTTGCTGTTGATGCGCAAGCTGTCCTCGTCGAATGATGGCCGCATGGCATAGCGTGTTTGCGCATAGCGCAAGCCCCCGACCAAGTTGCTCTGTCGGCCTGGGTCGCTGCCGTCATTGGCGACGGCGAAACTGCGGCCCAGCCAAGTATCGAAGTACACTGGATCCAACCGTCGCGTGCCGATGTTCTCCCCAGCGCTATCCACGATCGCGCTCCGCGTCCAGGTCTTGCCAATGCTCAACGCACCGGCATATTTGATCAGCGATGAGTAGAAGGAGCGGTTGAAACCCATGTTCGCCACATCCACTGTGCTGCTGGTGCTGTAGTTGAACTGCGAACTGATGTAGGTGCCCTCGATATTGTACACCGAATGCTTTCCGCTCAATTCGGGCCGCTCGAAGCCAGGGCCATAGACCACCCGTTGCTCCAGTTCTTGGCCAAGGCCTATGAAGTTGCGATCATTCGCCGTGACACTCACCGATCCGAGGTCGCCCTCTGCGCTCACATCGATGTTCCAGATATCCTGCACCACCACGAGCACATCCACGCTGTCCTTGCTACCGGCAACGGGCACCACCGTCACGCGCGCGTCGTTCACGATCGGGCTCGCGCGCAGTAGGCGTTCCGATTCGGCGATCCTAAGCGCGTCCACCGTATCGTTCTTATGCACAAGCATGAGCTGGCGGATCACGTACTTGTGCGTTCGGTAGTGCAAACTGTTGCCAGCGCGTTGCACCCACGCAACAGGACTTCGGGTAGTATCGTCCACGGAATATCCGAAGGGGTCGGTGACGGTGATCTGCACGCTGCGCACGATCCTGCCCGTGTACCGTAGTGCAGGGTTCACACGACGTGGCGGCGTCTTCGGAGCGGGCGATTGTTCCCCACTTTGGGGTTCAACAAAGATGTTCTCGTATATCCAGCGGGTCACTTTCCTCTTTTGGGAGTAGTCATGGATCTTACGATACAGCACCGTGCTATCGCTCTGGGCAAGTGCGGTGCTCGTTGGACCAAAGAGCAATAGCCCCGCGATCGCGCAGCATAGCACTGGAGTATGGAAGCATCGAAGTCCCATCGTTCGCGCTTGGACGAGCATGACAGAGGATTGCTGAACCGATCGCAAGGTCGGAACAGCGGACGACTATGGTGCCACGAGATGTCGCTTCTTCGCCATGCGCTATTTGTGACGGTCATCTTCGACAACCACCCGGATCGGCGAAGGAGAAGGACTGACCCCTTCCTTTGGCGCCGTGCCGAGCGAAGCCGAGTTCCGCGAGTTGTACCAACGCCATGCGCGCATGGTGTACAACCTATGCTTGAACCACTTGCGCAATGGCGATGAGGCGAGCGAAGCCACACAGGATGTCTTCATGAAAGTGTACGACAACGTTGATGGATTCAAGGGCGATGCATCGATCAGTACGTGGATCCACCGCATCACCATCAACACCTGTTTGGATCGCATAAAGGCAGCCAGTAGGAAGAAGCGATCCTTCCTCGGCCTCTCATTTTCCATTGGCGAGAAAGGGGTTCCGGAGGTGCCGGTCTTCGATCACCCTGGTGTGCAGTTGGAGCGTAAGGAGGAGATGGAGCTCCTCTTCGCTGCCATGGACCGGTTGCCAGATGCGCAGCGCACGGCCCTGATGCTCAAGACCACCGCAAGCCAGAGCATGGAGGAGATCGCCGCCGTGATGAACATTTCCACCAAGGCGGTGGAGTCGTTGCTATCGCGTGCACGAGCAGGATTGAAGGACTTCCGTGCACGACGGAAGGATTGAACAACAGAACATCGTCAAACCACATGACCATGGAGAACAACGAAGCCATTGATCTGCTGAACAGCATTCAGAAGGTGGATCCACCGCCGTTTCTCCTCACGCGGATCGAAGCGCGGTTGGAACGTGTGCTTCCCGCGCCGCGCTTCTGGGTGCTGGGCTCTGTGCTTGCCTTGTGCGCCATCGTAGCCGTGAATGTGTTGGTGCTACGTGGCCAGCTGAGTGCCGTGCGGGAGAACGTAGCTTCCTTGGTGGAGGGTATGGGTCTGGACAACTCCAATCAGCTTTACCGATGAGCAAGGTTCGCATCCTTTACATCGCGTTGGTGTTACTGCTGGTACTGAATGGCATCACGCTGTTCATGATGCTTGGTCAGCATGGCCCGCCCGATGGAGTGCCGCCGCGTGATCGACCGAAGATGATGGTTATCGAACGCATCGGTTTCGGTGCGGATCAGGTTCGGGCGTACGAAGCGCTGATCGATAACCATCGTGCAGCGATACGCGAGCAGGATGAAGCGCTGGGTAACGCACGGCGCGATCTGTTCAACGACCTAAGCTCCACCGATATTACGCGCCGGGATTCGATCGTCCATAGGATCGCCGCGCTTCAGGCACAGGTGGAGATGATCAACCACGCGCACTTCGCAGAAGTGCGCGCGTTGTGCAACCCCGACCAACTCTCTCGTTTCGATGCGATGATCGGCGAGTTGGCGAGCTTCTTCGGGAAGCGTAGACCTGAAGGCCCAAGATCATGATACGAGTGCTGGCCGGGGTGTTGCTGGCCTGCTCCGAGACCTTGTGTTCCGGGCAGGCCCCGATAAAGGAATTGCGCTTCATTCCAATCTGGGGTGATCATGCGCTGGCTCTCGGCGCGGCGCAGCGAATGCTGGACAACAGTGAGGTGCGGATCGAACGGCTGCGGTTCTATGTTGGGCTATCCGCGGCCGTTCACCTTGGGGAAGTGTATCGGTTGCCGTACGAATACCACTTGTTCGATATGGAGGATAGCACGACTTGGACAGTGACCTTTCCCAGCGGCGCGGACCACTTCCTTCTTGGTGTGGATAGCCTCACCAACATGGCGGGTGTGCTTGGGGGCGATCTCGATCCCACCAAGGGCATGTACTGGGCATGGAACAGTGGCTACATCAACCTGAAGGTCGAAGGAACGTGCTCTTCATCGCCTTACCCGAAGCACGAGTTCGAGCTGCATCTGGGTGGCTATGCCCTGTCGAACGCAACAGTCCAACGCATCGAACTAAAGACGAGCAATGCGCATGTGTTCGAGGTACATGTTGATGTGCAAGCCTTCCTCCAGCACGTGGACATTGCTTCGCGATGCAATGTGATGTCACCGGGGCCGGAAGCAGTGCGCTTGTCGCGTGCGGCCGCAACCATGTTCGTGGTCCATGCGCAGCACTAGCGGCATCCTGATCGGTGTCATCGGCGCTGTGCTGCTTGTTTCCGCAGCAACGCAGCATGCAGTGCCGGTGAAGTTGGAACTGCCGAAGGGTTGGCCCGCACCGGTCATCGAATTGAAGGAAGGGGGGCTCACACGAGAAGGCATCGAGCTGGGCCGTCGGTTGTTCCATGATCCGATCCTCTCGAAGGACAGCACGGTCTCGTGCAGCAGTTGTCACTTGTCTTACACGGCCTTCAGCCACGTGGATCACAAGCTCAGTCACGGCATCCGCGATAGCATAGGCACACGCAACGCACCCGCGCTTATGAACCTCGCGTGGAACAAAGCCTTCATGTGGGATGGTGCCGTGAACCACCTTGATGTACAAGCATTGGCGCCGATCGAGCACAAGGCGGAAATGGGAGAGGACCTTGCGCAGGTGGTGATGAAGCTGCAACGTAGTGAACGTTACCGTCAGTGGTTCAACGTGGCGTTCGGCCATGGGCCGGTCACCGGTGAACATGCATTGAAGGCACTCGCCCAATTCCAGTTGACGTTGATCTCCAGCGGATCCAAGTATGACCGCGTGACCACAGGAACTTTGGGTGAAACGTTCACCGATCAGGAAGCGAAGGGCTATCACTTGTTCAAGGCCAACTGCTCGACTTGCCATGCTGAGCCGCTCTTCACCGATGGCTCCTTCCGAAACAACGGATTAGCTCCTGATAGTGTGCTGCACGATGGTGGTCGTATCGGCATCACCCACGAGGCGAAGGATTCGCTCTGTTTCAAGGTTCCCTCATTGCGCAACGTGGAGTTCAGCTATCCCTACATGCACGACGGTCGCTTCAAGAGCGTGCGCGAAGTATTGGCCCACTACACGGGAGGCATTCATCGCTCTGCCACACTTGCCAAGGAGCTGGCGGAACCCATAGTCCTCACCTCTAACGAGCGCACGGATCTGCTTGCGTTCTTGCTCACCCTCACCGACCGCGATTTCCTGCTGAACCCGGCCCACGCAGCTCCGATGAATTGATGAGCGGCCCAGCGAAGGGTCGAACTCCAAGAGTCGTCCAACCCACAAACGAACGATCGCCCATGAAACAAGTCCTCGTCGCTCTCGCCGTTGTGATCGCAGTGCCAGTGCTGGCACAAACCGACCCCGTCATCACCGATTGGCTCTTCAATTCCACGAGCATCATGGGCCAGCACTACGTGGCTGGCAACAGCACCCCGATCCAGGACGCTGTCTTGGCCAATGTGCAACAAGTGGACTATTCCGCAGATTGGTCCTACGTACACACCCATGGCATACCGGCCTATATCACGGGCCCTTTCCTCGATGGCAATCCCTCCATCGCCACGGATCAGAACGCGATCTTCAAGTTCCCGCGCGTGCCGCAACCGAATACGGGCACGCCCATACCGACCACTGGTGGCAACATCGGCGTATTCATCAACGGCGTAGCACTGTTCGACTATCGTGATGGCGTTGCTTGGAATACGACCACGGGCGCCTTGTGCGGGGGACCTGGCAATCCGCCTTGTCCCGGAGGCATGGGCGCGACGCAAGCATGGAACAGGGACGCAATTCCTGCTGAACGCGCCGGATTCGATTGCTCGAAGGCGCACCCTGCCATGGGCAACTATCACCACCACCAGAACCCGAGCGCTTTCAACTTGGACCTCGTGGTCATTTCCACGGTTTGTGACCTCTACGCTTCGGATGGCCTCTATGCGATCGACGATGCGCAGCATTCACCGTTGTTGGGCTTTGCGTACGACGGATATCCGATCTATGGAGCTTACGGTTATGCTGGCACGGACGGCACCGGTGGCCCCGCACGGATCAAGAGCGGCTATCAATTGCGCAACATCACCGTGCGGACGACCCACGCCGACGGCACCGATGTAGCCGATGGGCCGGCGGTGAGCACCACCTACCCATTGGGGTACTTCCGTGAGGACTACGAGTTCGTCGCTCATCCGGGTGATGCTACCTACCTCGACGAGCACAACGGTCGCACATGCGTTACGCCGGAATTCCCTGCGGGCACCTACGCCTACTTCTGCACCGTGGACGCCAATTGGAATTCGGCCTACCCGTATGTTGTCGGACCGACGTTCTACGGCGTGAAGACGGCCACGAATGTGACTTCCATAACGGAGTCGGTGATCACCTATGATCCTTCAACGGGCGTAGAGGAAGTAGTGAGCGATTTGAACGTTGCCGTGTTCCCCAACCCAGCGAGCGATCTGATCGCCATTCAGGTGAAGGGTTTGCTCCACGAGGACCTGCAAGCCACTTTGTTGGACATGCAAGGGCGTGTGGTGCGTGCAGCGCGCATCCCCCAAGGCAGTACGATCTGGTACCTCGATGTACGCACCCTCTACGACGGGGAGTACCTGGTGCGCATCGGGTCGGGTGGTGATGCGCGTGAGTTGAAGGTGATGGTATCGCATTGAACCTTGGTCTTCCAAGTATTGTCAACGCCGCCCACAAAGCGGCGTTGACACTTTCGCGCGATCGGGGACGTTGATGGTGGAGCACAGCACCAACTTTCGGCCATGCGACGCTCGCTCATCCTGGTCCTACTACTGCACATGGCCGCACAGGTTATTTCGCAAGGCCTCATGCAGCGCAAGCGCCCCGATCTGATCCCGCTCGAAGGGTCGGCCAAGCGCATCGGGTGGTTCGTGGAGCCAGGGGTCACCTACACATTGCCACGCTTCAAGGACCAAGCGGAGGAGGTGCTTCGCAACGCCGATACGGTGTACACTGCCACCTACGACCCCAGTGGCAAAGTGGGGCTCTACCTAGGCGCGGGCCTAACCTGGTTTACGCGCGACCCCGTGATCTTGGACTACTTCGATGTGGGGCTTGCTTACAAGAACCTGCGCGGCAAGGAAAGCCTCGAAGGCACGGTGGTCCGTGGCGATTCCATTTCGGCGACCGCTGGTGAGGGCAGCTTCGCTGAAGAATTCGTCACACTCAGCGCCAACGCCAACAAGTTCATTCAGACCGGCAACTACCAATTCGTGCAACTGTGCCTCGGGGCGAATGCGGACTATCGCTTCGGTAGCAGCTATGATCACACCGGTGATCCAGTCCTAAACAAGCATGCTTTCCCGCCCGATCTCATTGCCCAACTGCACTTCAAGGTGGGCTACGGCTTCAAGCTGACGAGCAAACTGCTCATGATCCCTGCGATCGAGACACCCATCTTCAGCTTGGTCCCGGAGGATCAGGACTTCGGCAAGCTGCAATGGTTCAGCAACGAGTACCGCCCGCTCATCATCAGCGTGCGTTTCCTTTTCCTGCGCGCCCGCAATGGTTTCGATTGTCCGCCACCGATCAAGCACGCCGCAGGCAGCAAGGTGTACAAGCAGGACGGCTACCACCCTTGACGAAGAGGCGAGTGGCTAGTCTCTAGTGGCGAGTCCGCCGCCGCACGAGCACTAGAGCCTGGCAACTGGAGACTTGTCACTCGCCTCGTACTACCTCAAGAAGGGATTCTTCAGTCGCTCCCTGCCGATCGTGGTTTCCGGCCCATGGCCAGCGTACACCGTTACATCATCGCCCAGCGGGAATAGCTGTTCGCGAATGCTGCGCAGCAAGGTGTCGGTATCGCCGCCGGGCAGATCGGTGCGGCCGATGCTGTCCCGGAAGAGCACATCGCCGGCGATCACGAACCGATGCTCCTCGCTGAACAAGGCGATGTGACCCGGAGCGTGGCCAGGAACGAATAGCACTTTCAACTCCTCCTCACCGAGACGGAGAACATCGGCCGGCTCGATGAAGTGTGCGGGCTCTGGTGAAGGCTCGCAGTGTACGCCGTAAAGCTGACCTTGTCGGGGTGCGGCTTGCAGGAGCGGAAGATCGGCGCGGTGCAACTCGGGCAGCAGGTTGTACTTCTTGTGAACCCAAGCACAGCCGAGCACATGATCGATATGGGCATGGGTGAGCACAAGACGCACGGGGGTCAGTGCGTTGTCCTTGAACCAAGCTTCCATTTCGCGTTCCTCGGCAGTGTTCCAGCATCCGGGATCGAACAGGAAGGCTTGCGAACCATCATGGACCACAAAAGTGTTCTCCTGAAAGGGATTGAAGGTGAAAGACGCAACGTGGAGCATGCCGGGAATTGCCGGAACTTCGCACCTACAAGTACACACCCTAGGTCGGCCCGGCGAGGGCGGCCAAAGTAGCTATCTTCAACTCGTGCTCTTCCGCTCCGCGCACCGCATCACGCTCGTTCTCTGTGCCGCGATCATCGCGCTGCAGCTACCTGCCCAGTTCTATTCGGGATCGCAGCAGGAGTATGGCAAGAACCGGGTACAGTACCAGGACTTCCTGTGGCAGCAGTACCGCTTTCCGGACATGGAAGTGTTCTTCTACAAGGAAGGCCGTGACTTGGCGCGCTATACCGCACAGAGCGCGCAGCGCCACTTGAAGGAACTGGAGCGCGAAATGGACTTCACCCTCGACGAGCGCCTGCAGTTCATCGTATACAACTCGCTCACGGATTTCCGTCAGAGCAACATCGGGTTGGAAGGCATGACGGGCCAGAACAACATCGGTGGGCTCACGCGCATCGTGGGCACCAAGATCTTCGTGTACTATGAAGGGGACCACACGCTGCTTGATCAGCAGATCCGTTCGGGCATCGCGCATGTGATCATCGACCAGATGATGTTCGGTGGCAACTGGCGCGAGATGATCCGCAGCGCCACTTTCATGAGCCTGCCGCCTTGGTACACCGAAGGGATCATCAGCTATGAATCCCGGCCATGGGATGCCACCCTCAACAACCGCGTGCGTGATGGCGTGCTCAGTGGGCGCTTCGATAAGTTCAACCGGCTCGAAGGTGACGATGCGCGGAACGCGGGCCACATGATCTGGAAATACGTGGCCGATGTGTACGGGCCTGCAGTGATCCCCAACATCCTTTACATGACAAGGGTGAGCCGCAATGCCGAGAGCGGTTTCCTCTTCGTGCTCGGTGTATCACTCAAGACCCTCACACAGGAATGCCTGGCCTACTACAAGGGCGGCTTCGCCGAAGAGGATCGCTTGCGGCAGGAAGTGTCCTTCGATCCGTTGCCGATCCGCACCAAGAAGCAACGCACCTATGCACAGTTCAAACAAAGCCCCGATGGTCGTTACCTGGCCTGGACCAGCAACGAACTGGGACAGTACAAGGTGTGGGTGATGGAAATGGAGACCGGCAAGGTGCGCCGCATAGTGAAGGGCGAGAAGAAGTTGGACCGCATCATCGACCGCAGCTACCCCGTGATCGCTTGGCATCCTTCGGGCAAAGCCCTCAGCTATGCGTTGGAGAGGAAGGGCAACCTCTTCATGCGCACTTGGACGGTGGACGACAACAAGACCACCGAGAAGCCGGTGCTCATGCTGGAAAAGGTCCTGAGCATGGCGTACAGCAGCGATGGTCGCAACATCATATTTAGCGCAGTGCGCGATGGCCGCACGGATCTTTACCTCTATTATGTGGTGGGCAACAGACAGGAGCAGCTCACCGATGATCAGTACGATGATCTCGACCCGCACTTCACCGACGGTGACGAGCGTATCATATTCAGCAGCGATCGCACCGATGATACGTTGCGCGTGTTCAAGGACGTGGCCTTGGTCAACGGCTACAAGGACATCTTCCTGCTGGACCTCGCATCACGGGGCCGCGTGCTCACGCGCCTCACCAACACGGTGGGAGTGAACGAGACACAACCCTTCCAGTTCGACAGTGCGAGCTACACCTTCCTGAGCGATCTGGACGGGATCCACAACCGATATCGTGTGCGCTACGACAGCATCGTGAGCCAGATCGACACCAGCGTGCATTACCGTTACTTCACCGTGGAGGAACGCTTGAGCGATCTCCGCCGGTCGGTGTTGGAACACGATGTGCTGCCCGCGCGCGGCCGCTACACCATGTTGCAGTTGCGCGATGGTCGGTACCGCTTCTATGGTGGGCGAACGGAAGATGGTCGTACCACGCAAGGTGGCCCTGGTGGCTTGCCCAGCCCTGATTCACTGAACGCCGCCAACCCGAGTTCGCTCAGCAACGACATGAGCCCCGTGGTGAAGGTGGATCCGCAGGTGCCGCGCAGCACGGGCGCCGATGCCGTGGATGTGCAGCACTATGTATTCACCGATGAAACGCCCGGGGCACCGCCGCCACCGAACACTGGCGATCCGATCCTGCAACCTACGGCGCAGGCGAGCAGTGATACGGCGACGACGCGACCCTTCGCCTATCCCGAACAACGCAACTACAACCTCAACTTCACCGTGGACCAGGTGATCACGCAGGTGGACAATAGCTTCAGTAACCAGTTCTATCAGCCCTTCACCGGACAGGCCGGATTGAACCCTGGCTTGAGCGGTCTCACGCGCATGGGTATCAGCGACCTGTTCGAGGACCATCGCATTGTGGGCGGTTTCCGTCTAGCGCTCGACCTGAACAACAACGATTACCTGTTGATGTACGAGAATCTGAAGCACCGCTTGGACAAGCGTATCTCCTTCCAACGACAAGCCTACCAGGGAGTGAGCCAGACCGGCGTGGTGAAGGTGCACACGCACAACATGCGCTACCAGATCAGCTGGCCCTTCAGTGAACTGGCCAGCTTGCGCGCATCGGTGGTGTACCGTAACGACCGCTACGTACAACAGAGCATCGATCCATTGAGCCTAGTAGTGCCCAACTTCAGCGATCATATGGCCGGTGGCAAATTGGAATACATCTATGACAGCAGCATGCCCCGCGGCCTCAACCTGTGGACGGGTTGGAAACTGAAGGTCTTCGGGGAGTACTACAAGCAGCCCGACAAGGATGGTGACATGCAAGTACTGGGCATGGACCTGCGCCACTCATTGAAGGTGCACCGCGAACTGATCTGGGTGAACCGCCTCGCGGGCAATACTTCGTTGGGCAGCCGCAAGATCATCCACTTCCTGGGCGGTGTGGACAATTGGCTTTTTGCGAAGTATGATGAGAGCATCCCCATCGACTTCTCGCAGAACTACTTCTACCAGAGCATGAGCGTGCCCATGCGTGGCTTCTTCTACAATGCGCGCAACGGCACCAGCTTCGCGCTCTTCAATAGCGAACTGCGCGTGCCCATCGTGCGCTACTTGGTGAACCGCCCCATCCGGTCAGACCTCTTCAATCACTTGCAGGTCGCGGCCTTCGCCGACGTGGGCAGCGCATGGACCGGCCTCGATCCCTATTCGCAGGACAACACCTTCAATCGCATCGTCATTGATCGCAATCCGCTCACTATCACCCTCGACAGCCAGCGCGAACCCA
The DNA here is from genome assembly GCA_046595075.1 of Flavobacteriales bacterium. Classification (GTDB taxonomy): domain Bacteria; phylum Bacteroidota; class Bacteroidia; order Flavobacteriales_F; family PHOS-HE28; genus PHOS-HE28. The sequence goes on from JBKJPT010000249.1 coordinate 11,311, forward strand.
TCGTTTACAGTTATGGTTTCGGTCTGCGTTCGCGGGTGCTCGGTTACTTCATGCGCGCCGATTGGGCTTGGGGTGTGGATGATGGGGTCACCCTTCCGCGCGTGTTCCACTTCTCGCTCAGCCTTGATATCTGATGTTCGGCATGGACTTGCACACCATAGGCATGCTCATCGTCGTCGGTCTGCTCGCTGGTATCCTCAGCGGTTTCGTGGGCGTGGGCGGTGGCATCATCATGGTTCCCGCATTGATCTGGCTGCTCGGCTACACGCAGCATCAAGCGCAGGGTACCAGCCTCGCGGTGCTCATGCTCCCTGTCGTGTTCCTCGCCGTCCGCAACTATTACAAGGAGGGCATGATCGATTGGAAGGTGGTGGGCGTGATCGCCGTGGCCTTCGTGGCCGGTGGCTACTTTGGCAGCAAGGGAGCGCTCTCACTCTCGGCCGATACGGTGAAACGCGTCTTCGGCGTCATCATGCTCTTCGTCGCGATCAAACTCATCCTCGGCAGGTGAACACCTCGACTCCGCTCGGTGCAAGCGCTTCTACCTCGCACGGCGCCGCTATCGTGAAGCAACAGGTGGTCGCACTGCAAGCGGACATGGTGAAGTGGCGACGCCACCTGCACCGCCATCCAGAATTGTCCTTTCAGGAACACAGCACCGCAGCTTTTGTGGCCGATGTGCTGAAGAAGGAAGGGATCGAAGTGCGCGAGAACGTGGCGCGGCTCACGCTCGATGCAAAGGGCACAGGCTTGATCGCCGTGGTGCGCGGCGAAGCATCCACATCGGATCGCTGTTTCGCGTTGCGTGGTGACATGGACGCACTGCCCATCACCGAGACAGGTAAGCCAGACTACTGCTCAGCGAACCCCGGTGTGATGCACGCATGCGGGCACGATGCACACACCGCCATGGTCCTTGGCGCGGGGATCGCCTTGCACCGCATGCGGAAGCAGTGGAGCGGTAATGTCATGCTGGTCTTCCAACCGGGCGAAGAGAAGGAACCCGGTGGAGCATCGCTCATGGTGAAGGAGGGCGTACTGAACAACCCCAAACCCACGGGCATTGTTGGCCAGCACGTCACACCTGAACTCGCCGTGGGCAAACTGGGTTACCGCAGTGGTGCGTTCATGGCCGCTGCCGATGAGATCTACATCACCGTGGTCGGCAAAGGCGGACACGCTGCCGTGCGCCACAAGCTGGTGGATCCGATCCTCATTGCCCCACAGTTGATCCCTAGGCTCTATGAAGAAGCAAAGCGCGTCACGCCGCAGGGCGAGCCTATGGTGATCAGCTTCGGCAAGGTCATCGCCAACGGCGCCACCAACATTGTCCCCGATACGGTGGCGATCGATGGAACACTGCGCACCTTCAATGAAGCGTTGCGCAATGAGTTGCACGCGCTGTTGCCGCGCATCAGCAACGAGATCGCCCGCAGTATGGGTGGCGAGGTCCAGTTCAAACTGGTGAAGGGATCACCTGTGGTGAAGAACGATCCAGAACTCACGGCGCGAATGCGTGCAGCAGCCGTCGAACTCGTGGGGGCGGAGAACGTGGTGGACATGGAGATCCGCATGGGTGCGGAGGACTTCGCGTACTACACGCACGTGATGCCCGGGTGCTTCTACCGCTTGGGCACGGGCAACGCGAGCAAGCCGGGAACTACTTCGGGTCTGCATACGGCGGCGTTCGATATCGACGAGGATGCGCTTGCGATAGGAGCGGGAATGATGGCGATGGGGGCGCTGGGGGAACTGAGAAACTAGACCGCTGGCACGCATCACACTTACACGCTATTTCCCAACTTCGATACACGACGAGGGTCACCAACGGATGTGTTTATGCAAACGCGGACTCGAATCCATGGACTCTTTATTGA
>JBKJPT010000258.1:0-3594 GCA_046595075.1 Flavobacteriales bacterium
TGGAGATCACGCACGTACACCTCAACGATGGCAGCATCGCGGGTATCCGCTTGAAGGATCGTCCGGTCTTCAGCGTGCAATACCACCCCGAGGCCGGACCCGGCCCCTACGACAGCCGTTACCTCTTTGATCGTTTCGTGCAGTTGATGCGTGCACATGAGCAGGTCGAACGCACCGTTCCGCAAAGCGTATAGTCGTGGTCCCCGTCGTCGAGCCTGACAACTGACAACTTCCCCATGAGCCTCATTGCCAAGATCCAAGCACGGGAGATCCTCGATTCGCGCGGCAATCCCACCATCGAAGTGGACGTGTGGACAGACGCTGGTCATTTCGGTCGCGCGGCTGTACCCAGTGGCGCCAGCACCGGCGCGCACGAAGCCATGGAGCTGCGCGATGGCGACAAGAAGCGTTACCTGGGCAAAGGCGTGCGCAAGGCCGTGGAACACGTGAACCAAACGCTGAATACCGAACTGCATGGCGCGCTCGTGGGCGATCAAGGCATGATCGATCGCGCGCTGATCGCACTCGATGGCACGCCGAACAAGAGCAACTTGGGCGCGAATGCGATCCTGGGTGTGAGCCTCGCTGTGGCGAAAGCCGCGGCCAGCGAAACAGGACTGCCGCTCTACCGGTATGTCGGTGGCGTCAACGCCAACACACTGCCCGTGCCGTTGATGAACATGCTCAACGGTGGTGCGCATGCAGACAACAAGGTGGATGTGCAGGAGTTCATGATCATGCCCGTGGGCGCGAAGCGCTTCAGCGATGGCCTGCGCATGGGTGCCGAAGTGTTCCACTCGTTGAAGGCCGTGCTGAAGAAGAAGGGCCTGAGCACCAACGTGGGCGACGAAGGGGGCTTCGCACCGGACCTGCCTAGCAATGAGGACGCATTGAAGCTGGTGATGCAAGCGATCGAGGCCGCTGGATACAAACCCGGGGACGACATCGTGCTCGCGCTGGATTGCGCCAGCACCGAGTTCTACGATGCGAAGAAGAAGCGTTACACCTTGGAGAGCACCGGCGATGTACTCACTAGCAACGATATGGTGGCTATGTGGGCCGATTGGGCCAAGCGTTATCCCATCGTGAGCATCGAGGACGGCATGGCCGAAGATGATTGGGCCGGTTGGAAGAAATTGACCGAGACGCTTGGTGATCGCGTGCAGCTCGTAGGCGATGATCTCTTTGTGACCAACACCGCGCGTCTCGCGGAAGGGATCGAGAAAGGCATCGCCAACAGCATCCTCGTGAAGGTGAACCAGATCGGAACGCTCACCGAGACCATCGAAGCTGTGGAGATGGCGCACCGCGCGAAGTACACCAGCGTCATGAGCCATCGCAGCGGCGAAACCGAGGATAGCACCATCGCCGACCTGGCCGTGGCGCTCAACTGCGGCATGATCAAGACCGGTAGCGCAAGCCGCAGCGACAGGATCGCGAAGTACAATCAGTTGCTGCGCATAGAGGAGCAGCTTGGAGCAGCCGCGTTGTATCCCGGGAAGAGCTTGCGGTACGTGGGATAGTATTCAGTTGGCAGCAGCAGTGGGCAGTATCCCGGCCAACGTTGGTTGGGATACTGCTCACCGCAACTGCTGGTCATCTCGAGCGAAGCGAAGGGAATGCCCACTTCCCCTCTACTGGCTCAACTCTATGTATCGCTCCATCAGCACTTGCTCCAGCGCTTTGCCTTGCAGCAACGGCAGTTCATCATCGCTGTTACTGGCCGAAGTATCGCGGCGCTGCATCACGAGCTTCGAGAGGTTGTCGTACACGATCGCTTGCTCCGCGTTTGCCATGCCGAAGCCATCATCGAAGGTCCAGAATGCGAAGTGTTGATCACCGGCGCGGAAGAGGTCCTTGCTCCACTCGAAGCGATCAGCAGGTAGACCGAGCTGGCCGAGCAATGAGGCCGCGAGATCCACATGGCAGCCGAAGGTGTTGTCTCGCGCACCACGCAATTCAGGCTTCAGCGCACCGCCGGTGAGAAGGAACGGAATGCGATGTCGTTCCATGGTGTGGCTGCCGCGGTTGTGCGGCAGGTAGTGACCGTGATCGGCGACGATGATGATGAGCGTGCGATCGTACCACGGTTGCTTCTTGCAGGAATCGATGAAGGCCGCGAGGTGGCGATCGGTGTAGTGTACGCTGTTGCGGTAACGCTGCGGATCCGTGGAGCCGGGGAAGCCTTCGTTCACGGGTGCGTTGAACGGCTCGTGGCTGGTGCTGGTCATCACCGTGTGGAAGAACGGTTCCCGCGCGGTGCGCGTGCTGTGCAGGTGGAATGCGAAGAGCTCCTCGTCATACGCGCCCCACTCGGTGCGATGCACAATGGGGAAGGAGTTCTCGTCGTGGATCACATCGAAGCCGATGGTCTCGAGGTAGGACCGCGTGTTGGCGAAGGCCACATCGCCCGCGTACCAATACGTGGAGTTGTAGCCCGCGGAGTGGAGCACGTTCACCACGCTGGGCAGGCGATCGAACTTGCCGTATTGCCTGATGATCGTGGTCTTGGGTTGCGAAGGGAATGCGCTCATGAGCGCGCACAAACCTTGCTCGGTGCGAAAGCCGGTGGAGTAGAAGTTGGTGAAGAGCAAGCCATCATTTGCCAAGCGATCGAAGCCCGGCGTTACGCCGCTATCGCCTCCGAGCACGCCCACCACATCGGCGGTCCAGCTTTCGAGCATCACCAGCATCACGTTGGGTCGGGCGGTGGTGAGTATGCTGTCCCGCTCGCCATGGCCATCGGTATGCAACTCGGTGAAGATCCGATCCGCTATCTCCTGCGGGATGTTGATATACGGGTTCGACTCGATCTCCGGTGGCTCGGCCAGCAGCACGATCAGGTTCCAGATGCCGTTGAGCGCACCCAAGTTGAGCACCGGATGAACACTGTGGTAGCTCCAACTGCGATCGATCGGGTATTCCTGAACGCCGCCGCGCAGGCCCAAGAAAAGCACGAGAGGGAAGAGCACAATTGCTGCGAAGCGCGGCAGAGTGCGAGAGTGCGCCGGTGCAAGGGCGCGCTTCCCTAGCACTCGTGCACCCCCGGCCCATTTGTCCACGAAGCTCCGCTTGTGATCCACACGCGAAAAGAGGAACCACGCCATGCCGAATTGGGCCAAGAGGATCACGATCAGTTGTCCCGGTCGTACACCAGCGGCCGTCATCATCACTTCCTCCGGATAGATCAAATAGCTGAGCGCCTTGTGGTTCACCTTGGTGCCCCACGCGCGGAAGAGGGCGGTATCGCACACGTTAACGAAGGCGGCCACGATCACGAACACGATCAACAGCACCTTGATCGTCTTGCGTGCCCAAGGCATTTCCTTCCACAACAAAGGCAGGCACACCAGCAGCACCGGCAAGGTGAGGTAGCACGCCGCGCTCAGGTCCATGGGAAGCGCATGCGCGAAGCTGCCTTTGATCGCAGGCCAGTCCAGGCCCGTGGTCCACACCGGATCGAAGAAGAGGAAGCTGGCCTGCTGCAACACGAAGAGCAGCATCCAGCAAAGCAGGAGCGCGAGGAGATAACGTAGTAGCGCGAGCATCGCCATGTGCCCTGCTGAGCGGGGCGGCGTGAACATACCGTTCAGC
>JBKJPT010000286.1:0-4827 GCA_046595075.1 Flavobacteriales bacterium
CTTTATCCCTTCGAAAACGCGTACGCATTGACAACGGAAGAATTACAGCGGTTCGCCCACTTGGTGCGGAAGGAGGCTGTGAACGTGCTCACCACGTGGCGGCAGGAGGTGGCCAAGCTCCCCAGCGCCCAAAACCTCAGCGTGCCGGTGTTGAACGATCATGTCCCCGATCTGATCGAGGAACTGGCCACTGCTTTTGAAAGCCGAACGGATGTGAGCATCACGGAAGCGCTGAGCATAGGGACCCCGGTGGCTCATGGGGAGCAGCGCGTGGCGGATGGCTTCGATATCGTGGAAGTGGTGGCTGAATACAATATCCTTCGCGGCTGTCTTCACGATCTTGCCGTTTCCAACAACCTGAACATGGCGGGGAAGGCGTTCCATATCCTCAACCGCGTCTTCGATGGTGCCATTGGCCTTGCCGTGGAATCTTACGCGATACAGCAAGCCAAAGAAGTCCAGCACCGCAGGGAGGAATACCTCGCTTTCGTGACCCATGATCTGCGCACTCCGCTCAACGCCATCGGGTTGACCGCAAGCATCCTATCGGACCCCGATCCGGAGGCGATCACACCCGCACAGAAGCACCAGTTGTTCGCTTCCTTGACGCGCAACGTGGCCCATGTGAAGACCTTGGTGAACAAGGTGCTGGAGGAGAACAGCAACCTGGCCACGGAGGTGGGCGTGAAATTGGAGCGGCGCCACTTCGATCTGTGGCCCAAGGTGGAAGGACTGATCCACGACATACGGCCCATCGGCGGATCCGGGAGCGTGGTGCTCATCAACGAGGTGCCATTGGACCTCGTCGTCTTCGCTGATGCGGGTCTCGTGAAACGTATTTTCCAGAACCTCATCGGCAATGCGATCACGCACACAGAACGGGGTGAAGTCAGGATCGGGGCAAAGGAGCGGACGGACGAGGGCTTGATCGAATGCTGGGTGAGCGATACGGGTATAGGAATACCCGCCCACCGCCTTGGAGAGGTGTTCCATAAAGGAGAAGGCGATGCCGATCGGGTGGAGAGTTCAGGCTTGGGCCTGGCCATTGTGAAAACCTTCGTCGAGGTACATGGGGGTGCAGTACATGCCGAGAGTGTTGAAGGGGAAGGCTGCACGATCCGCTTCACCTTGGCCCTGAAGGACAAGGAGCCGAGCAACGGCTGACGGCATAGCCGAAGAACACACACTGTTCCCGCTGATGCATACTGACCCGTCGACATTTCATCCTGCAGTCCCGGTGCGCGCGTGGCTCATGTTTCAGGGATGCGGCTGGCGGCGGTGGAAAGAGAAGGAGGCTGGGTGAGCTCGGGGTAGGCTGCACAAAGGCACTGCATCATCGCGAGCCCCAAGCGATCCTGCGGCAACGGGTCGTTCCTTCCGCAGCCGGATGCCTTCCAAGGGTTGTGGGTATCGCTGGTAAGGAAACCTCACTCAGGGCCTAGCTTCGCCGTTGTGAAGCTGCTTTCCACATTGCGCAAGTGCCGTTGGCTGATGCCACCGATGGCCTTGCTGTTGGTAGCAGGTACTTCCGTGCCTGCGCTGTGGCGGATGTATTGCCCCGAGATGGGCAAGAGCCGCATGGCGTGGGTGGAGATCGAATCGTGTTGCCACCCCGATGCCACGAGCGACCGTGCGGAATTGCGAATGCACTGCTGCGAGTACACCGTAGCGCAAGCGGATCTTTCCACCTTGGAGCGCAGCGCCGCTGTCCGGCTTTTGCTGCCCACGTTCGCGGCCGTAGCCTGGGCACCCTTGCTCCTGTCACCGGGAAATTCGCTCACGAACGCTTACGGCCGCTTTCATCCGGAGCGACCCCCTCCGCTAACGGGTACCGAACGATCGGCCTTGCTCCGCGTTATTCGGGTGTGAGCGAAGGGTGAATTGATGCGCCTTGGCATAGGTTGCCTTGGCGCTGGTCGCACTGCCTCGTTCACATCCAAAGCATCGCATGTCCGTGAGAATTGTCGCTCTTCGTTCCTCTTCGTTCCTCGCTCGGCGGTTCGCCTTTGCCGCGACCGTAGCGTTCGTGCTGGCCGGTGCTATACCTGCGGGTGCGCAAACCCCACTGCTTATCCCCGATACACTGAGCGGTGCGGTGATCGATCTGTCGGTACAAGCCGGTACCACCGCGTTCCATGTGGGCGAAGTGGTGGAAACCTATGGCTACAACGGATCACTGCTGGGGCCAACGATCATGCTGCAACGCGGCCAGAGCGTGACCTTGAACGTGACGAACACGCTGCCGGACCTCACCACCACGCACTGGCACGGCCTGCATGTGAGCGCGGCCAACGATGGCGGACCGCATTCGCTGATCTACCCCAACACCACATGGTCGCCTTCCTTCACAGTGCTGGATAAAGCCAGCACGTACTGGTACCACCCGCACGGCCATGGCCTTACCGACTACCAAGTGACCTTGGGCCTTGCGGGCATGATCATCGTGCGTGATGCCGAGGAAGCCGCATTGGCCTTGCCACGCACCTACGGTGTTGACGACATACCATTGATCCTGCAAGCCAAGGCTATCGTGGGCGGCCAAGTGATGGTGCACACGGGCTTGGACAGCATCATTGTCGTGAACGGCGTACGAGACGCGTGGAAGGAACTGCCCGCGCAAGTGGTGCGCTTGCGTTGCTTGAACGGTTCCAGTGAACGCACGTTCAACCTGGGCTTCAGCAATGGAATGGGCTTCCATGTCATTGGCACCGACGGTGGTCTGCTTGCGGCTCCGGTACTGCTGGATCGCCTGCAACTCATGCCCGGCGAACGCGCAGAGCTGCTCGTGGACCTCGGCACCATGCAGGGCCAATCGTTCCAATTGATGGCTTTCAACAGCGAGCTGCCCAACGGGATCATTGGTTCGCCCCAAGTGGGCAATGGCATGGCTTATCTGGATGGCTATGAGGAGAACGCGTTGAACGGCGCCGATCATCCGCTTTGTTCCTTCACCGTGGGTGCGCCCACGCAGGAAGCCATCACGAGCATACCCGGGACACTGGCCAACCTCACACCTTTCAATGAAGCCGATGCGACCATCACCCGCACCTTCGACATGCAGCCAGAAGGAATGGGTGCATTGGAATTGATCGAAGGACCTTTCTTTGTGAACGGGACCCTGTATGACATGGATGTGATCAACGAGACCGTGAACCTTGGCACCACCGAGATCTGGGAGTTCGTGAACAACACCATGGTGGGGCATCCGGTGCACATCCACGACATCCAGTTCAATATCCTCGATCGCAATGGGTTGCCGGTTCCCGAATGGGAGCAAGGCCTCAAGGACGTGGTTTATGTGCCGTCCATGGGCAGCGCGCGCGTCATCACCCGCTTCGACGACTTCGCCGATCCGGACATGCCCTACATGTACCACTGCCACCTGCTCATGCACGAGGACGAAGGCATGATGGGCCAGTTCGTGGTGATCGATCCCAATGCCATAGGCGAGTTGAATGCATCGGGTCCAGTGCTTTCAGCATGGTCGGAACCAGCACTTGGCGGAAGCATCCGTCTTGGCTTGCCCGGCTACAATGGCTCGGCGAGGGTGGTTGTGCGCGATGCCTTGGGCCGCACCGCCAGCGACCGATCCGTACGCTTCGATCAAGGAAAATGCTTGTTCCCCGCCGCATCACTTATCAGTGGCGGATACATCGTGTCCGTATATCCTTCCAATGGACCAACTGTGTTCACTGCAAAACTCATCATTCAACCTTGAAGAAACCCATGTCGAGCCCATCGGCATGATCAACGAACAACAAACAACCAACGAACCATGAAACACTTCCTACTCCCCATCGCGCTGCTGCTGGCCACGAGCCTAAGCGCGCAAACCACTGCTGCCGACTTCACCGCCAACGATTGTGACGGCAACCCACACAACTTGTTCACCGAACTGGATGCGGGCAACGTGGTTATCCTGGAAATGGTGATGATGGGCTGCCAACCATGCGTTACCGGCGCACAGAGCCTTACAACGAACGTGCTTCCCAATGTGAGCGACCCCACGCGAGTAAAGCTGTACAGCATCGGATTCACCAACAGCATCAACTGCACGCAGATGCTCGATTGGAAGAACACCAACGGATTTACGCACATGGTGTTCGCAGGCATGAGCAACCTCACCACGTATTATGGTGGCATGGGAATGCCGACGATCGCAGTGGTCGGCGGTACCGACCATGCGGTGCATTATGTCGAGCTCGGCCATAGCAACAGCGACAACCCGGCGATCATTGCCGCCATTGAAGCAGCATTGGCCGGTACCATCGGCATCGCTGAACTGGACGTGAACGAAGTATTGATCAGCCCTAATCCCACGAGCGACATGCTTACCGTGAGCGACCCACGGTGGACCAATGCGCAGGTGCTGGACCTCCAAGGCCGTGCAGTGCTTTCGGGCGCTGTGCACCAAGGCCGCTTGGATGTGAGCGTTCTGGCGGTAGGCAACTACCTGCTGCGCCTAACCGACGCTCGCGGCGAACGGGGCGTTGCACGTTTCGAGAAGAAGTAGAACGACCTTCGTACCACCCTCACCTTTTCCAACGGGCGAACCCCATGAACAAGCACACGCTGATCGCACTAGCGACTTTTCTCTGCCACGGTGCCGTAGCGCAGACCACGGCCATTGCATGGAGCACCGTCACCAATTGCAACCCGGCAGGTGCCGGCGGTCTGCGGCCACGCGTGGATGTGAATGCAAGCGGGGACCCCGTGGTGCTCTGGGGTAAAGCATCACCTGCGTCCAACTATGTGTCGGTAGGTGGCAGTGGTTCGTTCAGTACGCCGGTAGAGGTGAGCGCACCCGGCTGTGTACCGGCTGTGGCC
>JBKJPT010000094.1:0-2626 GCA_046595075.1 Flavobacteriales bacterium
GCCTGCTGCAACACGAAGAGCAGCATCCAGCAAAGCAGGAGCGCGAGGAGATAACGTAGTAGCGCGAGCATCGCCATGTGCCCTGCTGAGCGGGGCGGCGTGAACATACCGTTCAGCAGGCGATGTGCTATTCCTTCACCACGGTCTTTCCGGCCAACCACCGCCTGCCATCGCTCAGATGCAAGTGGTAAGCACCTGCTGGTAGCTCCACGACAGGAAGTGAGAACACTGTTCCTCCGACTGGGAGGAGTTCCTCACGTACTGTCCTGCCTGTTGCATCAAGCAGCGTTGCCCGCAACGGGCCTGCTAGAGCAAGTTCTTGCGGAGGGGCAAACGAGAAGTTGATCTGCACGCTCGCCGGGTTAGGCCACACGCTCAAGTACTCGTTCATATCCAGCGCGTACTCCTGCACCCCCACGTTCTGGCAGCCGGGCACCACGCAGCCGAGGCTATCGGTCTTCACCACCCAGATGACCTGGTTGGTCTGGAAGCTGGTGTCTATCGGATCATATCGGTCTGTTGAACCCGTAGCTACGAAGCCACCATCACTAGTTGGTTCCACATCGTAGAGGTAGGAACCACCATGGGTAGGAGCATAGGATCGTGACCACAAGCTATCCCCACTTGCTGAAAACTTGGCGATAACCGCTTCCAGTAAAGCCGTACCGCAGGCCACCATGCTACCATCAGGCAGGATCTCGAAATCGTAGGTGGCCGTGTAGTAGTTGTAGTGGTTTCGTTCCTCCCACACCACGGTACCGTTGGCATCCCATCTCCTGAGCATCATCTGTTGCCAGTCGGTGGGCCATTGTGGCTCACGATAAGCGCTCCATGTAACAATGCCACCATCGGCAGCAACACGTACAGCGCCATTCACTGCTGTAGCCCGGTTGCCGTAATTTCTTCTCCAGACCTGGTTGCCGTTGGCATCTGTTCGGATCAGGAAGCTCTTATTCACGCTGCCTAGTGGGGTACCGTAACCTGTGAGCAAAAAGCCGCCATCGGTGTATTCGGCAACACCAAGCCCAACTGGGCCTTCAGTGGCTGCCCCGTAAGTTTTGGTCCATAGCGTATCGCCGTCCTGATCTAGCCGCATAAGCAGAACCTTGGAGTATGCATCAATCGGATCAAAGGCCCCGACCAAGGCATAGCCGTAGTCCGATGTTCGCCTGGTTTGCCTTACCAAGTGGACCACAGAATCCAATGGGGGATAGGTAGTGACCAATTCACGTGAGAGAGTATCACCTGTGATGGTGAAAACGTACAGATGCTTCTCACTTTCATAGCCGTACCCTTCAGTGATGGTAGCTGCCAATGAACCGTTGACCAGGCCGCAAACCGGATCGATGTAGCCTATGTCGAAGTCACGATCATCGCCTAGCAAGTAATCCGATCCGCCCTGAACGATCCCGTTCTCATTCAGGCGGCGAACTAGTATGTGCGTTTGCGTGGGAAACTCCTGAGAGAATTGTCTTGCGAACGACAGAAATCCCGACGGAACCTGCCGAATTGAGGTACCCACCCCGCTCAAGCCCGCTTGTTCATTGTCAAAGTGAACAGTGAAGCCACCTTGGCTGCAAGCCAATGAGCTTGCAGCCAAGGTGGCCAACATCATTGCCCAGCGGAATCTCATCTCATCACAGTGAACTTGCTACTGCCAAGGTTGAAACCATCCAGCATCAGCCGCACGGCATAAAGACCGGGCTTTAGATCTTTTACGTTGTCCTCAACCAGCCCTTTACGACCGCCGATAGCGATGCTGCGCACCAAGTTGCCTTGCGCATCGAACACTTCCAGCAGACCATCCGTAGTTCCTTCCGGCACGATGAACGCGATGCGATCACCAGCCGGGTTCGGCACCACACCGATCAGCGGCTCTGTCGTTGCGGCACCGTTGCGATCGAGCTTTCGCATCCACAAACTCTTCAGCGATGAAGGAACTTCCGGATAAGGCAGGCTGTCCAAGGCGCCAATGTGCAGCAGTGTGGCCCAAGACAATGCACCGGCGCTAGCCTCGTCGCCGTATGCGTAGGCCAATAATTCGTTCACGTCGCCCGTGCTCAAGTCGCTCCATACGCCATCTACGCCTTGGTACATGCGGCCCCAGGCAGCCAGTTTGGAGGTGTGATCTTCTGCTTCCAATTCAGCTTCCAAGGCTGCGGCCTCGCTTTCCTCGCCCCTGAACAGATGCGTGAGGTAGCGGCCGCGCAGGCCATCGCCAAGTGGGTCGTTTTCCAAGAGCATGGGTTATTCCTTCACCACGGTCCTACCCGCCAACCACCGCCTGCCATCACTCAGGTGCAAGTGGTAGGCACCTGCTGGTAGCTCCACGACCTGAAGTGAGAACACTGTTGCACCTGTTGGGAGGTGTTCCTCGCGTACTGTCCTGCCTGTCGCATCCAGCAGTGTTGCACGCAATGGGCCTGCGGGGGTAAGTTCTAGCGGCGGAGCAAACGAGAAGTTGATCTGCACGCTCGCCGGGTTAGGCCACACGCTCAAGTACTCGTTCATATCCAGCGCGTACTCCTGCACGCCCACGTTCTGACAACCTGGTACTTGAGCGTGCAGGAGTACGCGCTGGATATGAACGAGTACTTGAGCGAGTGGCCTAACCCGGCGAACTTGC
>JBKJPT010000151.1:0-8630 GCA_046595075.1 Flavobacteriales bacterium
ACAGCACGGGCTTGCACTTGGGGATCGCATTACGGAAGGCGGCCTTCGCGCAGATCTCGAAGCTCAATGCATCGGAGTCCACGTTGTGGAACGAACCGTCGTACAGCGTCACCTTCAAGCTCTCCATGGGGAAACCAGCGAGCACACCGTTCTTCAGTGAACCTTCGAAACCCTTTTGTACAGGGCTGATGAATTCCTTGGGGATCGATCCGCCCTTGATCTCGTCGACGAACTCCAGACCCAACTTGGCGGGATCCGTCTGCGGCTCGATACGCACATGGATGTCAGCGAACTTTCCGCGACCACCCGTCTGCTTCTTGTAAAGCTCGCGGTGTTCCACGGTGCCACTGATGGCCTCCTTGTACTTCACCTGCGGAGCGCCCTGGTTGCATTCCACCTTGAACTCGCGCTTCATGCGGTCCACGAGTATCTCCAAGTGCAGTTCGCCCATACCGCTGATCACGGTCTGGCCGGTCTCTTCGTCGGTGTGCACCTTGAAGGTGGGATCCTCCTCGGCGAGTTTCGCCAAAGCAGCACCCATCTTGTCCAGATCGGCCTGGGTCTTCGGCTCCACAGCAATACCGATCACCGGCTCGGGGAAGCTCATGCTCTCGAGAATGATCGGATGGTCTTCAGCGCACAGCGTGTCGCCGGTGCGGATGTCCTTGAAACCAACGGCTGCTCCGATGTCGCCCGCTTCGATGCGCTCCACAGCGTTCTGCTTGTTGGAGTGCATTTGGAAGATGCGGCTGATGCGCTCCTTCTTGTCGCTGCGGGTATTGAGCACGTAGCTACCCGCTTCCAGTACGCCGCTATAGGCGCGGAAGAAGGCGAGACGGCCTACGAAGGGGTCGGTCGCGATCTTGAAGGCGAGACCTGCGAACGGCTCATCGGGGTCGGGGTGGCGTATGGCCTCTTCTTCCGTATCGGGGTTGATACCGATCACGGCTTCGATGTCCATCGGACTGGGCAGGTAGGCCATCACCGCATCCAGCATGGTCTGCACGCCCTTGTTCTTGAAGGCGCTGCCGCACAGGATCGGCGTAATGCTCATGTTGATGGTGCTCTTGCGCACCGCCTCCATCACCTCGGCCTCGGTGAGGCTGTTGGGATCGGCGAAGTACTTCTCCATCAACTTGTCGTCGCTCTCAGCAACGGCTTCGATCAGCTTGTCGCGCCACTCCTTCACGGTGTCAACCAGGTCATCGGGAATGGGCACTTCCTTCCAGGTCATGCCCTGGTCGGCATCGTTCCATACCATGCCGCGGTTGTTCACCAGATCCACTACACCGAGGAAGTCGGCTTCGGCGCCGATGGGCACTTGCAAGGGAACTGGGTTGGCGCCGAGACGCTCGCGGATCTGCGCCACTACGTTGAAGAAGTCGGCACCGCTGCGGTCCATCTTGTTCACGAAACCGATGCGGGGCACTTTGTACTTGTTGGCCTGGCGCCAAACGGTCTCGCTCTGGGGCTCAACGCCACCAACTGCGCAGAACAGCGCAACAGCACCGTCCAATACGCGCAAGCTGCGCTCCACCTCCACAGTGAAGTCCACGTGGCCCGGCGTATCGATCAGGTTGATCTTGTACTTGTCGCCACGGTAATCCCAAAAGGTGGTGGTGGCAGCGCTGGTGATCGTAATACCACGCTCCTGCTCCTGCGCCATCCAATCCATGGTGGCCGCACCGTCGTGTACTTCGCCGATCTTGTGTACAAGACCGGTGTAGTACAGGATGCGCTCGGAAGTGGTGGTCTTCCCGGCATCGATGTGCGCCATGATGCCGATGTTGCGCGTGAATGTCAGGTCCCTCTTAGCCATGGCTCTCTTGCTCTACCGATTGATCAGAAGCGGAAGTGGCTGAATGCTTTGTTGGCTTCCGCCATCTTGTGGACTTCTTCCTTCTTCTTGAATGCTGCACCTTCCTCCTTGCTCGCCGCGAGGATCTCGTTAGCGAGTTTCATGCTCATGCTGCGCTCGTTACGACCGCGTGCATAGCCGATGAGCCACTTCATGGCCAAGCTCTTCTTGCGCTCTTCGCGCACTTGCTGCGGGATCTGGAAGTTGGCACCACCCACACGGCGGCTGCGCACTTCCACTTGCGGCGTTACGTTCGTGAGGGCCTTGCGGAACACCTCCAGACCGTCCTCACCGCTCTTCTCGGCAACAATGTCGATGGCGCTGTAGAAGATGTCCAACGACTTGCTCTTCTTGCCGTCGTACATCAGGTTGTTCACGAACTTGGTCACTTGCACGTCACCGAACTTGGGATCGGGGAGCGTGGTGTGCTTTACTGCTTTCTTGCGCATGGTTCTGTAGCCTTACCGTGAACGCTTATTTCTTCTTGGCTGGGGCGGCGGCACCTGCCTTGGGCTTCTTGGTGCCGTACTTGCTCCTGCGCTGGTTGCGACCTTCAACACCGCTGGTGTCCAGCACGCCGCGTACAATGTGGTACTTCACACCGGGCAGGTCCTTTACACGACCACCACGCACGAGCACGATGCTGTGCTCCTGTAGGTTGTGGCCTTCGCCGCCGATGTAGGCGATCACCTCATAGCCGTTCACCAAACGCACCTTGGCCACTTTGCGCAGTGCCGAATTCGGCTTCTTAGGGGTGGTGGTGTACACCTTGGTGCACACGCCACGGCGCTGCGGACAAGACTTCAGCGCAATGGACTTGCTCTTGTACACCGGCGTTTCCCGGCCCTTGCGAATAAGCTGCTGAATGGTTGGCATGAGGTGCTTTCTCTTGGCTTTCAGGCGTTTCCGTGTATTGCTTCTCGAAAACGGGGTGCGAAAGTAGCCGAATTGCGTTTCCCTCCAAGGCGTGTTCATGGAATTTTCTCAGCGCCACCGGCCTTCGCATGTGGAGACCTCGCTTTTGTGCCCACGCTGAAGCGGTGTTCGCTAACTGTTTATCAGCGGAATACGTGTCCTTATGAAGGTGGTCCGCTGGGGCCGCAAAAACTCCCGGATCCGGCACCCGTCCCACGCTCAGTCCAAGATGCGAACACTACTTTTGTTCGCATCATATGATCTGAATCATGGACGTCGGAAGCATCACTTATTACTCCATTAGCCCGCGCATGCTCAACCTGCTCACCAAACTGCACGGGCAGCTCGGCGAGGCGCACGCCCGGCACCTGCACCTGCCGCCAACCGGCTCGGCCAAGACCTACCGTGCCAGCACCGTGCACGCCACCCTGGCCATCGAGGGCGGCCTTTTGGATCCGCACCCAGTGGCCGTTCTCGCCGAGGACCACACCGCCAGCACCCAAGGCCCCGAAGCGTTGGAGGCCCTCAACACACACCGCACCTACGACCTGCTTTCCTCCCTCGACCCCTTTTCCGAGCAGGATCTGCGGCAAGCGCATGGCGTGCTCTTGCACGGCCTTGCCGTGGATGCCGGCCGCTACCGCACCGGCCCGATGGAAGTGCTCTATGGCGAACCACAGCCCTTGCGCACCGCCCCCTCAAAAGGACTGCCCGTGGCCATGCAGGATCTGCTCCGCTACGCCGAAGAGGACGACTTCCCGCCGCTGCTCACCAGTTGCGTGCTGCACTTCGGCATGGTGTACCTGCGCCCCTTTACCGCGGGCAACGGTCGCCTCGCGCGCCTATGGCAGCGCCGCATGCTCATGCGCCATTGGCCCCTCTTCGGCTACCTGCCCGTGGAAGCATTCATCCTCCGCGCCGAACCCGCGTACCACGCGGCATTGGAATTCGCGGACCGCAGAGGTGACTGCGGCGGTTTCATCATATACATGCTGGAACGCATCGAAGAAGCACTTGCCGAACTGCTCAGCACCTCCGATCCCATACGCCTTGCCGGTGATCGCGTCGCGCTCTTCCTGCATCATCGCCAGCACCGCAACGGCGAGGTGCCAGCCTTCCGGCGCAAGGACTACATGGCCTTCCATCCAAGGTTGAGCACGGCAACGGCGACGAGGGATCTGCGGGAAGCGGTGGCAACAACATTGTTGCGTGCCGCTGGAGTTGGACGCAGCACGGAATACCATTCCAAATCACAACAGTAATCGGACGGAGATCAGGTGAAGCCTACACGGCCATCTCATTTCTCTTACCGTGAGTGTCCTCACCCCTTCTCACAAGCCCGTCCTAACGCCATTGCCATGAGCAGCCCAGGGCAAGATCAATAAAGTACGGGTCCGCACCTTTGATATACTTGCCCCGATGATCAGCTTCCAGAATAAGCCGAAGATCGCCGCCCTTCCACTTGGCAAGTCTGGCGGATCCGTGTAGGGAGGGCTGGAGTACGATCTGGGTGAACACTCGATCATCACTAAAAGACTGGAAGCGACCCTGCGCTTCCGTCTCGCGATAACTGCGTAGCCATAGAATGAGCCGCAACTTTGCACCTACTCCGAATGACCATCGCTCCTTTACGCAACCTAGGTATAACGGATTCTCAACCTGCCATTCAAGTTGGCTGGCCCTAATGACTTGCGTTGGGCTCGAGGGCGCACCTGACCGTGTTCTTAATGCACGACGAAGGCTGAGGTCGATGCCCGCAATGCCGCCAATGCTGCGATAGAAGCGCTTCTCAATGCGCCAGCCAGCCGAAAATGTGAAGGAGTTCCGAAGGCATGTGCCGTATAGTGAATAGTCGATATTGTGAGGGTCGACACCGACATGATATGCTGAGTCAAGGCAGTGATCTCCGCTGGCCATGTTGTAAACGCCGCAGGTTTGCACTGAGAGGTGCGCCTTTCCAACCTGAGCGAACGAGGTCAATGGCCCAAGGAGGAGACATAGGCTTACTTGAATAAACCTCGAAGGGTTGACACATCTAAGTGGTGGAGGCCGCAAGGCGTTAAAGTTTTACTACTCGAGACGAGACCACACCGGAAGTGCTGTAAACCCTGAGGACGTACTGCCCAGCCGACAAGCCGGAAAAGTCTATCTCCGAATTGGGCGCACTCGTGAAAGGATACTGCTTGACTACAATGCCGTGGGCGTCGACAATATCCATCCATCCCGGCCCCGTGACTTCTTCGTTCCAAGTAACCGAAACAAGCCCGCTCGTTGGGTTGGGACTCAGGACAAGTCCGTGAGAGCCCTTTTGCGAAACGGGCATATCGGGATAAGCCAACCTACGCGGCAAGGGATCCACCTGCTGCCTAGAGCCATATCTGTCGCACTCGGCGATCACGCCGAGATAGGCCCCACCCGGCTCGACCACGAACCCAGGTTCGATGTTGATCGCGGTGCCCGCTTGGAAGTAGCAGTAGGAATTTGCGGGGACAATAACCGGTCCTGTTGCGCCAGTTGTGACATTCGAGCCGGCTGTAATGAAATCATG
Organism: Flavobacteriales bacterium; assembly: GCA_046595075.1. GTDB lineage: Bacteria > Bacteroidota > Bacteroidia > Flavobacteriales_F > PHOS-HE28 > PHOS-HE28. The sequence goes on from JBKJPT010000151.1 coordinate 5,322, forward strand.
AACGTAGGTGCGCGTATCACCATTCAATACCGTGTTCTGGTAGTACTTGTGATCAAGGCAGCAATCATTCAGGTCGAAACTCCGGGTTTCCACATAAGGGCCCGGGTCCGACCATTCCGGCTGGTAATGAAGCGCGTGGTATGCTATTGTAACCACATCCCCAGGGTTGCAATTCTCGATCTTCAAATGGTAGGCATAGGTATCGAACGGCAAAGTGGTTCCATCGGGGAGCACCCCATGCCAACCGAAGAAATAATCCTGGTATCCTGCGTCGATCAATCCATTTGGATCGAACTCGCGCTGCACGTACAACAACTGGTTGGAAGGGGTTATTACTTCCAAGGTGATGGAAATGGCATTCGTGATGTACATCGAGAATGCCATGGTGCCTGTAGCCAGGTAATTCGGTGTGGCATTCGGTATCCAATCACCATACAACTCACTCTCGGGATTCCCTTCATAGTAACCATAGCTTATTCCCCCGAGTTCTGGGGAGCATACCGCACCGCAGAGCCGTGCATCGTAAATGGCAACATCGTCTATGTAAACGTAATCCCCGATGCAAGCTTGATCGTCCGCCAGTTCAACGCCTTCGAATCCGGGCACCTCCACATCGAGGAAGAACCAGTCGAAATCATCGATACCGTCGTTCGGTGCAACGAACGAGAACGTCACGCGCCGCCATGAGTCAGGCGAATCGAAATCAGCGATGTTCAAGTCCAAGGTGCCAACCTCCATGATTTCCTGCGTTAAGCCATCTTCGTAGGTCACGTAATCCTCCGTGCATTCCACATTCGGATTGCCAGCCTTGTAGTTCACGTCATGCCTTGCTAAACCAATCTTCAATTTTCCCGTTCCACCCTGCCAGAGGCCATTAAAAGGGTCGTAGTTCGGGGCTATGTAGAGGACAGCGGTATAGTAGCGGCCAGGAGTGAGCGCAGTAATGTGCTGCTGGATGAGTTCATAAGCACCCATACCAATGTACCGGCGCCCGGTGTGCGCTCCCGAAACGAACTTGGGCTCGCCTACCCCTTGCCCATGGGGCGGGACACACTGAGAAGCCGCATAGAAGTTCACGTTGTCGTCAAAATACTCTGGCGAATGAGTGATTTTGCCTGTGAGCTGGTCGTCATATTTTCTCGATTGCCAATCCTCCGCAAAGTCGCCTTGTGCCCAGCAATCGGGCTGCTGACCCAGCTCGAAGCTGCCGTTATCCAATACGTTGGTTTGAGCATAGCCCGAATGGAGCAGGAAGAGACAGCTCGCTACAACCAAGTAGCGAACGCGGTGTGCACGGAGGATCTGGTGCATATACCTGGTTGTTTAGATAGGGCTGCGGAAGTTCGCCTAGTGCTTTTCCAACTCCTTGATCCGAGCTTCCTGGGCAATGATGTGGAGCGTGAGCTCTTCGATCTTCCTCAAAAGCATCGCATCCGTGGCCACTACATCCAAACCTCGTTCAACCATCTCATTGGCGCTAAGGACACCAGGGAGATGACCATGTTCAGCGATGTGCTTTCGCACATCCTCCAATGGCATCAGCACGTAGTCCTTGCGAAAAACGTCATCACTCCAGTCTGCACTTGTCTTTAAGGCCACCTTGACCTTCTCGGTCAGGATACCGTTATGCACGTAGAGGCCGTAGTCGTAATCTCCTGTGTCTACGTTCACATCACCAATGCTCACTTTGCCGTTGTCATGCAGCGTAAGCACATCGAAGAGTGCATCACCGCTTACCGGATGATGGTAGAACATGAGCCGGTCCTGCTCGGGTGGGTTGTGCAAGCCCCAAAAGGAAGATGGTGCACCGGGTGTAGCTCCCTGCGTTTTCAATGTGAGCCAATTCCCGTTCCCTTGCAAGATGTTCACCCGACCGGCCGCATCGGTCTCCGGCCATTCCTCAAGATCACCGCCCACCTGCAATTGACCGCTTGAGGTCAACCGCATGCGCACATCATTGTTGGTGATGAAGTTGACGTGCCTTGCATCGAGGCTCCCCAGAACTGCCCGAGAAGGATCGCACGTTGTAAGCTCATTGCCACCTGTGCGCCAGAACGGAAATACATCCTGTGCGCACGGCGGCGGATCAATGGGGTTCAGCCCGATCCCGGGAACAGGCCCGACCACTCCCTCTGCATCAATACCTAGCACCCCTGCACCACCAAGACCAAGGAGCTTCACTTGCCCGCCACTCGTGAGCCTGAGCCGCTCAACCCCATTGCTCTTGAACACCACATCCTTCTCATCGCTCGTCCCGAAGTAGTGGATGTTCGGATCTGTGTTCGCATTGCCATCCTTCCGCCAATCGTCGCGATCGGGTTGTGTAAGAAAGACCGGTTCGGACTTGGCTGCACAGCCGTTGGCGTCGATCACGTCAACAGCGTAGTTCATGGCACCAAGGCCGGTGCGATCCGGCGTGTACACCTCATCGCCCCAGTCGTAGGTGTATGGTGCAACACCTTCGGTAACGGTCACATCAATGCTCCCATTGAAGCAATCGGGGCAACTGATGTTGTGGCCGCTAGGATATTGGAACGGCACCACACCAATGCGCAGCGCGGTGGGTTCCACCAAAGTGACCTCCGCTTCGGCTTCAACGTTGTTGGCATCGCTGATCTTCAAGCGATAGTACCCCGAAGCCAGATCGGTGATGTCCTCGGTGCTCGCTCCGTTGGACCAATTGAGGTTGTAAGGTGCGGTCCCTCCCGAAATGGTCGCATCTATAGCGCCATCCCTTCCGCCGAAACAACTGATGTGGTAACCGTTGTGAACGCTCGGCACAAGCCCTACCTCCAGTGTTTGCGCCTCAGCCAAGAAAGGCGCACAAGCGATCAGTACCGCTGCGAACAGCGTACGAGAGGGTAGTTGGGAATGCATGGTGCAGGGGTTCGGGAGCGCTGAAAGTAGGTGCGTTCCCGAGGATCGCAACGTTCAGTTGATAAGTTGTTCAGCGATCGCAATGCGGCAACTCAAGACATCTGTCGATCTAACGCAACACCGCCCCGGCTTTCGCCGGGGCGGTGTTCTTACGGTGTAGTGCAACCTGGTTGCGCCGTGATCACGGCGTCGGCGGCACGGGCTCCTCCTCTTCTTCCGCACCACCCAGATCCACAATGATCCGCGCATCGAAGTACTCTTGGAAGAAGTTGGGCGCAGTGGCCTCGAACTCCGGCATCAACTTGTCCATGCGATCGTTCAGCGTCGCCATGCCTTCGCGCACCAAGGCCGTGAGCGACTCTGTCGCGCCTTTGCGTATGGTGATCGCCGTGCGCGGTGCGCTCACCTCCGCCACGTAGTCGTCGATCGCCG
>JBKJPT010000278.1:0-25079 GCA_046595075.1 Flavobacteriales bacterium
GCTCTTCCGATCTCTACCTCAACTTCATCGTCTACTACGGCAACCTCTTCAGCGGGCTCTTCATCTTCATCGCCGTGCTGCTCTTCACAAGCCGGCTCGCGCACCGCACAGAGGTGATCGCCATGCTCAGCAGCGGCGTGAGCTTTCCGCGGATCCTATGGCCCTACTTCGTGGCGGCCACCTTCCTTGCCGGGCTCTCTTTGTACGTTAACCACATGCTGTTGCCAGCGGCCAACAAAGTGCGCCTTGCCTTCGAGGAGAAGTACATCCGAGCCACCTTCTTCGTGGAGGACCGCAACCTGCACCGCGAGATCGCACCCGGCTCCATTGCATACTGCGAGCACTATGGTGCGAAGGAGAAAACACTCTACACCTTCGGCCTCGAGCAATGGAAGGACGATGAACTAGTGCGCACGTTACGCGCCGATCGCGCGGTGTACGACAGCATCACCGGAGCGTGGCACCTGTTCGATTGGAGTTCGAGGACGATCATGGCCGAGCATGAAGCGATCTCGCGTGGCCACCAGATGGACACGGTGATCCCGCTGAAGCCTTCGGACATGGGCCAGCGTTGGGAAACGGCCATGGCCATGAGCACCGGCGAACTGGACGAGTACATAGCAGCCAAGCGCGCGCAGGGCGATGACAAGGTGGCCTCGTACCTGATCGAGAAACACCAACGCACCAGCTATCCGTTCGCTGTGTACGTGTTCACGCTCATCGGAGTGAGCATCGCAAGTCGCAAGGTGCGTGGTGGAACTGGGTTGCACCTCGCCGCCGGTTTCGCATTGGCCTTGCTCTACATCTTCGCCATGAAGCTCACCACCGTGGGCGCCACCAACGCCGGACTCGATCCCTTGCTCGCCGTGTGGGTACCCAACGTGGTGTTCGCAATTGTGGGGGTGTGGATCTACCGCAAGGCGCCCAAGTGACCGGCTAACGTTTGGTCTGGGGCCGTGTCCCCCTGCAAACGTCCCATCACGATCTTTCCATCGCATTATTACGATATTCGTATTCCATCGTATCATTGCGATCTATTGATCATTCATGGGACTCGTAAAAGACCACCTCTTCACCGCCGAACAGAACCGCATCGCCTCACTGGCCAAGGTGCTGGGCCACCCGGCACGCATTGCCATTCTGCAATACCTGATCAGAAAAGGCTCCTGTGTGAACGGCCTGCTCGTGGAAGAGCTGGGCTTAGCACAAGCCACGGTGAGCCAGCATTTGTGGGAGTTGAAGAACGCCGGATTGATCCAAGGCACCATCGAGGGCACGAGCATCTGCTATTGCATCGACCCCAAGGGATGGAACGCACTGAACAAGGACCTGAGCAAACTGCTCGTGGCCGTAACCAATAACTGCTGTTGATCCCTATGGGTCGACAACCGTCGGCCACCACCAAGCCGATCATGATCGGCCCCGAACCAACTAACAATGACAACCCCGAACGAGTACACATCGATGATCATCGACCCCAACCAAACGAAGGAAATGGTCCGGCAGAAGTACGCCGAGATCGCACTGCAAGACAAAGCCAGCAACGCAAGCTCGTGCTGTGGGTCTGGAGGCTGCTCCACCGAGGTTTACAACATCATGACGGACGACTACTCCGATCTGAATGGCTACAACCCCGATGCGGATCTGGGCCTCGGCTGCGGCCTGCCCACGGAGTTCGCTGGGATCAAGACCGGCGATACCGTGCTCGACCTGGGAAGCGGCGCTGGCAACGACTGCTTCGTGGCAAGGCATGAGACCGGCGAGGATGGCCGCGTCATCGGCGTCGACTTCACACCAGAGATGATCACCAAGGCGAAGGAGAACACCGCGAAGTTCGGCTACCAAAATGTGGAGTTCCGGCAGGGCGACATCGAAGCTCTGCCGCTCATGAGCAACATCGTGGACGTGGTGATCAGCAACTGCGTGCTCAACCTGGTACCCGACAAGAAGATGGCGTTCAGCGAAGTGCTCCGCGTGCTAAAGCCAGGCGGCCACTTCAGCATCAGCGACGTGGTGCTACGCGGCGAAATACCCGCACGGTTGCGCGAGAGCGCGGAGATGTACGCCGGTTGCGTGAGCGGCGCCATGCAAGAGAACGAGTACCTCGGCATCATCCGCGATCTCGGCTTCGAGCAAGTGACGGTGCAGAAGCGCAAGTCGATCATCCTTCCGGATGATATTCTGAGCAAGTACCTGAGCGCGGAGGAGATCGCGGCCTACAAGGCCAGCGGTGCGGGAACCTTCAGCATCACGGTGTCGGCGGTGAAGGAGCACGGGGGCAAGGAAATGAAGGACGTAAAGGAGGCTTGCTGCACGCCCAATGGTGAAGCCACCGAGAAAGTGAATCTGGCCACCGGCGAACCGTGTGGCTGTGGGATCGATAGCACCTGCTGCTGATGCATATCCTCGTCCTCTGCACCGGCAACAGTTGTCGCAGCCAGATGGCGCACGGCTATTTGCAACACTTCGGAGGCGATACGCTGGAGGTGTACAGCGCTGGCATCGAAACGCACGGGTTGAACCCACGTGCCATTGCTGTGATGAAGGAGGATGGCATCGACATCAGCCACCACACGTCGAACAAGGTTGAGGAGTACAGTGGCATTGCATTCGACCATGTGATCACGGTATGTGACAACGCGCGGGAGGCCTGTCCTTTCTTCCCCGCGGAAGTACAGCAGCACCACCGTGACTTTCCCGATCCGGCCAAGGTGAAAGGCACCGAGGATGAGATCATGCGCGCCTTCCGCGGCACGCGTGATGAGATCAAGCAATACTGTCGGCAGTTCATCGCACACCGCGCATGAGAAAGCCACTTGCAGAAGCGGCGGGTACGTATGCACTGGTGCTATGCGGCACAGGAGCGATCGCCTACGATGAAGTACTCGGCGGCACACTGGGCACCATTGGTATCGCCCTCGCCTTCGGGCTCATAGTCGCGACAATGGTGATGGTGTTCGCAGGGGTCTCCGGCGCGCACATCAATCCAGCGGTCACGATCGCGCTTGCCACTGGCGATGGCGTTGCGCGCGCAAGGGTGTTCCCGTACATCGGTTCGCAACTGATCGGTGCCTTGCTCGCCAGCCTCACAGTGCGTGCGCTGTTCCCCTCAAGCGTGTCGCTTGGCGCCACCCATCCCGCTGGCGCAGCGTGGATCTCGTTCGCACTTGAACTGTTGCTCACCTTCCTGCTCATGCTAGTCATCCTCGTCATAGCGAAGCGCCCTCGTTGGTTGGTGGCCCTAGCTGTCGGCGGTACCGTGGGGTTGGAAGCGTACCTCGCAGGACCGCTTACCGGTGCGAGCATGAACCCCGCACGCAGCATTGCGCCAGCGGTGATCACAGGAAACATGGAGCATCTGTGGATCTACATCGCTGCACCGATAATTGGAGCGCTCGCCGCCGTTGGTACTTGGCGATTGCTCAAGTAAGGAACGCAATACTAACTGGCACCGCACATGGCCACTGGAAAGATCCCGCCGACACTTGGTCTCATGCAGAACTGGGAGCAGTTCACCCTGCTCGTCGTCGTCAACGCGTTCGTTGGCGGTATGGTCGGCATTGAACGCACGGTGCTTCCCGTTCTCGCCGAACAAGAATTCGGTATCGCATCCTACGCGGCAGCGCTGTCCTTCATCATGGCCTTCGGTGTCAGCAAGGCGTTGGCGAACTACTTCACCGGTAGGCTCGCCGGGCGCTATGGGCGCAAGGCGTTGCTGATGACCGGATGGATCCTTGCCTTGCCCGTGCCCTTCATACTGATCTACGCGAACAGTTGGAATTGGATCGTCGCGGCGAACATCCTGCTGGGGATCCACCAAGGCTTTGCGTGGAGCAGCACGGTGGTGATGAAGATGGATCTGGTGGGCGACAGGGACCGAGGGCTTGCAATGGGGCTGAACGAATTCGCCGGTTACCTCGCCGTTGCGGTGATGGCTTTCGTTACCGGTTACCTCGCGAGCCACTATGGTCCACGGCCCGTGCCTTTTCAAGTGGGCATCGGCATTGCGGTGATCGGTCTGTTGCTCACGTGGATCTGGGTGAAGGACACACGCGGTCATGTGGCCGGTGAAGCCGCCAAAAGCACCGTTCCGAAACTACAGGGTGTCTTCGCCGAGACGAGCTTCCGCCATCGCGTGCTCGGTACCGTTACGCAAGCCGGCTTGGTGAACAACCTGAACGATGGCATGCTGTGGGGGCTGCTGCCTGTATTGCTTTTGAGCAATGGCTTTGATCAAGTGGGCATCGGCGCCATCGCTGCGGTATACCCTGCCGTGTGGGGCATCGGTCAATTGGCCACTGGCAAACTTGCCGACCATATGGATCGCAAGCTGCTGCTCGTGCTGGGCATGATCATCCAAGGTATCGCCATACTTGCGCTGCCCTATGTTCATGAGCAAGGTGCGTACATCGCGATCAACGCAGCGCTCGGCTTGGGCACCGCGCTTGTGTACCCGACCTTTCTCGCCACCATCGCCGCACACACCCATCCGGAGCAGCGCGCGGAAAGTCTAGGCGTGTTCCGCTTGTGGCGTGATCTGGGCTACGCCATCGGTGCGTTGATCACCGGCCTAGTCGCCGACCGCTTCGGCATCACCGCTTCGATCCTTGCCATCGGCGCCATCACCGTGCTCTCGGGTGTGGTGGTCTGGCTGCGCATGCCTGCGGAACGTCGCTGTCTTGAACCCGTTGTCTTGAAACGCTTGCTCGGTCGCACGGACACGCGTGTGGTGGATGTGCGTTCGCCGGAGGAATACGCGAGCGGTCACTTGCCTGCTGCGATCAACATTCCGCTCGGGCAACTGCTTGAACGATCACGCACATGGTCTCACCGCGAACGGATTATCACTGTGTGCGCCAAGGGCGGCGGACGCAGCGCTCAAGCGGCGCAGTTGCTGCGCGATGTAGGCTTCGGGAAGACGTGGTGGTTGTGCGGGGGGACGCTGGGTTGGAGTTGACGCGTGTCGCAGCCAAGCGGTCCGCACGGATCAAGGCGGCGACCCGAGGAATAGCACGCGCTCCTGCTTCACCAGCGGCGACCATGTGAAGCCAAAGCGCTCGGTGTACTTCTCCAGCGGCTCCAGCCCAACGGCAGCACGTCGCTCGTTCACGTGCTCCTCGTCCACCATCGGTTTCACGAAGGGCTTACCGTCCTTCCAGCCGATCTGCGAACCGTAGATCTGCGGCCTCCCGTGGTTCACTTCCACGCGATCCTCCAACATGGCCAATTCAGACGCCTGGGCTTTCCCCGCTAAGACAGCCTCACGCATCATAGGCAGATAGGCCTGCTGCACATCGGGGCTCTGATCGCCGTGCTGCAGCACCAGCCAAAGCGTTTGGTTTGCCGTATACCCCAACACATCCTTGCCCAGCCAACCGGCACTGTCCAAGATCGCTGTTACGCGCAACAGGTGCAGTGAATCCAGGACGATCAGCCCCCTGACAACGCTATCCTTTTGTCCACCGGCCGCGGCACGTCGTGCACTCTCCCGTTCGCGTTGGTCATCATCGTGGATACGTTCCAGCTCGGACCGAAGGCGGGCCGTCGCATCCTGCGCGAAGGCTCCACCTGTGGCCGGGACCAAAAGAAGAACAAGGGAGAGGAATGCGATGCGCATGGTGTCGATCTTTGATCGAGCCGACCCCAAACTTCGCGCCGCTGATCTTCGTCCATCATGCTCGCCGACCGACTCCTTCAACACGTCCTCTCCTTCTCCTTGAAGGATGTCGATCTACCCGAAGGCGTGGGTGTGCTCGACCCCTTCAATGGCCCGCAAGCGGAAGAGGTACAGCGCATCGTCACGCTTTTCCACCGCAAGTATTTCAGCGACGAGCGCAAGCGCGTGCTCATGCTCGGTATCAATCCAGGACGGCTTGGTGCAGGAAGCACTGGTCTATCGTTCACGGATACCAAACGCTGCGAGAGCGATCTGGGCATACCCGTTCATGGCCTGCGCACGCATGAGCCAAGCAGCGATTTCTTCTACCGCATGATCCGTGGGGCGGGCGGTGCCGATGCCTTCTACAGCAAGGTTTATGTGCATGCAATCTGTCCGCTCGGCTTCGTGAAGCAAGGGCCGATAGGCGCAAACATCAACCTCAACTACTACGACGATAAGGCCTTGGAAGAAGCCGTGACCCCGTTCGTAGAGAACTGGTTGCACACGTTGGTGAACTGTGGCATGCGCACCGAATTGGTCTTCTGCATCGGCACAGGAAAGAACGCCGCCTATTTCAGCAAGTTGAACGAACGACTGAAGCTCTTCGATCGCATGGTAGCCTTGGAGCACCCGCGGTACGTGATGCAGTACAAGGCGAAACAAGTGGAGGCATACATAGCGAAGTACCTCGCAGCGCTGGACGCAGCGCATTGAACATAAGCCAATGGCCGGGTCGGGACTGTGGTTCGGCCTGCACTTCTCACAGTTCCTCGACAGCTGTGCCCATCTCCGTCGAAAGTTCTGAACCCCGCACAGCCTGCTGCGTTCAGCACCCACCACTCACAATTCCACGATCATGAAACCCACCCCACGCAACCTGCTCCACCTCGGTTTCTTCGCCGTAGCTCTTGCACAGGGCACCCGGGCCATGGCTTCCGGACCCAAACCCGTTGCACCTGCCGACGAAGCTGTTCTCCTCACTGGTTGGCTGCACGCCGATAACCTGAACATGGCCGATGTAACCGTAGCCGTGGAGGTGGGCGGCCAAAGCATGGCCGCTATCGTTGCCGAGAACGGCCGCTTCACCATTTCGCTACCCGCCAACACTGCAGCTGTGCTGCGCATCGAGAAACCCGGTCATTTGACCAAGGAGGTAACCGTCGATACGCGCTTCCTGAAGGATGGCGAGGTGGGACAGCAGCGCAAACGGCATGTGAACTTCGCGGTGATCCTGGATCCCGTACGCCTCATGGGCGGACTGGTCTATCCCGGTCCGGTGGGCACCATCGGTTTCGATGCAGGCGGTGGCTGTGTGGCCGTTGCCCGCGATAACCGACGCATACCTGCTCGCAAGCAGGCGCTCATGGAGTTCTGATCAACGAGCATCTTCTCAATGCGAACGCCCCGGCCAATTGGTCGGGGCGTTCGTCATATTGAAAGGTGGGCACAACAAATGCCTGCACCCGATGCACGGTCCTGCTACTGACCTACGGAAAGCTCTTCAATGGACATCATGATCGCCTTCGCTTTCCGATCATAGACGAAGAAGCACATCTTCCCGGTTCGTCCTTCCATGGCGCCGGTCTTCAGGTTGTCCGGACTGCCCGTGACGAAAGCCGCGTACTTCTTCGGAAGCGGGATCTTCTGCGTTTCAGTGTCCTGGCCGACATCGATGGTCGATACACCAATATAGGGCTTGCCTGTGCCAAGACCGGCATCCTCGAAGTTGGTGTACACGATGGCCTGCTTACCAGAAGGCAACACTGTGTGGAACTCGAAGGTGAACATCTTGTATTGCTTCATGACCGTTGCCAGACGGATCCCGTCCATCGCCAAGCCACCAGCGATCTCCGCGGACTTATACGGCTTTTCGATCTTGTTGATGTCCAACGGCTCCCCGTTGCTGTCGAAGTTGAAGATGATGTAATCCATTACCGTCAGACGCATGGGTATTTCGCTCACGTCGCCACCACCAACCATGGACAGCGCCCCCATGGCGCCCAAAGCCTTACGGAAGGTCTCGGATATCACTTGGTAGTTACCGTTCGACTCCCGTGTGATCGCGTGGAACAGCACCTTGGGCTTGGACCCGATGCTGAACTTCCGCTTCGTCGCTTTGAGCGCCTCCTGGATGCCGTTGTCCCAATCGATGCTCTTATAGGCGAGTTGTTTGCCCGACGGATCCAGCTTCAGGAAGAAGATACCATCCGAGTTGTCGCCGCTCATCTTGTCGCCATCGTAATACATCCCCGCGGTGGCAACGGTCCCATCCTTTTCCACGAGGAAAGTACCAGGCAGATTCGTCTGCTTTCCATCGAACAAGGCGTACTCATAGTCCTTCATACCGGTCTCGCTGTTGAAGGCCATCAAGGTGCCTTCCATCTTCTTGCTCATGAGCGCGGGCAGCTTCATGGCGATCACCAACAAACGGCCGGGTCCGCTCTCCGCGGTGGCCACGGAGATCATCCCCTTGTCAACGGTCTCGGTCTTGGACCAAAGTTCCTTCAGCTCGCGGTCGATCTTTGTAACCTCGAAGCCCCATTTCTTCTCCTTCACCGATTGAGTGATGAAGAATCCTGATCCGTCCAGGGCGGGGTAGATCTGCGTGGTACCAACGCTGGCGATCTTCTTCACCGGCTCCGTCTTCTTCTTGATGATGTTGCCGCCGGAATCCATCGTGACGTACGTGTTCGTCTTCTCGCTCAGGTCGTTGAATACGAAAAGGAAGTCCTGCCCATTGAACTCTGATCCGGAGAGGACCGAGTTCTTGGTCACCTGCACCGTGGTCTTTTTGATCACGGCCAGATCAAGGTCATAGAGTTCCAAGGCGAACTCGATCATGCCCTTGCCGGACTTCTCGCTCACATAGTAGGTATAGTAGCCTTTGCCCGGGATGGGGTTCACGCCTCGGTACTCCCGGGGTCGTACACCATCGATCTGCACTTGTTGCGCGGGGCAGGCCGATGATACCAGTAGACCAGCGATCAGGATGGCCTTGAAATGCGATGCAAGCTTCATTGTATGTTCGCGTTCGTTAAAAATGGGGCTCCAATGATAGTTGAAAGTCGATCAGGAACTCTGCGCCGCTTGATGTTGCTCGCAGGGATCGTCGTTTGTGGATCCTTAGCGGCACAGGAACTCGTGGAAAAGAGCTGGCCCGACGGCAAGCCGAAATTGAGGGAGACACTCGACCGGAAGGGTTTCAAGACGGGCGAATGCACCTACTGGTTCGAGAACGGGCAGATGAAACTACGCGAGAACTACGAACGTGGGCGACGCTCTGGTCTGTGCGAGGCTTGGTTCGAGGATGGCACGCCACAATACCAGCGCACATTCGTGGTGCTCACCCGTGGGAATGGTTCACTAGCCGGCACTGAGCCGGTAAGCGTAAGGAACGGTCGATGGGTGGAATACCACTACAACGGCCAGATGATGAAGGAGGAGAACTACAATGAAGGCGTGCTACAGGGGGAGGTGCGCACCTGGTACGAGAACGGACAGTTGCGCGAAGTGAAGGTGATGGAGGACAAATTCGAGAATGGTCTGTTCCAGAGCTATTATGAGGACGGCCAACCCTTCCTGCAAGGACACTACGCCAAGGGTGAGCGTACCGGGGAGTGGAGCACGTGGTACCACAACGGGCAACTCGCCTATCGCGAAACCTTCATCAGCGACAAGCATATCGATGGTCCTTGGACATCCAAACACACCAATGGCACTGACAGTTTGAGCGGCTCCTACTCGAATGGCTACATGGAAGGCATCTGGACGGCTCAGCATGCCACTGGCACAATGAAGAGCAAGGTCCTCTACCGTGCGAGCATGCCCGTGGGCGACTTCGTGGAGTTCCATCCCAACGGGACCAAGCGCCTGGAGGGTGCATTCGGTACCACCCGCAACGATGCCCAGCGCCAGCGCGAAGAGGGGATGTGGCGGGAGTGGCATGACAACGGGCAACTGATGCGCGAAGCAACCTACGAGGATGGCCGCCTGATAGGCCACTACCAGGAGTGGTATGCCAATGGGCAGAAGCACTTCGAGACCAATTACGTTATCGCCGCACGCAAGGACGAGATGATGGATGGCATGACCCGCGAGTGGTATGAGGATGGTGCGTTGATGAGCGAAGGGGTGTACGTGGTGGGCTTGCGCGACGGACTTTGGAAACAGTACTACCAAGGCGGCCAACTGATGTCGGAAGCCATCTTCGATCGCTCAAGGACAAGCGGCGCTGTTACGGTCTACCATCCGGAGGGTGGTAAGAAGTCCGAAGGCTTCTACGAGATCTCGGGGCGCAGGAACTTGCGCACTGGCCACTGGACGGAATGGTATGCCAACGGCAAAATGCAGAGTGACGGGGAGTATGCATCCAACAAACGCCAAGGGCGCTGGCGCGAGTGGTACGAGGACGGCAACATGAAAGAGGACGCCTTCTTCGATGATGGCATGTACCAAGGTGCGTACAAGGCCTACCATTCCAACGGCCAACTACAAGCAGAGGGCACCTACCGAGGTGAGCGCAGCCACCAAGGCCTTGCCTATGGCGAATGGCGCTATTACGACGATGCCGGCAACCCCCTGCGTACGGAGACCTGGTACAATGGGCGCAAGAAATAAGCGCCTGTTGCTCGCGGGGTCGGTGCTATGTGCATGCAGCGCCCTCCGCGCGCAGAACACCCCTACGTTCGCCTACACCGGCGATGATGCGATCCAGTCAGCGGCCAACGTACACCACGTGAACTTTGGCGGGTTCGCCAATAGTGTCCTGGTGGAGGACCAAAAGCTGTTGTTCCCATACCTGCCTTCATTGATCTACGAGACCGGCTATTTGCTTTGGCCGGGTAACCGCCGCGCCAACGTGAGTTTGAACGTTGCTCCCGAGCTCTTCGTCACCGTCTTCTTCATGGGCCGCATCACGGGCACCGTCGAAGTTGTGCTCTTCAACGAAGCGGGCACACGACACGAACGTGGTATAGGTCTTCGCTTGGGCGCGGGGTATAGTGCGCTAGGCAGCACCTTCGACTTTGCCGAGAGCACCCCGGTGCTCCGCGCCGGCCTGCTCATCGGTAACATCCGTGCCACGTACATGCACAGCGTGGGAGGAAATGCGATCATCGATCACCAAGTTGGGGTCGCGATCAAATTTGATTGGTGAATCGACCCAAGCCTCTCAGGCCGGAAACTGCTCTTCCTAACAGCTAACCGAAGAGCATAAAAGGCGTGGTGATCAGGTGTGGTCCCACATCCCACGCTAGATCGGTTTCCGGAAGAGGTAGCGAGTAATGAAGATACCCGTGCCGCCTTTGCCCTCGGCTGCACTGTTGACGCCGGTGGTGACCACATGCAGCTCCCATCCCTGGGTTGTGTATTCATTGATGGTCTGCACGATCAGGCGGTCGTTGCTGGCGATGTTCTTGAAGTTGATGCCCACCATGCTATAGAAGTTGAGCAGATCCTTGCCTACTTCTTGTTCGCCCTGATCGCTGATGATCACCCGCGAGCGGCCAAGTCCACCGGGTATCACGCTTTCGATCGTACTGAACTGAAGATAGGCATACGCTTGTGCTGCGGGAGCCGGGCGGAAACTGTAACCGGCGATGAGCGCCACAACGAGGGAACCGCCGACGAGCAGGGAACGAGTATCCAGTTTCATGTTGGTGCTGAGTTTGGATGTTGGTCGTAGAAGGACTGTTTCTTTGATGGACCCAAGGCAAAGAAAAGACCAAACCAATGACACACACGATCAAGACCATTCTCTTCACAACAGCCCTCTTCACCATGGGCACCACGGCCACGGCCCAGACCATGTTCCATGTGAGCAACGTTACGATCACCGAAAAGGACCAGGTGCGCCGGGGCCAGGACGTGAGCGCGGAGGTGGTGGGCTCCGAAGGTGAGGACCGCTTGGTGATGTTCGACCAGGACGGCTTGCGCGTGAAGGCTCAGGCACGCATACATACGCACAACTCAACGCGCAGCAGCGTGAAGGACGGAGCGGTCTACATCACCTTCGTCATTCACCTGAAAGTGGACGGCGACAAGGACAAGCGCGAGGTGAAGAAGACCTTCTATGGCGAGGACGTGCGCAAGACACACTTCAAGGAGAAGTTCACGATCAAGAAGGGCATCAACGTGCGGGTGATCACCGTGGAGTTCGATGGCATGCTGGATTGATCCACGGTAATGACAAACTCGCGAGCGGCCCATCAGGGCCGTTCGTCGTTCAGGGTCCTCTCCTATCTTGGCGGACCCGCCTTGTCGGGATGAAACACATGCAGGTCGCTCGCCTCTTCGACATACCCCGGTACCAGCTTGCCCACTACCCGAAAAGCGACGCCATTGCCACCAAGGAAGGTGCTGCCTGGCGCTCGTATTCCACGCAGGAACTGCTGGACATCAGTGAGCGCCTCGCACTCGGCCTGATGAGCCTTGGCGTTCTGCCGGGAAGCAAAGTGGCCATTTGCAGCGGCAATCGCAGCGAATGGGCATTAGTGGACCAAGCGATCCTTCGTATCGGTGCTGTTACCGTGCCCATCTATCCCACCAGTGGCAAAGAGGACTACGCGTACATTCTGAAACACGCTGGCGTGAACGTGTGTTTCACAAGCAACGCCGAGATCCACGGCAAGGCCGCACAAGAAGGTGGTCCGCAACACCAGTTCACCTTCGATCGCGTAGCTGGTGCAAGGCATTGGTCCGAGGTGATGGACATGGGTGCTGCGCATGACATCGATCGCCTGCGCACCTACGAGCAACAGGTGAAGTCCGAAGATCTCGCCACCATCATCTACACCAGTGGTACCACGGGTAAGCCCAAGGGGGTCATGCTCACGCACCACAACATCATCAGCAACCTGGAGGCGAGCATCAGCCGCTTCCCGGTGGACAGCAGTGCGAAGGCCATCAGCTTTCTTCCGCTCTCGCACATCTACGAGCGCATGCTCATGTACATGTACCTGCGCACGGGGGTGAGCATCTACTTCCAGGAATCGTTGGAGGACCTTGGCGATCGCATCCGCGAGGTGCAGCCCGATGTGTTCACCGCTGTGCCGCGCTTGTTGGAGAAGATCTACGACAAGATCATCGCCAAGGGCGAAGCGCTCACGGGCATCAAGCGCTGGCTCTTCTTCTGGGCGCTCGATCTCGGCTTCCGTTATGATGTGCATGGGAAGAGTTGGTGGTACGGCGTACAACTTTCTTTCGCGCGCAAGCTCATCTTCAGCAAATGGATCGCAGCCCTAGGCGGTAATGTGCGCGTGGTGGCCAGCGGTAGCGCTGCGTTGCAGGAACGACTGGCCCGTGTGTTCAATGCGGCTGGTGTGCCAGTGATGGAAGGCTACGGCCTCACTGAGAGCAGTCCGGTGATCACGGTGAACGACCTGCGGAACGATGGGCTGCGCTTCGGCACGGTGGGCAGGCCGATCCCCGGTGTGGAAGTGCGGATCGCTCCTGACGGCGAGATCCTCGCGAAGGGACCGAACATCATGCAGGGCTACTACATGGAACCCGAGCTGACGAGAGAAACGATAGATGCCGAGGGCTGGCTGCACACCGGCGACATCGGCGAGATCACCGCCGAAGGGTTTCTGCGCATCACCGATCGCAAGAAGGAGATCTTCAAGACCAGCGGTGGCAAGTACGTGGCGCCGCAAGTATTGGAGAACCGGTTGAAAGCCTCGCGCTTCATAGAGCAGGCCATGGTGATCGGGGAGAACCGCAAGTTCCCGGCAGCGCTGATCGTGCCCGACTTCGCTTTCTTGAAGGACTATTGCACGCTGAAGAACATCCCTTTCGAGAGCAGGGAAAAGGTGATCACGGATCAGCGGATAAAGGACCGCATATTCAAAGAAGTGCAGGAGGCGAACGCCGAGATCGGCCATTGGGAACAAGTGAAGAAGATCGCCCTGTTACCCGCCGAACTCACCATCGAAGCCGGGGACCTCACCCCTTCGCTGAAGCTGAAGCGAAAGCCCATCATGGCCAAGTACGCGGCACTGGTCGAGGGCATCTATAGCGAGGGGTGAGGGCGTCTACATTAGCGACCTCTTAACATAGTCTTTACCATGAAAGTGATGCTGGCCGCGCTATTGGCGCTACCGATCCTGACCACAGGCTGCAACAAGGAACCCGGTGAAGGTGGCAGGGCCGAGATACAGGGGATCGTCTATGAGCAACGCTATAGCCAGAGTACCGGCCTACCCACTGGAAGCGCATACCCGCTCAGCGATCACCGCGTGGCCATCATCTACGGCGATGGCGATTACGCTGACAACGACACCCGCACCGGGCCCAATGGCGAGTACCGGTTCCCGTGGTTGCGCAAGGGTGACTACCGCCTTTATGTGATCAGCGAGTGCAACGATTACGAGAATTGCACCGAGGGCCTGTACGCGAGCGTTTCGATCAACGACCGCAAGGATGTTGTAAAGGCCGATACCATCTTCGTTCGCAACTACTGATGCGCCTGCGCGGACCGTTCATAGCGCTGGCCTTGCTCGTGTGCATTGGATCGCACGCGCAAGATGTCTTGCGCCCGGCCGTGCGGCAGGAATACTGGATCGCGGCCGCAGTGCAGGGTCGGTTGCCGGGCTTCCTCAAGGATCCACTGGGCGACACGTACAAGCGCATGCGCTTACGCAGTGAACTGGGCTACCGCAGTG
The DNA here is from genome assembly GCA_046595075.1 of Flavobacteriales bacterium. Lineage (GTDB taxonomy): Bacteria > Bacteroidota > Bacteroidia > Flavobacteriales_F > PHOS-HE28 > PHOS-HE28. The sequence goes on from JBKJPT010000278.1 coordinate 14,320, forward strand.
CCGATGTGTTCTTCGCCGGCAAGCAGACGTACTTGGACGTGAACCTGCGCTACAAGATCAACGACCTGCTGAGCGTGTCCTACGAGCACCGCTTTGCCATGCGCTCCAGTGCGGTCGGCATCCAGAACCGCAGTATCCTCCAGGCACAGATCACCAAGACCTTCACACGCATCGAAACCGACTACCGTTTCATCTACCAGCACAGCTACATCGAGTGGGGCGAACAACGCGAGGTGTTCCGCAATCGATTCCAACTGGGCTACAATTTCAAGAACTGGAAGTTGGATCCGCAGCTGGGCGTGGAGTTCTTCACCTGGGCCGGCAACAAGGGACTCTCCTACTTCGGCACGCGCTGGTCCATTGGCACGGACTACACGATCAACAAGGCCCACAGTCTCGGACTGAGCATCATCCACGATCGCGAGCGCGACATCGCCTGGCCCACACGCCGCTGGATCTGGTCGTTCACCTACGCGCTCAACCTGCGCGATCTGTGACATGGAAGGATCGCGCACACGATCGCTGATCCTGCGGGTGGCCGCGTTCGCATTGATCTTCATCGCAGCGATCAGCATCGGCTACTTCATCATCAGGCCCAGCGGCGAGCTCAAGGTCTTCCATCCCAAGGACCTCGATCCTCGCCTGGTGGATCCCGCCGTGCGCAACACAGAAGGCGAACACCACATCACCGACTTCGCGCTGGTGGACCAGCTCGGGCGCACGATCATGCTCGCCGATGTGAAGGACCGCATCATCGTCGCGGACTTCTTCTTCACCACCTGCCAGACCATCTGCCCCAAGATGACCTCGCAGATGGAGCGCGTGCAGGAAGCCTACAAGACCGATGATCGCATTGTGATCCTCTCCCACTCCGTGACGCCGGAGATCGATAGCGTGGCTGCGCTCGCCGACTATGCCGCACTGCACAACGCGGACCCCGAGCGCTGGCATTTCCTCACCGGACCGCGAAAACAGATCTATGCGCTCGCCCGCCGCAGCTACTTCGCATGCTTGGACGAAGGCGACGGCGGACCCGACGACTTCGTGCACACCGAGAACTTCGTGCTTGTGGATGCCCAACAGCGCATCCGCGGTTTCTATGATGGCACAAAGGCCGACGAGGTCGATCAGCTGATCGGTGATATCGGGAAGTTGCTGGAGGAGAAGTAGGTGTCCGTTGTCAGTTGTCGGTTGTCAGGCCGGCTCATGAGAAAGCCTGACAACTGAGAACTGAGAACCGACAACCCTCATTCATGGCGTCGGCGCTCCGTAGCGCAACTCCTCCACCGTCGACTTGCCGTCCGGTGCGATCACCACTTTGAAGAGCCTGTCGAAGCGCTCCTCCGGAATACCGCCTACATCCGTTCCCGAAAGGGCCATGACGATATCGGGCACCGTGTTGCTATGGCCCACAACAAGCACCACCCTGCCTTGATCCTCGGCTCTGATGTGTGCAACAAGTTCCGTCACCGCACCCGGCTCCATGATCAGCAGTTCCAGGTCCAACTGCTTCGCCAACGGTGCGGCGGTCTGCTGCGTGCGCCACTTGCTAGTGACGTGGATGTGCTGCACACCGGCCTTCCCCAAGGTCTTCGCGAGTTCCTGGGCCCGCGCCTCGCCTTCCGGCGAAAGCGGCGAGTCGGGGTTGGCCGGTTCCAGCTTCTCGGCATGGCGAACAACGTACACGGTGGTCATGGGCGGTTGTGCTACGGAACGCGGAGCGCATTGCGCGAAGAGCGTTGCGGCGAGGGCGAGAATGATCGTGCGCATGTTGGCCGCACAAAGATGCACGACCTTCTACCTTCGGCCTCCCGGCTTATCGCGGGACGGAACATATGCGCAAATGGCTCGATCGCTATTACGGCAGCCTGCGGAAGGTGAAGGCGAACTACGTGTTGCTGAACCTCTTCAATCTGAAGAAGCTAGCGCACGCCCGCCGCATGTACCGCAAGTACGGCGTGCGGCGCAGTGTGTTGTTGCCCATCAGCAGTAGCGACCTCCCGCAGAGCGCCACTACGGACCTGCCCTGGCTCGATCGCCCCGATGCCATCGAGAAACTCACCGCGTCCACAGAACTCCAACGCTTCGACGCCGCAACACGCGCAGAATTGATGCGCTGGCCGGAGAACGGTTACGTGATCCTGCGCGGACTCTTCACCACCGATGAAGTGAACGCGATGAACGCCGAGGTGGACCGCTTGATCCGCAACAAGGTGGTCGACTTCAACTTCACGGGGAGGAAGATCATGTTCGCATTCCACCACAGCGAGCTGCTGCGCACGCACGTGCACGATCGTCGCATCCTCGATGTCATGGACTTCCTGCTCGGCCGCAAGGTGAAGGTGTTCCAAAGCATCAACTTCCTCACCGGCAGTGAACAGCACGCGCACAGCGACAGCATACACATGACCACCCATCCGCTGGGCTATATGATCGCCGCGTGGATCGCGCTGGAACCGGTGAACGGCGACAACGGTTGCTTGGTGTACCATCCCGGTAGCCACAAGCTGCCCTACCTGCTCAACAACAGCTATGATCACGGTGGCAACCGCTTCACCATCGGCGATGATGCCTACGCGCGCTACGAGGATGCCATTGACAAGGAGATCGCTTCCGGCGACTTCCCCGCAGTGGAGCTGCACACGCAGCCCGGCGATGTGCTGCTGTGGCATGCGAACCTGTTGCACGGTGGCAAGCGCATGATCACACCCAACGCCAGCCGTAAAAGCATGGTGATCCACTGCTTCGCGGAAGATGTGCTCTGCTACCACGAGCTCACGCAGCGCGCGGCGATGATGGAGGACGATCACGATTGATCCGTCCGTTCGCGCATATCCACAGAACTCGTCCAGGAACAAGAACGTCCTTACGCATAGCTGCGGAAGGACGTTCGTTCATGCGCAATGATCAGCGTGCCACTTGAAAGGTACGGGCCGCGCCTGCTCCATCGCTCGTGCGCAAACGTGCGCTGTACACACCGCTGTGCAATGCGGCCGTGTTCAGGGTAATGATGGAGTTCTGTGAAGTCACGCGTTCGCTCATCACCATGCGACCCGTGGCATCGAACACCTCCAAGGTGGCTGCGCCAGTGTGCCCGTAAACAGGAATGTTCACCACATCGCTCGCCGGCGAGGGCCATACCACCGACGATCCGTGCTCGAACTCTGGCACGCTCACCCCCGGACTGAGGCAGATGCACAGGGTGTCGAACACTTCATCGAAGGTGAGTGCGTTGTCGTCATCGCATGCTGTTCCTGGGATCGCAGCACCGCCAAGCACGCCGACGCAATCCAGGACCTGTTCGCCCTGCGCGATCGCCTGAGCCCCCAACGATAGATCGTAATAGGTGCCCGAGGGAGTAGTGACCAGATCGATTGCCCGCACCATGTAGCGCGCACCAGGGACGAACACAGAGTCCGACGTGTAGGTGGTGCCCTGCACCGGAGCAGGCGTGATCCGCACGATGGTATCGTTGGCCTCGTCGATGCGGTAGATGTGGTAACCATCCACTGCCTGTGGCGAAGCGGTCCAGTTGAAGCGCGCGAACCACAGATCGTTGGTGGCGACCACATCGGTGGGTGGTGCGATGTAGCGCATGCGCAGCGACGGATCGCCCATGAGCCCTAGATGTGTGCGTCCGAAGGGAGTAGGCTGCCAGCCACCGTTCTGCGGTTGTAGGTCCTCGGGCGTGTTGTTCATCGTGCGCAACGCACAATACCCGATGGGTTCACCCATTGCCAGCGGATGCAGGTACCAGTTGGGAATGCCGCTCCAGACGTGCACCAGGCCGTTGCCGCTCGCGAGCACGCTGCGCAGGAAATTGTCCGGGTTGTCCCAATCGCCATAATAGCTGCCTACGGACATGTTGAACACGCCACCATGCTCGTTCGTCACTAGCTGCGACGTGTTCAGCCCGCTGGCCGTGCCGATGAAGGTGGTGCCACTGAGCCCAACACCGAGCAAGCCGGTGCTGCACTGGAAGGTGAAAAGCTCATCCGTCGTTTGATAATGCGGCCAGAAGGAGCCCTCTTGTTGCACGTTCAACTCCGTAAGGGCGCTCCCACCCACGCAGGGAGCTATGCTCGCAAAGCCTGAGAAAGCCAGTGGTGTGCCCACCCATGTGAGATCATCCCATACCGAACCCTGCTCCGGTACGGTCATCTGCGCGGTCTTCCACGCATGCGCCTTGGCCAAGTAGGCGCGTGTCAGTTGCTCCTCGGTCTGGGAGAACACATCCAGTTGGCTCAGGTCCACTCGGCCCACCTGCAGTTCCACTGTCGAAGGAAGATCGCTCTGATCGAATTTTCCATCTCCAGGCACATTGTGGTTGCGGGTGAAGTTGGCGGTGATATTGCTCACTACCGAGTCGGTCCAGGTCCCGTCCACATCACCGTAATAGCCATCGCAAGGCCACGCACCCATATGTTCCAGGTGACCATCAGGGTAGATATTGCCGCTATAGGGTACCGGAACATGGCCCAGAATGAACACTGCCTTCACACGATCGGGATCGGCCGCGTGATCGGCCATCACCAGCGAACGCACATCGACGGGATCGCTGGCGGCGGATACACTGTGGGTGATCACCAACCAGCCATCGCCCTCGAGGTCGGCCTTTAGCTGCACGAGTTCCTCCTCTAGCGCTGAGCCGAGCACAGCTTCCACCAGCAACACCAGCTTTCCACGTTGCTCCACTGGAGGCAACGAGATCCCCGAGCGCACATACCCGTATCCGATCTGCGAAGCAATGCGCACTACTTTGTATTCGTAGGCTACTCCCACCTGCGCGCTGGCATCCACGAACGTAATAGCGCTACCGGGCAAAATGGCCATGGGGGCGCTCCACGTGGTGTCCGTGACCACACGCCGATGGATGAAGTAGTTGCTTGCGACCGTTCCTGCCGCCCATTGCAGGGTGATGCCCGGCGGCGATGTACTTACGGAAGCCATCGATCGCACAGCGTTCAGGTCCGATGCCGTTTGGGCATGCACCGTAAGTGCCAATACCAATGGCAGGAAAGTGGAAAGACGATGCATGGGTTCTTTGGGTTGCGGACCTATCCGCAAGACAGGGTTGATCAATGCGTGCAAAACTCGCTCCTATATCATGGTGCGTCCATACCTACGAGGAACTTGGTTCTGCACCGATACTTGTGTCCTATCATCTCCGGCCCATGCCCTGGATCGTGGAGGATCCGCCCCACCAGAGGCATCGTGGAACCACCTGACTGACCATATTACCCTATAGGCTGCCAGAAAGCAAACCCCACGCGTATGGCACCGGATCGGTAGGGAAGCACCTACAATGAAGATCCCAGAAACCTCAGTGAACAGGATGGTGGTGATCAATGCCCCGATGGAAACGGTCTGGCAAAGACTGCTGGACCACGGGCTGGCACGGCTGCACCTCCTCCGCGAAGTTGGATACCAACCTTTCGAAGAAGGAGCGTTGTTGAACTGGTTCGAACCAGATGGGCTGGACCCGAAGCACATCGCCAAGGTGCGCGTTACGGTGGTGTCTGCTCCGCGCCACATCGCCCTTATGGTGTTGGATCCGCAAGAGGAATTGCCCGATGCCCCGGAGAACTATACCGCAGTGGATATAGTGCTCACCACCGAAGAGGATGGCCGCACCCTGGTGACCGTGGAGCACGGCGATTTCGCCGCACACCCCAACGCCATCCGCCTTGCACGCGAAGCCGGTAACCGATGGGTGGAGGCGCTGATCCGCTTGCGCGAGCAAGTGGAACACGAAGCGGCGGCGTAACCAGCCTGCACCTTCCGTGCTCGTGGGCGGATAGAAAAGAGAAAGCCCTTCCGCTATTGAGCGGAAGGGCTTTCATTCATCTTGAACGATCAGCGTGCTACTTGGAAAGTGCGGGCTACGCCAGCTCCTTCACTGGTGCGCAACCGTGCGCTGTACACGCCGCTGTGCAACGCGGCGGTGTTCAACGAGACGATGGAGTTCTGCGAGGTCACACCTTCGCTCATCACCATGCGGCCCGTGGCATCATACACTTCCAATGTGGCGGCACCGGTGTGCGCACCCACGGGAATGTTCACCACGTCACTTGCAGGCGAAGGATAGGCTTGTCCGAGCGAGTTCATCAGCGCATCGTACTCTTCCACGCTCACGAGGCCGTAGAACCAATCGTGACTGGCTTGCACCATGAGTTCTGCAATGGACTGGCTGGCCACCTGCTCGGGTCCGATGCCGAAGTACACCAGCTTGTAGCCACCGGTCTCGGCACGCAGGCCGCCGATCTTGGTGGGGCTGTAGCGCATGATGGGCACGGCGGGTGCGATCGGCGTGATCTGGTCCGGATAGGTGTTGCCTGCGAAGGCATCGATGATGGTGGTGTTGCCCAACTGCCCGAACACCGCATCGGCATCTTCGAAGAGCACTTGCGTGTCCGTGTTGCTGCCATCGGCCACGTAGGTGGCGTGCAGGTAGTCGGCGTAGAAGGCCTGCGTCACGGGCGTGCCGTAAGCGCCGGTAACACCGCTCTGGTCCCAGCCGATGTCCTGGCCGGCGATCATCAGGTTGCCACCGTTGTCCATGAAGTCGCTCAGCACGTTGGCCACCGCATCCGTATAGCTCGGGAAGGTCCAGCTGATGTTGAGGTAGAGGTTGTACACATCGGCGAGGGCATTGGCTTCACCGAAAGCGATGAAGTCCGCGCGATCGGTCACGGCTTTGTTCGGCTCGCTCATCATGCCGTTCACGTAAAGGGGTTCGTGCGCCTCGGCCTGCGGGTTGTTCACGATAAGATCGCGCACGCCACTGATGACATGGTATGCCGCCATAAGGATGGGAGCACCAGGGCTGGTGGTGCTAGCCACGGTGAGCGTGTAGGTGCCTATGCCCGGCGCGGCATCGGGGGTCACTTCCACATCGAGATCCACGGTGGCGCCGTTGGCGATGTTCACCGTGGCGGGATTGCTGGTAGCCACACCATTCACCGAGAAGCTGCTGCCCCAGGTGAGCGGTGCGCCGGTGGCGGTGAGGGTAATGATGTAGTCCTCGTCAGCGTTCAACTGATTCGCGAAACTGCCCTCGAAGAAAAGGGTGGATCCGTTGGATCCTCCCCGATAGTCCAGCACATCGCTGTTGAGCTGCCCGATCACGAGCGTGCTGCCGCCCTCGGCCGCAACCTCACGCGCTTGGTACACCTCGCTCTGGTATTCGCTCACGAAGGCCACCACCTGGCAGTTGGCCATGTTCCATGTGCTGGGCACCGTGTATGTATAGGTGCGCTCCACCGTCTCGCCCGCTACCGGGTTGCTTCCCACATCCTCACCCCAGGTGTCGGTGATGTAGTCGCGCAGTACGTGTAAGTGGTCGTAGTTGGTGTGGTTGCCGTTGGCGTAATCGGTTTGCGGACCATCCAAGTGGTCCTCCTTCACGAACACGCTGAAGTAGTCGTTGCCCACCGGGCTATTGGCGGTATAGTAGGCCACTACGTGCACCGTAAGGGTGGTGCCGTCGAAGCTGCTCTCCACGCCCACGTTCACCGGGCTGGGCAATGCGAGCGCAGCGTTCACCGCTCCTTCCCACGCGCCACGACCCATGGCCAGTAGCGCGTTGTAGTTGCGGCGGTTGATGACGCCATTGGGATAGCCGGTGATGGGGAAGAATGCGTCGAGCGCGTCGCCATCGGGGGTGCGGAAATCGGGCTCGCTACCACTTGGCACAGCGTAGCCGCCTGCGTGGATACCCACGTTCACAAGCTGGTCGCCGTGTACAGCCGCGAGATCGGCCATGATCACGTGGCCCTCGGGGCAGTAGCCGCAATGGATACCGGTGAAATCCTCCAGCAAGGCCGTGCGGTTCTGCGGGCTGGTGCTCACCAGCGATTGGGCCTGGGCAAAGGCGGGAATGAGTGCAACGAGGGTAAGGGTGTACTTCATCTGTAGGGGTTAGGGGCGCTGAAAGTACCCGGTTGGCCCCAATGGGAAAGCCGTGGAGAGGGTAATGCTTGGAGGGCTGATGAGGGAATGCATCCGCAGATGGCGCAGATGACGCAGATGAATGCGAATGCATCCGTCGTCCTTTCTCGGCCGCAGGGGGGTCCGCCCCTTGCTCTCACGCCCGCGAAAACCGTTCACCGGAAAAGCAGATCCTGCCGATCGATGAGCTGGTCTAGAGGATCAGAACAGGTAGTGCGCAGCGCGAACGTTCTTGCCTTTGGGCTAGTGTGTATGACGTGTCGCGGTGCGTGCTTTGCACGATCAATACCCACCACATGGACCACCTTCCCTTCTCACTCGGCCTTGGCTTCGCGCTCATCACGCTCATCACGGTGCTCTTCATTCTGAAGGCAACCCAGTGGTCGCGCAAGTTGGCGTTGGTGCTCGGCGCATGGGCGGCGGTGCTCGCTGCGCTCGGCGTCAGTGGTTTCTATTTGCACACGCACGGCATGCCGCCACGCTTTGCCATGGTGATCGGGTTGCCGCTGCTGGCCATCATCACACTGTTCGCCACCAAAGCCGGAATACGTTTCATCGACAGCGCCGACCCGGCGGTGCTCACGCTCCTGCACGTGGTGCGCGTGCCGGTGGAACTGGTGCTCTATGGCCTCTTCGTCCACCGCGCAGTTCCGGAGCTGATGACCTTCGCGGGCCGCAACTTCGATGTGCTCTCGGGCCTCACAGCACCGCTGATGTACTGGTTGGGTTACAAGCGCCGCGTTCTACCTCGTTGGGCCTTGGTCGCTTGGAACATGGCGTGTCTCGGTCTGCTCGCGAACATCGTGATCAACGCGATCCTCGCCGCGCCCTTTGATCTTCAAACGCAGGCCTTCGATCAACCCAACGTGGCCGTGCTGCATTTCCCCTACGTGTGGCTCGCGGGTATCGTGGTGCCGCTGGTGCTGTGCGCGCATTTGGTTTGTTTGCGCGCGTTGGTGCGGGGGAAATGAGCCGCATGTAAACCGACAACTCGTGGCATGGTCCGCCGAAGCATGGCGGCGGCGCAGGTGCGGATCGCATCGAAGGGCGGCATCGAGGAGCTAGACCCGCACCCGGTGGTCATGCGCAGTTCAAGAGCCCTCCTGTTTCTCGAAGGACAGTCACTGCACTTTCACCACCGGGAATGCGCGCCCACTGGATCCATCCAGCGCCGCGCAGCGCACGGTGTACAGGCCAGACGCCAATTGCGCAGTGGGCATGGTGATGAATGCACCACCGAGCGCTGTGCCCGAGAGCAGCTCGGCACCTACCGCGTTGTAAAGCACGTAGCGCAGGTCGTTGTCCGCACGTAGCGTAAGCACATCGGTAAATGGATTCGGCCCAAGCACCACATCGCCATCGGCGAGTTCTTGCACGCCCGTGCATACCTCCACAGTGAAGGGAACAGCGATGGAATCGGCGCAGGTGTATATGTGGCTCACGGTTTCAAAGAAGTAGAGGTCGATATCGGCGGTGGTGCCGAGTTGCCCGGTACCGCGCGCGTAGAGGGAATCGTCCGTGAAGTAGTAGACCATGTCCGCGGTGCTGAGCGTATCGGCGATGCGCACCATGTGGATGGTGTACACCGAATCGCGGAACACCTCGGGGTGGATGCTGCCGAGCATGTCCGGGTACGAGCCGTCAACGGTGATGGTATCTATGCCGATGAGTTCTCCACCGGGCCCGGTGCCGTGCAGCAATTGCACCGCGTAGCTGAAGGGACCCTCGTTGCCATAGAGCGAGATGATGAGTTGCTCCAGTCGTCCGCTGAACGCCGGTGTGAACGACTGCCAGAGCGCGGTGCCTGCGGGTACCATGTCCTGCGCACCGGAGAGGTAGCTACCGAGGCCCGAGGCCTGGTCGACGAAGGAGACGGTGTCCAGCACCTCATCATAATAGTACTGCGCCATGTGCGACCCGAGGCCGAGCGCAGCGGCGTTCAGCAGGCTGTCGCGTACGCCGTCCACGGTGATGTAACCGCCGAACGGATCGCCCAGCAATACGAAGGGCGCTGCATCCAGGCACAGCGGCTCATTGAGCGCGGGGATGCTGAGGGCGGGTGAGGTGATCGCGATGACGGAGGCGGTGGTGTCCGTGCAACCGAACGCCGTGTTGATGTACTGCACCGTGTGCGCGCCTTCACCAAGTGCGGCAGGCACGAAGCCGCTGGTGTTCGTGCCTTCGATCCAGATGTCGGCATCTGGCGAGAAGTCATTGTCGCCGATGAGCCACACGGTATCCACCTCGCTCGCGCAATAGGCATCGGCGAGGTTGAGCATGTAATGCGGCGGCACCTGGTAGAGCTCGTAGTAGCGGATGGTGCTCTGGCACGGCGGCAGTGCATGCACCCATGTGCGGAAGGCGGCATCGCGGTACGCGTCAATGTTGCTGCTGCCGCGCGAGTAGTCGTAGTAGGCCCAGTTGGCTCCGAAGCTGGTGACCTGCTTGAAGGCATGATCCGCCACGAGTTCCAGCGTATACACCGCATCGTTGCCGATGGGCACGAAGTCCGCTACGGGGAAGGAGAGCCAGGAGGTGTCCGCGATGGCGGAAGTAGTGAGCGTGCTTTCGTGCAGCAGCACACCTACCCCGTTGTACACGCGCAGGCGGAAGTTGTTGGGCAGGCTATCATGCAGCAGGAAGTCCACTTGCGTGAGCCTACCATCGGCACCCGCGCGCAGGGTTTGCACCAGGCTGTCCAGCACGGTGTAGGAATAGTTGTAGTTGAGGTACTGATCGAACATCGTAAAGGCCTGATCGATGTACGTGCTGCTGTCGAGCGGTGGTGTGTTCGGCGTGTAGGTGACGTA
>JBKJPT010000042.1:0-9793 GCA_046595075.1 Flavobacteriales bacterium
ATTGCGGCCCATGGGGCGCACATCACCTTCTTCGAAGTGTACCGCACGACCGTCACGACTAGCCAGGATGATGTGGCTGTTGCCGTTGGTGAGCCTGGCCTCGAGCAGTTCATCCCCTTCGCGGATGCCCACGGCAATGATGCCATTGGCGCGTGGGCGGCTGTATGCTTCCAGGGTGGTCTTCTTGATCACGCCTTGTTTGGTGCACAGCACCACGAAGTGGTTGTTGAGGTATTCCTCACTGGTCAAGTCGGTGACGTTCAAGTAGGCCACCACTTTATCATCACCTTCCAGCTGGACAAGGTTGATGATCGCCCTGCCCTTGCTCTGGCGGTTGCCTTCAGGGATGTCATAGACCCGCATCCAGTAGCAACGGCCCTTTTGTGTGAAGATCAACAGGTAGTTGTGGTTGGTGGCCACGAAGAGATGTTCGAGGAAATCCTCGTCGCGCGTGGTGGATCCACGTGAGCCTTGTCCCCCCCGACTTTGTGTGCGGAACTCGTGCAATGACGTGCGCTTGATGTAGCCCAGGTGACTGATGGTGACCACCACTGCATCGTCGGCGATGAGGTCCTCCATGCGCATGTCGCCGCTGGCAGCCACGATCTGCGTACGCCGCTTGTCGCCGTATTTCTCCTTGATCTCCAAGGTTTCGTCCTTGATGATCTGCATGCGCAACCCTTCGTCAGCAAGCACCGACTGCAAGTAGGCGATGAGCTTCATCAATTCGGCGTGTTCATCGCGGATCTTGTCCCGCTCCAGGCCCGTGAGGCGCTGGAGACGCATGTCCAGGATCGCTCGCGCTTGCAGCTCGCTCAGGCCGAACTGCGACATCAAACCCTCGCGCGCTTCGTCAGGAGTTTGACTTCCGCGGATCAATGCGATCACCGCATCGAGATGGTCCAGTGCGATCAGGAGCCCTTCCAGGATGTGCGCACGCTCTTCTGCCTTGCGCAGATCGAACTTGGTGCGACGGATCACCACGTCCATGCGATGCTCAACGAAGTGCTGGATCATGGCCTTCAAGCCCAACAACATGGGGCGCCCACCCACCAGCGCGATGTTGTTGATGCTGAAGCTGGTCTGCAACGCGCTGAACTTGTACAACTGGTTCAGTACCACGGTGCCCATGGCTTCGCGTTTGACTTCATATGCCAGGCGAATTCCCGTGCGATCGCTGTAGTCGTTCACGTCGCTCAGCCCGTCGATCCGCTTCTCGTTCACCAGATCGGCCACTCCCTTGTAGAGCTGCACGGCCTTGTTGGTCTGGAAAGGGATCTCGGTACAGATGATGGTTTCGCGGCTGGTCTTCGGATCCTCTTCGATGTGGCACTTGGCGCGCAGCACGATCTTGCCACGACCGGTCTCGTATGCTTCACGGATCCCATCGGTGCCGTAGATCACACCGCCAGTGGGGAAGTCGGGACCCTTGATGAACTGCATCAGCCCTTCGGTAGTGATGCTCTTGTCCTCGATGTATGCCGCGATACCCTCGCACACCTCGGTCAAATTATGGGGCGCCATGTTGGTGGCCATGCCCACGGCAATGCCCGATGCGCCGTTCACAAGCAGGTTCGGCACCCTGGTCGGCATCACGCTGGGTTCTTCCAACGTATCGTCGAAATTGGGCCGCATGTCCACCGTTTCCTTGTCCAGATCAGCGAGCACCTCTTCGGCGATCTTCTTCAGGCGGGCCTCGGTGTAACGCATCGCTGCCGGACTGTCACCATCGATGCTGCCGAAGTTGCCTTGCCCATCCACCAGCGGATACCGCAAGCTCCACTCCTGCGCCATGCGCACCATGGCGTCGTAAACACTGCTATCGCCGTGCGGGTGGTACTTGCCCAGCACCTCCCCCACGATACGTGCGCTCTTCTTGAAGGGCCGGTTGCTCAGCACGCCTAGGTCCTGCATACCATAAAGCACACGACGGTGCACGGGTTTCAGTCCATCGCGCACGTCGGGCAATGCCCGGCTTACGATCACCGACATCGAATAATCGATGTAGGCCGTGCGCATTTCGTTCTCGATGTTGATCGGAATGATCTTCTCTCCTTCTGCCATTTCTGTAGGGTGCTGTCACTGGCCTGTTCCTTGTGGAACAGGCTCCCGAAAAAGGGAGCCCGAAAGTACCCCGATCACATGATCGACCATTCTTGGAAATATCCACAACCGCACACACTGGTGTGGAAAAATGGATTTGCCCGTTCCAGAAGCGCCGATACTGCGATCGATAGCTTGCCCCCGACCACAAGGCGCCTAACTTGGCAGGGCTGCCAACGCCGAAGTTCAACCTAGACCGCTCACCTTTGGACCCATACATGGACGCCAAATTCACCCCTCGTGTTCGCGATGTGATCACCTTCAGTCGTGAAGAAGCACTTCGCCTCGGACACAACTTCATTGGTATCGAACACATCTTACTTGGCCTGATCCGCGAAGGAGAAGGCACGGCCGTGAAGATCCTTCAACGACTGGATGTGGATCTGGATGAGTTGCGCCGTACGGTGGAAGGCGGCATGGAGCCCGCCAGCGCACAACGCCCCAGCGACAAGGAGAAGATCAACCTGGTGAAGCAGGCCGAGAAGATGCTGAAGATCACCTTCCTCGAAGCCAAGCTCTTCAAAAGCCCGAGCATTGACACCGAACACTTGCTGTTGAGCATGCTGAAGGACGAGGACAACTTGGCCACGCGAACGCTGCGCAAATTCCATGTGGACTACGAGACCGTGAAACAGGAAGTGGACACCATACTCGCTGATGGGCATGGTGCTGCTCCAGATACACTGAAGGCCAAGACCAAGCCCAAGGCCCAAGGACCTCAGAGCGCCGATGACGACGATGAGGAAAGCGGTAGTTTCCAAGGTGGCGGAAGCGGTGCGCAACGCAAGCAGGGCGACAGCAAGAGCAAGACGCCGGTGCTTGACAACTTCGGGCGCGACCTCACAAAAATGGCCGAGGAGGGAAAGCTGGATCCCATTGTGGGCCGCGAGAAGGAGATCGAACGCGTGAGCCAGATCCTGAGCCGTCGCAAGAAGAACAACCCCGTACTCATTGGTGAACCCGGCGTAGGAAAGAGCGCCATCGCCGAAGGCTTGGCCCTGCGCATCATACAACGCAAGGTGAGCCGCGTGCTTTTTGGCAAACGCATCGTTGCCCTGGACATCGCCAGCCTGGTGGCCGGCACCAAGTACCGCGGCCAGTTCGAAGAGCGCATGAAGGCGGTGATGAACGAACTGGAGAACTCGCCGGACGTGATCCTCTTCATTGACGAGATCCATACGATCGTGGGCGCGGGCGGTGCGAGCGGATCACTGGACGCGAGCAATATGTTCAAGCCCGCGCTCGCACGTGGCGAGATCCAATGCATAGGCGCCACTACGTTGGACGAATACCGCCAGTACATCGAAAAGGACGGTGCGCTCGAACGCCGTTTCCAGAAGGTGCTCGTGGAACCCACCACGGTGGATGAAACGATCCAGATCCTGCACAACATCAAGGAGAAGTACGAGGATCACCATAACGTGAATTACACGCCTGAAGCGATCGATGCTTGCGTGAAGCTCACCAACAGATACATCACAGACCGTCACCTGCCGGACAAGGCCATCGACGCTCTTGATGAGGCCGGGAGCCGTGTTCACATCAGCAACATAGTGGTGCCAAAGAGCATCCTGGACGTTGAAGGGAAGATCGAGGAGATCAAGGACGAGAAGAACAAAGTGGTGCGCAGCCAGCGCTACGAGGAGGCCGCAAAACTGCGTGACCGCGAGCGCCAACTCCTAGAGGAACTGGATCGCGCCAAGAAGCAGTGGGAAGAAGAGAGCAAGAGCAATCGCACAACAGTGACCGATGATAACGTGGCCGAAGTGGTGGCCATGATGAGCGGGATCCCGGTAACGCGGATCGCCGAGAAGGAAAGCGGCAAACTGCGTCGCATGAAGGAGGAAATGCAGGGCAAGGTGATCGGCCAGGACGATGCGGTGGTGAAAGTGGTGAAGGCCATCCAGCGCAACCGCGCGGGTCTGAAGGACCCCAACCGACCCATCGGATCGTTCATCTTCCTCGGTCCCACGGGCGTTGGCAAAACGCAGTTGGCGAAGGAACTCGCACGATACATGTTCGACACGGAGGATGCACTGATCCGCATTGATATGAGCGAGTACATGGAGAAGTTCTCCGTGAGCCGTCTGATCGGCGCACCTCCGGGCTACGTGGGTTACGAAGAAGGCGGACAGCTCACCGAGAAAGTGCGCCGTCGCCCCTACTCCATCATCCTGCTGGACGAGATCGAGAAGGCGCACCCCGATGTCTTCAACCTCTTGTTGCAAGCCCTCGATGATGGCAAGATGACCGACAGCCTCGGCCGTCACATCGATTTCAAGAACGCCATCATCATCATGACGTCGAACATCGGCGCACGCGATCTGAGCGACTTCGGCAAGGGCGTGGGCTTTGGTACCACGGCCAAGGCCGAAGGACAGGACGACAGCAACCGCGGCGTGATCGAGAAAGCACTGAAGAAAGCCTTCGCCCCGGAGTTCCTCAACCGTATCGACGACATCATCATCTTCAACAGCCTCACGCGCGAGCACATCCACAAGATCATCGATATTGAACTGGGCTACCTGTACAAACGCGTGGCCGACCTGGGCTACGACCTGAAGCTCACCGACGATGCCAAGGATTTCCTCAGTGAGAAAGGCTACGATGAGAAGTTCGGCGCGCGTCCGCTGAAGCGTGCGATCCAAAAGTTCATCGAGGATCCCATGGCCGAGGAGATCATCAACCAAGGCATCGAGGAAGGCGACAAGATCTCCATCGGCCTGAACAAGGAGAAGACCGATGTGGCGATCAAAGTGAGCAAGGGCAAGAAGAAGATCGGCAAGGGCGAGAGCGGTCCTAGCAGCGAAACGAAGGAACTACCGCCGGCATCGGAGTGAACGAATTTTGTCCATTGGCGAGCGGCTCCGGAAGGGGCCGTTCGTATTTCGCGCCTTGTTCAGAGAGTTCCAGTTGGAAGCACCCATTATCCGTGACCACCATAAGCGACGCCTAACTTCGCCTACCATCCTGCATTACGACGAAACAAATGCGCGGCCGCCAACTTCTGCTCTTCCTCTTTCCAGCCTTCGTCCATGCCCAACCGCCACCCGGCTATTACGATCCCGCTGCGGGCCTAACTGGCGAGCCTTTGCGTGTTGCACTCTATGGTATCATCAGTCCGCATATGGTGATCCAATACACCAATTTGTGGAGTGCATTCTATCGCACGGATCGCAAGCCGAACAATACCGTTTGGGACATCTATAGCGACTTGCCCGGCGGCACTCCTACTTACAGCTACCAGTTCGTGAGCGACCAATGCGGCACTTACAACAGCGAGGGAGATTGCTTCAACCGGGAGCATACCTTCCCAGTGAGCTGGTTCAACGATCTACCACCCATGAACTCCGATCTCTTTCACATCTACCCTACCGATGGCTGGGTGAATCAAAAGCGTGCGAGTTGGCCGTACGGCACCGTCTCCTCTCCTACTTGGACCAGCGACAACGGTAGCAAGGTCGGGCCATGCACATGGCCGGGGTGCTCCGGAACGGTCTTCGAACCGATCGATGAGTACAAGGGTGATCTAGCGCGCGGCTATTTCTACATGCTTACACGCTACATGAACGAGAGCATGGGTTGGGCAGCGCCCATCCTTTCTAGTGGCCAGTTCTTTTCGTGGACGGAAAGCTTGTTGGTGGCCTGGCACACGCAGGATCCGGTGAGCGCCAAGGAGATCGCCCGTAACGACAGCTCCTTCGTTCTTCAAGGCAATCGCAACCCGTACATCGATGATCCGCAATGGGTCTACAGTATCTGGGGGCCCTTGGCTTCGGTGGAGGAAGCTGGCAACGATCAGTTGCGCGCTTGGTACGCGAACGATGAGTTGACGATCGCGGCGCGGCAGAACATCACCAACCTACCCTTGCGGATCATGGATGCGACCGGCCGTACGATGATGAGCACATCGGTGAGCGGCGAACGGATCACGATCCCCTTCGCTGCCTCAAGTGGCATCTACGTCGTTGTACTCGGCGATGCGCAGCACATCGTGCTCCGCTTCATTCGCTGAGTTCAACGGCTAGTCGGCTCTTACGATCCGGAAGGTCCCAACGATGGTCCCGGTTACGTGCGCCACGTAGATCCCTGCCGGAAGTGCGCCGAGATCCATCCGAGCTGTGCCAGCGCCGAAACGATCGAGCATCACAGACCGGCCGCTGGCATCGAAGAGCTCCACTTGCGCGGCTTCGGGCAGTTGCAAGCGAACATCGCCGGTGGTCGGGTTGGGTGTGATCGAGAATGCGTTGCTCGTGGAAGCGACCATGCCTGCGGTCACATCGCCGCACGTGACAGTTGTACCGCAGGATAGTTGACCGAGGAACTGCGCGGTCCAGTTCATGGCCGTGGCGAAATCGGTGCTGAGGTAACCCACGTGCCCGCTGCCTGGATAACTGCGGAAGCAATTCACCATGCCCACATCGTTCGCACGGATATGGATGTCGTGGCTACCCGACGCGATCAAGCCGGTGGGCACACCTACCACTGCAACTTCCTGCGTGTAATATGGTACTACACCATCGCCCACTTCGTGAATGCTGGCCAGTGGCACATCGCCGGGCAGCATCCAAAGTGTATCGCCAATTGCACCGCTGAAACTATAACAGGCGAAGGGCACGCTGGAATAGCTCGAACTTCCGCTGTTGCCTTCAACCCCGCCGAGCGCGGGCATCTCGGGCACCAGCACCGGTGGTATCTCGTCTTCTTCATTGAGATAGGTGGCGTGTATAGCGCTGATCGCACCAGCAGAAATGCCCCCGGTTATGATCCTCTCCGGGTCAATGTTGTATGGGTTACCGAGTTCGGCAACCGACTTGCGTAGGTAGCGCACCACGGCCTTCATATCATGCGCCCCACGCATCACAGCACGGGTGGTCGTGGCTTCGTTCGGAAAGAAGAAACCCACGCGATAATCGGGTGCAACGGCCACATATCCCCGTTTCGCAAGGTCCTGGCACACGCTCACCACGCCAGCATCGGTGCGGGATCCCGAGATGAATGATCCGCCGAAGGCCACGATCACAACTGGTCGATCCTGCATGAGATCGCCCGTGGGCTGGTACACGTCCATGCGAAGCGTTTGCGTTCCCCCGGAAACACCCGTGTTGCTGCCGTAGACCACAGCGCTGGTCACGGTAACGTTGGGGAAAAGGTTTGCGGCGACGTAGCGGCCGGTGCTACAGTCTTGCGCGAGCAAGGTGCTGGACGTGAGGAGGGCGAGCGCAGTGTACAGTTGTTTCATGGGAGCAAAGGGCTTGGTGGGCTTAGGTCGGGGCAAGTTAGGCGCCCATGCGATCGGTGCAAATGCTTGGGCTTCAGCCACGCGGCTGTGTGCTTGGTCGTATGGCACGCCGTTCGCAAATTGGTGCAGCAACCAAGAGAACAAGATCATGAACAAGCAACTGCTCGCCCTCTCCTTTGCGCTCGCCACTGCTGGTGCCTCGGCCCAGTTCCAAATGAACCCGCAGGTGGGTGTCAATTTCCAACAACTCACCAGTCCTGAAGCCGGCGTTGAATACAAGGCCAACATTGGCTGGCAACTGGGTGCCGACCTCCGCTTCGGTGATCGCCTGTACGTGCAACCCGGCGGTTTCTTCGGCCGCAGCGCCACAGCCATTCAAACCTTCGCAAGCGATACGTTGCTGTACGAAGACGACCTGGTGCGTACCAACCTGAAGCTGAAGGCCATGATCGGATACCGTATCATCGATACTTACCAGTTCGACCTCCGTTTCGCCATGGGCCCCACCTACGATGTGCTGCTGAGCGTGGACAACCGCAATGACGACATCGATTACAATAAAGGTGACTTCAGGCGCGGCTCCATGAACATCGATGCCGCACTTGGATTCGACATGGGTCTAGTAAGCGTTGAACCCAGCGTGAGCTTTGGCCTGACCCGCGTGTTCAGCGACAACCCGCTGGTAAGCGAGATCGGCTCCAAGTACCTGACATACGGCCTCACCGTTGGTATCAATTTGGGCAACGACGACGAGTAGCCGATCAACGGATCAAAGGAGGCCCCTCTGCTGAAAGGCGAAGGGGCTTCTTCGTTCGGCGATGGACCTTACTGCTCTGATGGATATCCAGCCTTCTTCCATGCCGCATAGCCACCCACGAGGTGTTGCACGCGATAGCCCTTCTCGATCAGGTATTCCAGCGCTTGCTCACTGCGGCCTCCGCTGTGGCAATACAGCAGTAAGGGCATGGCTTTGTCCAGCTTCGCGAAGTTGGCTTGGTAGTCATCGGCCGTCCAGTCGACGTTGATGCTGCCTTGCAGATGACCAGCTGCGTACTCGGCCGGAGTGCGCACATCCACCAGCCCCGCCTTGCCTTGGGCAATGGCATTCTTGAACGCTTCGGGGGCAAGCTCGGTTGAGTTCTTGGGCGTTTGCGCGCGGCCGCACTGCACCATAGCGATGCACGCAACGAAGGAAAGCGTTTGGATAAAGGCTCGCATCAGAGTTGGTTGTTGCGCAGCACCTCTTGCCAGGAGCCACCATTGCTGAGTTCGGTTATGCCTTGTTGCTGCAGGTAGCGCAGGGCGTTCTCGCTGCGCACGCCACTGCGGCAGCAAAGTATCAAAGGTTTGGCCATCGTGCGGAATTCCTCCACACGCCGCGGCAACTGGTCCAGTGGAATGTTGATGGAGCCAGGAACGTGGCCTTCGGCGAATTCCTGCGACGTGCGCACATCAACGACGGTGGTGGTGGTAATGCTCATGGCAACTGCACGTGTTCCTTACTGGAGCTGATGGGAGTCGAACGCACGACCTCGTCATTGCGAACAAAGCGCGATCGCCAACATTACTAGCCCCTTTAGGGATGGCGAAGTTGCAAAGAAGATGCGCACACCACGCGCCCTGGCTTAGCTTGTCTCCGATGCTTCTGAATGCTCATATTATCGATGAAGGGCTACGGTTGCGGATAAAAACGCCGGTTCAATCAACTGCGTTTGGACTAGTCCCACCTTTGCCACCCATGCGCCTACTTACTGCCCTCCTTCTCTTCGCCTCATGCGCTTCGGCCCAAACCAACCCGGAGCCCACTCTCATCCCTCGTCCGGCGGCGATCACCATGGCCACAGGCTACTTCCCTATTACCAGTGCCGTGAGCATCATCATCGACGGCAAGGAACTGAAGCCTGAAGGCGCCTACTTGCGGGATGTGCTGTCCACGCTCCTCCCCGAGCCACCGATGCTCTTGCCGCAACGAACGTTAGAAGGACCGGTGATCAGCCTGGTAATTTCCAGCGACAGTGAACTGCCCGCCGAAGGCTACAACTTGCGCATCACTCCGGAACGCATCCACCTGAGCGCACCGGACCGTGCGGGCATCTTCCACGGAATTCAGACCCTGATCCAACTGCTTCCACCCAAAGGCAGCGAGACGGCCGTTCCCTGTATGAACATCCTAGATCACCCTCGCCTCAGCTGGCGGGGTATGCACCTCGATGTATCGCGTCATTTCTTCAATGTGGAGTTCGTGAGGAAGTACATCGACCTGCTCGCCCGATACAAGATGAATCGTTTCCACTGGCACCTTGCCGATGATCAAGGTTGGCGGATCGAGATGAAGAAGTACCCGAAGCTCACGGAGGTGGGCGCGTGGCGAACCGGAAGTCAGGTTGGACCTTACAGTCGGCGCGAATACGACAGCACCCGCTACGGTGGCTTCTACACGCAGGAGCA
>JBKJPT010000079.1:0-2979 GCA_046595075.1 Flavobacteriales bacterium
ACACCATCGTGCTGAGCAACGCTCCTTCTGAAGGCGGCATATACACGCTCACCATCACGTCCGCTTCGGGGAACGTGGAAGACCTGTGCGGCAACATCGTGATCGAGACCACCTTCGAAGTGCCCATCGTTGCGCCGTTGGTCTATACAGTGGATGCCACTACGGCATGCAACGGAACCGGTGGAACATTCCAGGCTACTTACGTATCCGGTGGGACCACACCGGTCACCTTCTCGCTAGCGGGATCAGTCCTTCCCAATGGTTCCGCGACCGGCCTCGGACCCGGAGATTATGGTTTCTGGGCGATCGATGCCGCCGGTTGCCAGACCACTGAGTTGGTTACCATACCGGACCACGTTTTGGAAGTGCTGATCCCGCAAGACCAGGACAGCCTCTCCTGCTCGCGCACGTCGATCAACATTGAAGGTGTACAGGTAATTCCCGAACAGCCTGTGCAGTACTCATGGACCGCCGTGACTGCTGGCGGCACCAACCCGGCGTACAGCACCAGCATTTCGCCCCAGGTTGATCAGCCGGGCACCTACACTGTTCTCGTTACGGATACACAGGACGGTTGCACGGATGAAGCGTCCATTGTAATTGCCCCGACGTCGGTACCCACCGTCGACCTGAGCTCGCTCAAACTGCCGAATGTGATATCACCCAACGGCGATGGTAAGAACGATGTGTGGCGCCCCTATCTGCCCGCAGATCCCGAGATGGACGTCACCACCTTGTTCGATGCGTACAAGCTGACCATCTACAACCGCTGGGGGCAACTATTGTACGATACCGACGGGGGCTCGCAACGTTCGTGGAACGCGCAGGATGCGGCCGATGGCACGTACTTCTACACCGTCGCCTATCGAGCGGAGTGCGGTGCGGTCATCGACAAGGAGATCAGCGGCTCCATCACTGTGCTGCGTTGATGCCTATCGCATTTGATCATGGGGCATTGGTGATCTTTGTCTTCGCATGAAGTTCTTGCTGCTCGCACTTGTTCTTTCGACCAACGCCGCTCCGCACGATTTCTTCGTGTCGATCCTTACGATCCGTCACAAGCCGGAGACCAAGACCCTCGACCTCACCTGGCGAATAACGGCCCACGACATCGAGCGCGCGCTGGAAAGTGTGGCACCGCTGAAGCTCGGGTCGGACAAGGAGAACCCGAAAGCCGATAGCCTGCTGAACCGCTATTGCATGGAGCACCTCGTGTTGTTCCAAGAGGACAAGCAGATGAGTTGGAAGTGGGTCGGCAAGGAACTGGACGGCGAAACGCTCTACATCTACTTGCAGGTGCAAGATGTTTACACGCCGAAGGATCTGATCGTCTCGTGTACGCTGCTACAGGAAGTCTTCGCCGAGCAGCAGAACCTGGTGCATGTGGAGGGCGAGAAGTTGCCGACGCGGTCGCATACGTTCGTGAGGGGTTCCTCGCCGCATACGTTTACGTGGTGACCACCCGTAGCCGCGCATTCATTTGGTCCGTTTGGACGGTAATCGCTTTAATCGTTGTCCTATCGGTGCTCCTCGCAGTTGGACCTTTTGAATTCAGAGATGGCTCAATTGAAATACAGTTCCAGCTTTGGCGCTGTGTAGGCCTGACGGTGTGCATCTGCTTGCTGTTTCTTTTAAGAATTCGAAAAGCAGATGATGCTTGGAAGATCACGGGAAAGATCCTGGCCGCCACGGTTATCCCCGCGATATTCTTCGTTCTTCTGGGCGCAATGGCATTCGCAGGGTCAATGTGCGGGTGGTTTGAACGAACGACCTACTACATCAACAGAGAAGATCCGACGCGAAGGATCGTGCAACGAGAATACGGTTGCGGGGCCTATGATAGCGATCTACCCGAACAGAAGACCTTTGATGTCGAGGTATTGAACAAGTGGTTCATTTCTACTAGTGAAATAGACACAACCACCATTGACCGGATTCAATGGGAACGTATCGGTACGAACCAATGACCCGCCCCGAGAAATCCGCCTTCGTATCGCGCACCCTCGCCGAGTTCTACCCGCGCACGACCATTCCCCTCGACCACGAGGATCCCTACACCTTGCTCGTCGCGGTGGTGCTCAGCGCGCAATGCACGGACAAGAAGGTGAACGAGATCACGCCCTTGCTCTTCGCCAAGGCGCGCACGCCGCACCAGATGGTGAAGCTGGATGTGAAGGAGATCGAGGACATCATTCGCCCGTGCGGGTTGTCGCCGATGAAGAGCAAAGGCATCCACGGCCTGTCGCG
Source organism: Flavobacteriales bacterium (assembly GCA_046595075.1). Lineage (GTDB taxonomy): Bacteria > Bacteroidota > Bacteroidia > Flavobacteriales_F > PHOS-HE28 > PHOS-HE28. The sequence goes on from JBKJPT010000079.1 coordinate 2,248, forward strand.
GATCATCCTTGATGAACATGGAGGGAAGGTACCCAACACGTTCGCCGCACTAGAGGCACTGCCCTCCGTTGGGCACAAGACCGCCAGTGTAGTGATGTCGCAAGCGTTCGGTTTTCCAGCCTTCCCGGTGGATACGCACATCCACCGCCTTGCTTGGCGCTGGACATTGAGTACGGGTAAAAGCGTGGAGCACACCGAGGCCGACCTGAAGAAGCTCTTTCCTGAAGAGACGTGGAACGCGCTGCACCTTCGCATCATCTTCTTCGGGAGGGAGCACTGCCCGGCAAAGGGGCACGACCCACGCAAATGCCCGATATGTTCGGTCGTTGGGAGGAAGGAACTATTCGCCACCTAGCCCCCACGGTCCGGTCTACCTTCGAGAGGTGAAGAAGGCTGCTTTCATCCTCATTGTAGTGCTTGCTGGCTGCGCAAGCACGGCACCCTTGCCCGGTGAAGTGGACACCCAGGAGTTCGTCTTCATCACCAACAACGGCCGCGGCTTCACGCATGTGCTCCAAGCGGATTGGTCGCCGGTGATCGAGGGTGGTTTCCTGCGTATCAACAACCGGCAGCGCATCTTGGCGCTGGATGTGATCATGATCCGGCCCCGCGTGCAATTGGATGTGGAAGGCTTGGAGTTCGTGCGGGTCGTACGCAGGAACGGCAGCACTTCCGGCTCCGGTCTCTTCGATCTGTGGGTACGCGCCAGATCGCAAGAGCTGCGTGTAGCGA
>JBKJPT010000092.1:0-4854 GCA_046595075.1 Flavobacteriales bacterium
AACATGGGCTGGCCCGTGAACTCGCCGGACGATGATCTCTTCTTCGCGCTCACGGCCGATGGCACCGAAGGCTTCTTCAGTTCGTACCGCGCCGATGGTTTTGGCGAGGACGATATCTACCGTGTCACATTCCTGCCGGAAGCACCCATGGGTGAAGAAACGGCGATGGCGACACCCGAAGCACCGCCGATCATGGAGGAGCCCGCATCGGTGCTGATCAAAGGCAAGGTGATATCGTTGCAGTTCCTCAGCGGCATGGAGGCCGATATCGAGTTCATGGACCTCGATGATGCTACGCTCGCAGCACGTTTCAAGAGCGATGCCATGACGGGGGAGTACATGGTGGCCATTCCTGCGGGTCGCCGATATGCCATGTACATCAAGGCCAATGGCTACCTCATCCACAGCGAGAACATCACTGTACCTATTGGAGAGCGCGGTATGGAGATGAACTTGGACGTGCAAATGGGGACGTTGGCGGCCGGGACCCTGGCCACCATGAACAATCTCTTCTTCGGCACCGGTAGTTCCGAACTGCAGTCCACCTCACTGGCCGAGTTGAACCAGTTGAAGGAGATGATGCAAACCCACGGATCACTGCGTTTGGAGATCAGCGGCCACACCGATAGCGATGGCACTGCCGAATTGAACCAACCCTTGAGCGAAGCGCGTGCGAACGCGGTGCGCGATCACCTCGTAACCCAAGGCATAAGCGCCGATCGCTTGACGGCCGTGGGCTTAGGTGACACCAAACCCATTGCGGCGAACGACAGCGACGCCAATAAGGCGCTCAACCGCCGCACAGAGATCAAGGTGTTGTGATCGCTCAGCGCAACACGCGCTTGCACCACGATCCTTTCTCGGCGATCACCTGTACCAGATAAGTTCCTGCTGAACGATCGCTCAGGTCGAGCGTGAATTCGTTCACCGCACCGGCGCGTTGGTTCTCCAGTTCGCGCCCCAAGGGATCCAGCACACGCACACCCAGCAACTTGCCGCTGCCAGCAGATGCCTGCACCAAGTAACCGCCTTGTTGGTCCAACGCTAGCACACGCGGTCCTTCCTCCTGCTCGTGTTCTTCCACGGAAGCGAAGGGCGAGATGAACAGATCGGTCTCCCAGATGCCGCGCCCGAATGTGGCCGCGCGCAATTTGCCCGTTGCATTGTTGATCTCCAGTTCGCTCACCACAACGTTGGGCAATTCAACACCGTACGGCATCCAGGAGGGCATGTAGTCATCCATGTAGAACACGCCCAGATCGGTACCCGCGTATAGGCCGTGGGGCGAGTTGGGTTGCACTACCACGCTGTTCACGGGCACGTTGGGCAAATTCAAACTGCGATTGATCCAGGTCTCACCTGCGTTGAAGCTCTCGAATACTTTGCCGCCCGCCGTTTCGCCGCTGAAGGAGATCCACACGTGCAAGGGATCGGCGGGATCCACCGCGATGGATGTTGGCGACAGGCCGGGCAGTCCGGGTCGTATGTCGGTCCACACGAAGCCGCCGTCCCAACTACGCTCCACCAGATCGTTGCGCGCCACGTACATGTACGCACCATCGCTGGGTGCTATGCCGATGCAGCGCACGTAGGTGTCTGTATTGTACCAAGTGGTCTGGTACCAGCCCAGGCCTCGATCGTCCGAAGCCCACAAGCTGGTGTAGCCTGCAAGGATGCGACCAGGAAAGGTGGGATCAGTGACGAATGGCGTCACCCACGCACCCTCATCGGGTGGTTCAATGCCGATCCAATCAGTGCCACCGTTGTCCGATCGGCGCAGGCCGCCGTTCTGCGATGTACAATAGAGCACATTGGGGTCCTCCACATCCACGGCGGCCTCCATGCCATCGGCCCCGAATACGTGCGTCCATTGTCCGTTCTGATAGCGGTTGCTGCCGTTGTCCTGCGCGCCGGCCATGATCAATTGCGGGATCAGTTCACTACCGCCCAAGCGGTAGAACTGCGTAATGCTGAGCCCGGCGCTGCGGTCGGTCCATTCCTCCGCACCATCTGCTGTATGGTGTATCCCACCATCGCTTTCGCAGTAGAGTTCGGTACCGAAGAAGTCCAGCGAATGGATGTCGGCGTGCGTGTAACCGATGTCCGAAGGGAAGACCCAGTGCGATTTGATCTCCCAATCGACACCGCCGTTGTTGCTCTTCCACACGTTCACGCCGCCGATGTACACGATGTCCTCGTTCAGCGGATCCACGGCCAGCGCCATGTCGTACCATGCCTGTCCACCGCTGTCGCCGCCATCGTCCTCGTAGCCGAACATGTTGGGTTGATCGGCGCGTAGTTGGAATGTGGACCCACCATCGGTGCTGCGGTACAGGCCTAGGAAACCATTGTCGTCCTCGCGACTACACAACACGTACACGGTGAGCGGTTGTGCGGGTGATATCGCCACGGCCATGCGCCCAACTTCCGATACTGGAGGCAGGCCGGTGATGCCCACGGGCGAGAACGCCGTACCGTTGGCGGTACTGCGGTAGAGCTGATCACTGCACGCGAAGACCAAGGTGGTATCGCCTGGCATTAGTTCCACATCGCGGAAGGATCCGTTGAGCACCTGTTGCCAGGTTGTCGCGGTATCGCCGGTGCGGTAGAGGCCGATGCTGGTAGCGCAATACAGCACTGCAGGATCTTGGTGGTGCATGCGCAGTGCCCGTGTCGTGCGCGTTTGTGCGATGTTCCAGTTCAGCCCCCCCGAGATCCATGTGGCACCATCATCGGTGCTTTTCAGAATGCCGGAACTGTACGTGTCGGCACCATCGCCGTCGCCGGTGGCGATGTATATGGTGCCGGTGCCGCTGGTATCGATCACGATCCCGCTCACGCCCATGCTGGGTAGATCGGTGAAGAGCGATTGCCATGTGTTGCCGTGATCGTTACTGCGCCAAAGGCCCGAAGCCGGTGTGCCCACATAGATGATGTCCGGGTTGGTGGGATGCACCGCCACTGCGTTCACGCGGCCATTGCCCGGATTGTAGCTGGTGCTGTTCCATGCAGTGGGGCCTACCGGTTGCCAAATGGCATCATCGCGATCGCCGCTGCCGCTCAGTTGCATTGCGCGCACTTCTTCTGCTGCTTGCATGCGCACCGCTGGATCGGGTCTGTCGCCGCTGGGCCATGTGCGTTGTTCCATGAACCAGTACCAACGGTTGAATTGTTTCCGGCCCTTGCCTTTCTGATAGGGTCGTCCTTCAAAATATGCATCGAAGGCTTCCTTCACCGCATGGATATTGGTGGTGTCGTCCATCAGGAGTTCCACCCATTGTTGGGCGCGCGAACGCATGGGTAGGCACAACAACACGACGATCGGCAGCACGGCGCGCAACACGGACATGTTTCTGCGGGGTATGTTCGCGAATGTAGGCGAGGGCCATTCACCCCACCGACGGTTCCTCATCACCAACCCACATGCAGGATCACAAGCACCCCCACGATCTAGTACCGTTGCGCACGGACGATGGCTCGCTCACCTTGCGCAGCGCACAGCTGGATGAGCATTACCACAGTGTGGTCGGCGCGGTGCAAGAGAGCACGCACGTGTTCATCAAAGCGGGGTTGGAACAGGTGGGGAAGGACCCAATTGATGTGCTGGAGATCGGCCTGGGAACCGGCTTGAACCTGCTGCTCACTTGGGTGCGCTGCCTCGAAGGCAAGCTTAACGTGAACTACACCGCACTGGAACCGCATCCACTCGGGCAGGAACTCCTTGAAGCGTTGGCGCATTGCAACGATCTCGCGTGGCCGGGTTTGCACGAGCCGTTCATCGCGCGTATGGTTTCGCCTTCCGAAGATTGGCATGAGCCCATGGGTGGTCTTCGCTTCCGCAAGTTGAACGCGGGTGTGCTTGACTACGCGGCGGCGGCAGAGTTCGATGTGATCTACTTCGATGCCTTCGGCCCCAACACGCAACCGGCGATGTGGACGGCCGAAGTATTTCAACGCATGTACGCGGCGTTGCGGCCCGGCGGTGCTCTGGTGACCTATTGCGCCAAGGGCGATGTGCGGCGCACGATGGAAGCTGTCGGTTTCCGTGTGGAACGGCTCGATGGGCCACCGGGCAAAAACGAGATGTTGCGTGCCATCAAGCCATGAGCGAACAGCGCTTCACGATCCGCGTCTATGGTATCCTGCTGCTGAACGGCCGCGTGCTTGTTGCTGATGAACTCATCAAGGGGCAGCGCATCACCAAGTTCCCCGGTGGTGGTCTGGAATACGGCGAAGGCCTGAAGGACTGTATGATCCGCGAGATCCAAGAGGAGATCGGCGTCGAAGCATGCGATGTGGAGCATTTCTACACTACGGACTTCTTCCAGCAGAGCGCCTTCCATTCATCGCCGATGCAAGTGGTGAGCGTGTACTACACCTTCAGCGTGAAGGAGCCCAACTCGATCTCCGTTGTGACGGAGCCTTTCAACGGTGTTGCGGGCCCCGGTGATCAAGAAGTCTTCCGTTGGTTGAAGTTGGATGGATCCAAAGAGGAGGACCTGAGCCTGGCGATCGATAGGGTGGTGTGGCGCATGTTGAGAGGGAGGCAGGATCCCCGCGTTTAGCTTCGCCTTTCCAATTGCTACGCCATGCGCCTGCTCATTCTGTTCCTTTCACTTTCGCCCTTGTTCGCCTCGGCCCAGGATGGCGCCGAACCACGCACGCTGTTCGATGAGGACCTGCAGGTGAGCGGTGGCTTCATCTCCTTCACTCCGCGTTTCACCAACGTGCTGGGAACCGATGCCGCTTTGATCGGTTTCGGTGGCGGCGTGGTGCTGGACAATTGGCTGAGCCTGGGATTGGCCGGTGCATGGAGCACGAGCGCGATCAAGAACCCGTACTACGTAGATCATC
>JBKJPT010000216.1:0-3946 GCA_046595075.1 Flavobacteriales bacterium
AACACCCCGAGCATGGGGACCGCGTTACGGCGAAGTTCAAATACCACATCGATAACGGGATCAACTGGCAGGACACCTTCCCCATTCTGGGTGCCGATGGTAGCTACCATTGGTTCCTCTCTCGCGCATTCCCGGTGCGCGATGAACACGGCACCATCCTGCGGTGGTTCGGCACCAATACCGATGTGACCGACCTGCGGGAAACCGAAGATCGCTTGCGTGAAAGCGAAGCCAACTTCCGACTACTCGCCGACAACATGGACCAGTTGGCCATGATCGTGGATGCGGAAGGAAATCCAATCTGGTTCAACAGGCGCTGGGAGCCTGTATTGGGTGTGGACTTCGCGAACCTGAGCCGTGAAGAGCGGATGAAGTGGATGCACCCTGATGATGTGGAGCACATGGTGGATGCGTTCCTCTCCGGGCTTTCATCGCGCAAGCCATGGGATGCGACCTTCCGCATGCGTGTGGCGAGCGGCGAGTTCCGTTGGTTCCTCACCCGTTCCGTCCCCGTACTCGGCACCGATGGGCAGTTGGTGCGCTGGTTCACCACCAACACGGACATCACCGAAGCTAAACAGGCTGAGCAGGTGGTGCAGGACCGTCAGGACCGGTTGATGTCTGCGGCAGAAGCGGCGGAACTGGGCGTGTTCATGTGGCACATCGGCAAGGATGAACCATCATGGGAGAACGACCGGATGTTCGCAATTTTTGGTCGCACGCGTGAACAAGGCCCACTAACAGGCGCTGCGTTCGAACAGGAAGTGGTGCATCCTGATGATCTACCCGGTCTGCGCGAAAAGGTGGCCAGTGCAGTGGCAGAGGTAGGCGCATTCGATCATGCGTTCCGCATTCATCGCCCCGGGGAGAAGCATCCCCGCATTCTACAGGTAACCGCTCGGGTGCAGCAGACCCATGGAACACCGGACCGTATCGTGGGTGTAATGGCGGACATCACTGAGCGAGAAACGGATGCCGAAGCGGCACGGCGCTTGGCGGCCATCGTGGCATCCACACAGGACGCCGTGATCAGCAAAGACCTCAACGGGATCATCACCAGTTGGAACCAGGCCGCCACCGAGGTGTTCGGGTACGTGGCCGAAGAGACCGTAGGACGCTCGGTGCTGATGCTGATACCGGAGCACCTTCACAGCGAAGAGGCCATGATCCTAGCGCGCTTGCGCATGGGAGAGCGTATCGAGCACTACGAGACCGTGCGACAGCGCAAGGATGGAACATGCATCGAAGTGGCCCTGACCGTTTCCCCCATCATCACGGCCGAGGGCGTGGTGATCGGCGCATCCAGTATGGCGCGGGATATCTCCGAACGCAAGCGCTTGGAACAGGACATCACGACGGCGAACGACCAACTGCGTATGGTCACCGATCACATGCCCGTGGCCGTGGCGCGTGTGGATCGCGATCAACGCTACCTCTGGGCCAGCCAGGGTTACTTGGATTGGATCGGGCTGCCAGAAGGCCAAGTGGAAGGCAGGTCCCTTCGCAAGGTGATGGGTGAGGCGGCCCATGCGGTACTACGGCCCTACCTGGAGCAAGTGCTGAAAGGCGAGCCGGTGGAATGCGAAGTGCATGTTGAATTGCCCAAACGCGGAACGCGCTGGTTGGATGTGAAGTATGCGCCCTTGTATGAAGGTGAGAACATCCCGTCCGGCTGGATCGAAGTGATCACGGACATCACCTTGCGCAAGGGGTTGGAATCCGCATTGCGCGATGCCGACGAACAAAAGGACCATTTCCTGGCCACGTTGGCGCATGAACTGCGCAATCCTTTAGCGCCGATCAAGAACGGATTGCACCTGTTGGAGTTGAGCGACGACGATCTGGAAATGAGCCGAAAGACCCAAGCCATGATGGCGCGACAAGTGGAGCACATGGTGCGCCTTGTGGACGACCTCATGGACCTGAGCCGCATCAGCCGGGGCAAGATCGATCTGGTGCTGGAACGCGTGGACCTGGAAAGGGTGATCGCTACCGCCATGGAGGCGAGCGACCCGTTGATCAAACAGCGCGAGCATCAACTGTCCGTTACCCTGCCCGAAGGGCCTTGGGATGTGCGCGGCGATGTGGTGCGGCTTACCCAAGTGGTGGCCAACCTGTTGAACAACTCCGCTAAATACACAGATCGGGGTGGGCACATTGAACTGTGCGTGGAACGCGAAGGCAATGAAGTAGCGATCCATGTGAAGGACAATGGCATCGGGATCGAGGCGCAGGCGCTGCCTCTGGTCTTCGACATGTTCGCGCAGGTGTCTTCAGCCGAGAAAAAGGTCGGGGGTGGCTTGGGCATCGGCCTCAACATCGTGAAGCGCTTGGTGGAAATGCACGCGGGGCGCATTGAAGCCCGCAGCGAGGGCCTTGGCCATGGCAGTGAATTCATCTTGTGGCTGCCTCTGCTGGAGCAGCTTGTGGACCCCAGTACGAAGAATACCATGCAACAGGAAATAGCCCCCAGTACCCATGTGCGCCGCGTGCTCGTAGTGGATGACAACGAGGATGCGGCCGTGACCATGTCATTGATCCTGAAGAAACGCGGCCACACGGTGGAAGTGGCGCATGATGGATTGGAAGCGGTGGAACGCGCTGCGCTCTTCAAGCCGCAGATCGTCTTCATGGATATCGGCATGCCGCGCATGAACGGCTATGACGCGTGCGTGCGCATGCGTGCCCTGCCCGATGGGAAGGATCTGGTCATCGTGGCGCTTTCCGGCTGGGGACAGGAGGAGGACAAGCGAAAAGCGGATGAAGCGGGCTTCGATAAGCACTTGGTGAAACCCATAGATGGAGGCACATTGCTGAAAGTGATGACCGACGGTGTGTTGTCGAAGTAGGTCATGAGGTGTGGGAGCGTAGCCACCGAGATGTAGGGCTTGGCCATCACCAACGATCGTTTGAACGCGTCACGCGGATCTCTCGCAAGCGGATCGGCCTACGCAGTCTGACCGCAACGGACCCCTCCGGTCGCGCGGTGTTCCGGACTTGGATCAGGCCGTGCCGTTCGGCGGTAGCGTGAAGCGTACTGTGCTCCCTTGGCCTAGTTCGCTTTCAACCGCAACGGTACCGCCGTGTGCCTCTATGAAGCTCTTGACGATCGCCAGCCCCAGCCCGCTACTCGCCTCCTTGGCAGGGTCGCCTTCGCCCTTGGCGAACACGTTGGGCAGTTGATCGGCGGGGATACCTGCACCCGTATCGGACACCCAGCACATCACCGAGCCATCGGCACTCGCTTCAGCACCGACACGAACTTCGCCGCCCCGTGTATAGGCGATCGCGTTGCTGATGAGGTTCTGTAGAATGCGGCGGACCAGTTCGGCATCCGCGAACACGACCAGTTCGATGGGCACCCTGTTGATCAGCACCGTATCGCTGGTGATCGCCAACGGTTTGAGCGCATGCATGCAAGAACCCACCATTGGCCAAAGGTCGAAAGAGCGGCGCACGACGTTCACCCCGCTCTCTGAAGTCATGTGGGTGCTCTCCTCCAGGATCTTCTCCACCATCGCTTTCAGATTGCCCACGTTCCGTTGCAGTGTGATGATCATATGCATCGCATCCCCTCCGTCCGCTTTCGCAGGGTTCAACATTTCCAACACATCCGTGGCTAAGGAGATGGCATTGAGCGGGGTGCGCAGATCATGAGCAACGAAGGCGAGATACTCCTCTCGGCGGCGCTGTAGTTCAGCTGCGCTTTCCTCAGCGAAGGACTTCACGGCGAGCCCGATGGCCCCATCGAACACCCTGTTCAGGATATGGAAGGACTTGCCCCGGAGGATCAGTCCATTGGTTTCGGCCAGATCATGCACGCAACCACGCAGAATATTGTATTCGGCCACCACCATTGCGGAAGCCCTACAAGAAGGAACGCCGCCGGCCCACGGGGTGCAGCGGGTGGAGGACGGCTTCGATATCGCCGAGGTGGTGGCCGAAT
>JBKJPT010000125.1:0-17983 GCA_046595075.1 Flavobacteriales bacterium
GGTCGATGTGCCTTCGGGATCCTATGTTCTGCGGATCACGAGCACCGATGGCAACATCACTTCCGCACGAGCGACCTCAAGGGCGAAGAATGGTCACTCGTGCGGAAGTGATGTTGCCATCGGTGCTCGTGATCCGCAGAACATAGGATCCCGAAGGCACATCGACCTCGATCAGGGATGCGCCCGGCGCTACGGCACCTTCCGACCGAAGGCGTCCGCTCACATCCACGAGCGACCAGCGGCCTGCTATACGTTGTTCAGGGATGGAGAAGGTGCCGGTCGAGGGGTTGGGGTGGAGCAGCAAGGACAATTCGCTCGGGTCACCCAACGAAAGCGGATCGAATGCGTTCTCAACCGTTTCGAACTGCGTCATTCCTTCAACATCAGTGCGCACTAGGAAGACATCTGTTCCACCTGCCCCAAAACTAGATGTGGAACCTACACAAATGAACCCATCCACAAGAAGTGCCATGCCGCAGCCGATGTCATCATCCGAACCGCCGAAGGTGCGGCCGTATATGAACCCGCCGTCCTCGGCGCTCTTCAACAAGAACATATCCTTCCCTCCACCGCCAGACGTGCGCGTATAACCGATGGAGGCAAACTCGCCAGATGTCAATTGAAAATGCTCGAACATTTCCTGATCGTTGATCTGCCCCCAATTGTATTGCCACTCCTCGCTACCCATAGGATCGATCTTCAGGTGATAGCCCTCAACCCATTGCGAATAGCTCCTGGTTGAGCCGACGACCGAGTACCCCCCATCCATGGTTTGAACGATGTCTCGCCCAATATCGTCGCCAACCCCGCCAAAGGAAAACGACCATTCCTGAACATTGAAAGCATCATACTTCACGACGAGCACATCCTCGGTCCCATCGCCAAGCGATACAGCCCCTACGAGAACAATTCCCCCATCAGCTGCTGGGGTTGCCGCATAACCAACGGATGGCGCGGAGACGACAGGTATATCGGACCACAGTTCAACACCAGAATCGTTCACCTCCATGAGCCACGCATTACCGCCCACAGGACCGAAACTGTACGTGTGCCCACTTAGCAAGAACGCGTCGGCACCAATTGCACGGATATCATAGAGGAAATCCCAATCCGCACCTCCATAGGTCTGTTGCCATTGTACCGCACCATCAGCAGTCGTGCGAACCAACAGACCATCATAACCACCAGCGCCATCACTGGTGGTGTAACCGCTGATCATGAAACCACCGTCTGGAAGAACCAATAGGTCCGTAGCAACATCAAGGCCCAATTGCCCTATTGTGCGCGACCACTGGAGATCACCGTTGCCATCGACGACGAAGAGATAAATGTCCGATGCACCAGCGCCGAAACTGCCAGTAGAACCTGCGATCACAAAATGGTCAGCGTCGATTGCACGCACCACTTGTGCTTGTTCATTGTCCAATGCCCCGTATGCTCTTCGCCAAGTCGACTGCGCAGCAACACCGCCTATGAGCAATATCGTTTGAAGTAAAACAGCTACAGAACGCGTCCTTCCCTGAAGTAGGACTCCCGATACCTTCGCCCCCATGTCCCCTGCTGCAATACGCAACCTGTTCATCTTCATCGCGGTGCTATTGGTCATCGATCTGTATGCGTACAAAGGTGTGAATACCGCGCTGGCCAATCACAGCCTTACGCTGCGGCGCATCATCCGCTTCCTGTACTGGATCATTTCCATAGGGGTAACGGGATTGCTGGTGTGGACGATCATGGGGCTACGCGACATGGAGAACCGGCGCGATCACAGTTATGTGTTCTCGCTCATCGCGCTCTTTCTACTCTTCTTTTTGCCCAAAGTGGTCATCGCTGTATTCCACCTGCTCGATGACATCTTGCACCTGTTCCGCTGGGGCTTTTGGAAACTCTCTCCGGGTCCTGTCGATGCCTCGGGCGAGGGCATCGACCGCGCACGGTTCCTGAGCCAGTTGGGGCTGATCCTTGCAGCAGTACCGTTCACAGCGGTACTCTATGGTGTCACCAAAGGCAGGCGCAAGTTCAATGTGGCACATGTGCTTGTGAAGAGCAGTAAGCTACCCTCGGGCTTTGCTGGATTGCGGATCATACAGATCAGCGATATGCACTTGGGCAGCTACGGCGGCGATCTCGCGATCGTGCGCAATGGTGTAGACCTGATCAACGCCGAGGCACCGGACATGATCCTCTTCACTGGCGACCTGGTGAACGACTTCGCGGAAGAGGCCGAGCCGTTCATCGCCGAGATCGCGAGACTCCATGCGCCCATGGGCAAGTTCTCCATCCTTGGCAATCATGATTACAGTGACTACGCCACGTGGCCCGATCCGCAAGCCAAGGCGGCCAACCTCGTGCGCCTGAAAGCCGTCCACGCCGAGATGGGTTTCCGATTGATGCTGGACGAGCACTTACCGTTGGAGCGCAACGGTGATCGGATCGCATTGCTGGGCGTGCAGAACTGGGGCCATCGCTTCCAGCAGTACGGCGATCTGGCGAAGACAATTGCTGGTACCGAAGGCTTCGCTTACCGCTTGCTCATGAGCCACGACCCCACACATTGGGAGCACAAAGTACAGGGTACTGGGATCGACCTAACCCTTAGCGGCCACACGCATGGCGCACAATTCGGGGTGAAGATCGCTGGTGTTACGTACAGCCCCGCGCAATGGGTGTACAAGCATTGGGCGGGCCTTTATGCCGAAGGCGATCAGCAATTGTACGTGAACCGGGGCTTCGGCTTCATCGGCTTCCCAGGAAGGGTGGGCATGCCGCCGGAGATCACCGTCCTCGAACTGCAGCGCACATGAGTGCGACCACGTTGCGATAAGCGCCATTCACTTAGGAAGAGCTTTCCGTTGCAACAACACTACCGATTCAGTCCTCTTTAGGGTGACCCAGCTAGGATCATGAAGGAGTTGCTGCAATCGTGTGCGATATGATGCAGTATCCAAAGGATATGAGCTCTCCAACGGCAGTAGCAGCACGAAATCCGCATCGCTAATGATCGGGTACTGATAGAGCCGATCACGCAATGCGAGATGCGGCACGACTGGTGACTGCGCGCTCACAGCAGCATTCTCATCGATAAGTCCTATCGCTTGGTAGATCTCTGCCGTTGAATATGGCTTCAAATAGTGCTCAGCTTGGTAGATCCTTATCCGCGAGCGATCTTGATATGCGACGGTGTGATCCATGAACCGAACGGTAGCGCCCAGCGCGAGCACCACTGCGATCCACGATAGGGCTTGGCGTATGCTGACCGACTTCAGACGCGACAGTGCTAGCGGAACGGCTATGCCGATCAAGGGCGCGAACTCCACACCATAGTGGGCCACAACCGACCATTTGCCAGGATCATCGTGCCACATCTTCTGCGCGATGAGCGGCAGAGCCATGAGACCCCATTTCGGCTTGATCAAAAGCGCCCATCCCCCGCTTGCCAACATCATCCACCAGAATTCGAGCTTGATACCGGTGCCGTTCGCAACGTTCCGAGGATCCGTGAACAGGGCTTTCAGGATCTCGACAGGTCGCTCGATGAACCCCGACGGTACTTGGGTTATGTCGCTTCCGAGGATCCCATAGTCGAAATGTGCGTACGCACCATCATTCGATAGCGAAGGCATGACCCATACGATCACACACACCGCCCAGAGCAAAGCGAACGGACCAAGCACTAGACAAGCCCTGCGCGTTCGCGACGGGAGTATTTCCATTGTGGACAAAACCAAGGCAAGCGGACCCAACCAGAAGCCCATGTTCTCCTTTGCGAGCAGCATGGCCAAAAACAGCGAAATGCATCCGAGCATCCGTCCTTGAAGCAGTTTAAGGATGAACCAAGGAAGGATCATCGCCGCTACGACATTGGAATGGTAGTCGAACGCCAGTGCCGCGAACAACCCGAAGTTCAGTAGGAAGACCACCATGCCAAGCAAGGCTTCGAAAGGAGATAACCCCAATTCGATCAGAGCTCGCCTAACACCCCACGCTGCTGCGAGCACTGCGACCCACTGAACGATCAGCAAAGTCCAAGACCCGAACAAGTAGATGAGAGGTGAAAAGAGAGGCAGGTAGAGATCGAAATGATCCGCAAGGATCGGTTGCGCACGTACGAGGAACAACGAACAATCGTGAACGCTTCCGTGGGAGTAGTGCCAAAGAACATGCGTGTACAATCCCAGATCGAGAGCGTAGGTGCGGAACAGATAGTGGTTCGGGAACGAAACGAGACCGAACACCAGCGCAAACAGCCCCAACACGATCAACGCGATCCGGTAAGGACTACTTGCTGCTCGCATGGCCTGCTAACATACTCCGCAACGGCGCAGGGAGTTGCAGCGTGGCCTACACAGGAAAAACCCTCCCCGCCATCGCCACGCAATGCGCGAGCTGATCGCAATCGATCCCGGTCATCCCACCGCGCTCCTCTAAGGCGTGCACAAAGAGTTCCATCTGTAGGTTCCCAACTAGGTCGTCCTCGGCCATGGGGCAGCCGCCATACCCTTTGATCGCGCCATCGAAGCGGCGACATCCGGCATTCCATGCAGCATCCGTCTTCGTCATCCAGTTGTCGGGGGTGCAGTGCAAGTGCGCACCGAACTCGACCTCGGGCAACGCGGGCACTAACGCGTTGAACATACTCGCAACGTCCTCGGGCAGGGCAACACCCACTGTATCGCTGAGGGCGATGATGCGCACGCCGAGGTCCTTCACCAAACGATCCACCCATTGCAAGGCTACCTCGGCGTTCCACGGATCACCATATGGATTGCCAAATGCCATGCTGATGTACACCACCAGTTCCTTGTTCGCGGCGCGCGTGATGTCGGCAATGCGTGCAATGCGACCCCAGGACCCTTCGATGTTGGTGTTGGTGTTGCGCAGTTGAAAGGTCTCGCTGATGCTGAACGGGTAGCCGAGGTAGGTGACGCTTTCCTGCTTTACCGCCTCTTCAGCACCGCGTTCGTTGGCGACGATCACGAGCAACTTGCTTCGCGTGGTGGATGTATCGATACGGGCGAGTACCTCCGCGGTGTCGGCCAGTTGGGGGATCGCCTTGGCGCTCACGAAACTGCCGATGTCGATGGTGTCGAAGCCGACCTTCAGCAACGCGTTGAGGTACTCGACCTTCAGATCCGTGGGAATGAAGGGGACGATGCCTTGCATGGCATCCCGTGGACACTCAATGAGCTTCATGGCAAGCATTTCTCCCACAGATCAGTTGTTGAACCACGGATGTACACGGATACACACGGATCTGATCGTGGATTGGTCCGCTGTTCTCAGCATTACAGTACGGTTCGCTTCAACTCAAGCTTTGCCCGCTTGAAGTTGATGGTGAGACCAACACGCAATCCGGTGATGTGAAGATAGTTGAGCATCCTTCCGACCTCATCGTCTGTTATACGGTCGATCGTCTTGGTGTCCACGATGATCACTGAACGCACGACCATATCCGGGACGAAAAGGCCGACCGGGAAAGTCTTGTAAAGCACGTCGTAGTTGGGCTGCTGTTCGAATGGAATGCCCCTCAGGCGGAACTCCAAAGCCATCGCATTCTCATAAGGCTTCTCGAGCAACCCATGCCCGAGTTCGTTCAGCACTTCCATTGCTACGCTGATGATCTCCTCGGTTTCCTTCTCGTAGAGCAACATGCTACGTCTTGTCTATCCGTGTGTATCCGTGTCCATCCGTGGTTCGCTTCTTAATTCCTGTCCGCGGCCATCAGCGAACTTCCTATTGATCCGCGAGATCAGTGCAGGTCCTTCATAGATCAATCCGGTGTAGAGTTGCACAAGGTCGGCACCGGCTTCGATCTTCTCCATGGCCGCATCAGCACTATCCACTCCACCCACGCCGATGATCACCATGGGTTTCGGAAGTCGGGAGCGCAAATACCGCAACACCTCGGTGCTGCGCGCACGCATTGGAGCACCGCTCAATCCTCCTGCACCCATCCCATCCACTTCGCCCTTAGGTGTTCGCAATCCCAAGCGTGAAATGGTCGTGTTGGTAGCGATCACGCCGGCGATGCCGCACGCCTTCACCACTGCGCACACATCATCGATCTGGAGATCGGTAAGGTCTGGAGCGATCTTGAGGAGAATGGGTTTTGACGCTGCGCGGGCCTGGAGTGTTGAGAGCAACTCCAACAATGGTCCCTTCTCTTGCAATTCGCGCAGGCCGGGTGTGTTGGGGCTGCTCACGTTCACCACGAAGTAGTCCACCACGGGGAACAACACATCAAAGCAGGCGATGTAGTCATCGATGGCGCGCTCGTTGGGCGTCGCCTTGTTCTTACCGATGTTGCCGCCAACGATAGTGCCGGGCTTCCGTCGCTTCAACCGTTGTACCGCTGCGTACACGCCGCCATTGTTGAAACCCATGCGGTTGATGAGCGCCCGGTCCGCTGGCAGGCGGAACAAACGAGGGCGGTCATTCCCCGGTTGCGCCACGGGCGTAAGCGTACCTATCTCGATGTGGCTGAAGCCGAGGGCATGCAATGCGTCCACGTGCTTGGCATCCTTGTCCATACCGGCCGCAAGACCCACAGGTCCGGGAAAGCGCAAGCCCATTACCTGCACTCCCGCGTTCGTCGGTGGTTTCCTTCCACCGACCAACCTCAACATTCCCGGCACACGCGCAGCGAATTCGAGCAGCGAGAAGGTGATGTGGTGCGCACGCTCTGGTGAGAGCAGGAAGAGCAGCGGGCGAATGATCCGATACATCGGCGGGCGAAGTTAGCCCGGTACTTTTGCGCCCCTCCATGCCCTTTCAGCTCGTCAGCGAATTCCAGCCCACCGGCGATCAGCCCGATGCCATTCGGCAATTGGTTGAGGGCCTCAACAATGGTATGCCTGCGCAAACTTTGTTGGGCGTCACCGGCTCAGGGAAGACTTTCACCGTGGCAAACGTGATCGCGCAGGTGGACCGGCCCACCTTGGTGCTCAGCCACAACAAAACGCTGGCGGCGCAGCTGTACGGCGAGTTCAAGCACTTCTTCCCCAACGACCGGGTGGAATACTTCGTGAGCTACTACGACTATTATCAGCCTGAAGCCTACCTGCCCACCACCAACACCTACATCGAGAAGGACCTGGCGGTGAACGACGAGATCGAGAAGTTGCGGCTCAGCGCCAGCAGTGCTTTGCTCAGTGGCCGACGGAACGTGATCGTGGTGGCCAGCGTGAGTTGCATTTACGGCATCGGCAATCCGATGGAGTTCAAGCGCACGGTGGTGGAGGTGCAGAAGGGAATGAAGGTCTCGCGTAATGCACTGCTGCACCAATTGGTGAGCGCGTTGTACAGTCGCAAGGACGACGATCCGGTGCGCGGCAACTTCCGCGTGCGCGGTGATGTGGTGGAAGTACTGCTCGCCTATGCCGACGAAGGTGTGCGGATCCATTTCTGGGGCGATGAAGTAGAACGGCTGGAACGCTACGACACGCTCTCGGCGAAGACGATGGAGACCGTGGACAGCGTTACCATCTACCCGGCGAACATCTTCGTGACCAGTCGTGAAACAATGAACGGCGCCTTGCAGGCCATACAGACCGATATGGTGAAGCAGGTGGATTTCTTCAGGGAGATCGGCAAGCACCTGGAGGCGAAGCGGCTGGAAGAGCGTGTGATGCACGATCTGGAGATGATGCGCGAACTGGGCTACTGCTCGGGCATTGAGAACTATAGCCGCTATTTCGATCGGCGCGAAACAGGCCAACGTCCCTTTTGCTTGCTGGACTATTTCCCGGAGGACTTCCTCATGGTGATCGACGAGAGCCATGTGACGGTGAGCCAGATCGGCGCCATGTATGGCGGGGACCGCAGTCGCAAACGCAACCTGGTGGAATACGGCTTCCGGTTGCCCAGTGCAATGGACAACCGCCCGCTGAAGATGGAGGAGTTCGAGGACCTCATCGGGCAAACGCTTTTCGTGAGCGCCACTCCGGCGGACTACGAGCTGCGGCGCAGCGAGGGCATCGTGGTGGAACAGGTGGTGCGTCCCACGGGATTGTTGGATCCACCGATAGAAGTGCGACCCAGCCGCGACCAGATCGACGACCTGCTGTACGAGATCCGAACGCGTTCCACAAAGAGCGAGCGGGTGCTGGTGACGACGCTGACCAAGCGCATGGCCGAGGAACTCAGCGAATTCCTGATGAAGAACGGCGTGAAGTGCAAGTACATCCATAGCGATGTGGAGACACTCGATCGGATCGAGATCCTACGCCAGTTGAGATTGGGGCTCTTTGATGTGCTCGTGGGTGTGAACCTGCTTCGCGAAGGGTTGGACCTGCCGGAAGTGAGCCTGG
Organism: Flavobacteriales bacterium; assembly: GCA_046595075.1. Lineage (GTDB taxonomy): Bacteria > Bacteroidota > Bacteroidia > Flavobacteriales_F > PHOS-HE28 > PHOS-HE28. The sequence goes on from JBKJPT010000125.1 coordinate 8,310, forward strand.
TAGCTGTGCTCGATGCGGACAAGGAGGGCTTCCTGCGCAGCAGCCGCTCCCTTACCCAAACGGCAGGGCGCGCGGCGCGTAACATCAACGGTAAAGTGATCTTCTACGCGGACAAGATCACCGACAGTATGCGTCGCACCATGGAGGACACCGATCGGCGCCGGATCAAACAGGTCGCCTACAACGAGGCCAACGGCATCACACCCACGCAGATCAAGCGCGAACGCGCCGATGTGATCCGCCAGACCGCAGTGCTGGACATCCATGATGCCGCTGGCCGTCGGGCCTATGTGGAACCGGAAGAGCTGAGCCTTGCCGCCGATCCGGTAATGAAGTACATGACTGCCGACCAACTGGCCAGCAATGCCGAACTGCTCGAAACCCAGATGAAAAAGGCGGCCAAGGACCTCGACTTCATTGCAGCCGCGCAGTTGCGGGACGAACTGTTCGCAATGCGGAAATTGATGGAGCAGCGGAATACGAAGGAGAAGGCCTGATCCAATTGTGCGAACGAGCGCACCTTACTGGTCGAAGCGCTAAGAGCCGCACCTGTCGACCGATCCTGGCTCCCGGCGGTCCCGGTGGTTCCTATCGGAACAGGACCGCCCAGAGCGACGTTAGGTGGCCGGCCAGATCCCTGAAATGGTCCACGCGCTACGGGTCCCTGCTGGCGCTACGGCCTGCGAGCCCCCGCCCTGAACCGCTTGGGATCCAAGGCATGGTGGTGGATCGTTGATCATCCGTGACCGTTCCGAGGACGAACCAACCGTTTGCACCCTTTAATTTGTCACGAACCCCCTCACGCGTAACCCCATGAACCTTCGTTACACTTCACTTTTGACTGCCGCGCTTTTGCTCGCTACAGCGATGCAAGCCCAGATCACCTTCGGTGGCAGCCCTTATGGTCGTACCAAGGCCCACCTTCTTACACCAGCGCCTGTGGCCGTGATGCCGTTGGTGGATGCCTCCAGCCTCGTGGCCGAGGATGAACAACGTATGGCCTCTGGCGTCAAGGGCCCCTACCGCTTCGGGTACAACCATGCGGTGGATCTGTCATTGGAGAATAGCGGCATCTGGTACACCATGCCCAATGGAGATGCTGTTTGGCGCCTTGCGATCGAATGCACTAGCGCGTTCAGCATCAACTTCGAGTTCCATGACTTCGTGGTACCCAAAGGCGCAAGTGTCTTCGTGTACACCGAGAACGAGGTCTTCGGAGCCTTGACCGCAGAAAGCAATCCCGGCCACACTGAACTAGGCGTGACCCAACTGCAAGGTGACCGCATCACCATCGAGTACATCGAACCAGCGAGCGTGCGCGGCATGGGACGATTGCGGATCGGGCAAGTGACGCATGCCTACCGCGATCTCTTCGGCACGCTAAAGGGTTTCAACACGAGCGGCGCATGCAACAACAACGTGATCTGCCCCGAAGCGGATGGCTGGCGTGATCAGATCCGCAGTGTGGCCATGATCACAGTGGGCGGTCAAGGCATTTGTACTGGACAGCTGATCAATAACTGCGCGAACAACGGTATTCCGTACTTCCTCACTGCCAATCACTGCCTTGGCGGCAACAATACATGGGTTTTTCGTTTCAATTGGGATAGTCCCGTATGCACACCTACCACCAACGCACCCACCAACCAGACCGTGAGCGGTAGCACGTTGAAGGCCAACAGTGCGGGTAGCGATGTGGCCCTGTTGCAATTGAACAGCACCCCGCCGGCCAGCTATGATGTATTCTACACCGGCTGGGACAAGAGCGGTGCGGTGCCGACCACGCAGACATGCATCCACCATCCCGATGGCGACATTAAGAAGATCACCTTCAACAACGATCCCGCCGATGTGGTTTCTTGGGGTGGTGCCTCCACCTGGCACATTCCGGCTTGGGATGATGGCACCACCGAACCCGGCAGCAGCGGCAGCGGTTTGTGGAACCAGAACGGGTTGCTCATAGGTCAACTTTACGGCGGACAAGCGCTTTGCGGCCCCCCCGCCTCGAATAACGTAAACGATTACTTCGGCCGCTTCAGCGTGAGCTACCCGCTGTTGACCACCTGGCTCGGCTCCTGCGGCAACACTTTGCAGGGCTATCCCCAGACCAGCGGTATTGGCGATGGAACGACGATCACTGAACTCAGCGTTGCACCCAACCCGACCACCGGCGCGTTGACGGTGATCTTGCCCACTACCATGACCAGCGGAAAGGTCACTGTCCAAGACGCTTTGGGCCAAGTGGTTTACACCACCAACGTCCGCAGTGGCATGGAGCGCCTCACCATGGACCTGAGCGGTCGTACCGAGGGCATCTATTTGCTCGAAGTGGTGGCCGAAGGCTTCCACGGTGTGCAGCGCGTGGTGCTGGTCCGCTGATCGCTCCGATCTTTAGAAAGGACCGCTGGCAACCCCAGCGGTCCTTTGCTTTTCGCGCCCCGTCTATCTTCACACGGTCAATACCAGTTACCCATGAGCGGATCGCTACGCTGCATCATCATCGCCCTTTCCAGCACCCTTTTCACACTCGCGCACGGCCAGGTCTCCTTCGGCGGCCGCCCGTTGGGATCAGAGGCTTCCGGCCTTCACCTTCCTGAGCCCGCCTTGGTATCCATGCCTGAGGTGGACGCGACGCTGTTGATGGCCGAAGATGAAGCGCGCTACGCACAAGGTGCAAAGGGCCCATACCGCTTCGGCTACAACCATGCGGTGGACCTTAGCGCAAGCAACAGCGGCACCTGGCACACCCTGCGCAACGGCGATCGCGTGTGGCGGCTGGCGATCGAATGCCCCGGTGCCTTCAGCATCAATTTCCGCTTCGATGAGTTCGTGGTGCCTTCGGGCGGCCGTGTCTTCGTATACAATGACATGGGCGATGTGCGCGGCGCATTCACGGCAAGCAGCGCACCGGGCGTAACTCGTATGCAAGTAGCACAGGTGGCGGGTGAGCGCATCACGGTGGAATACCATGAACCGTTCGGGGTATCCGGTGAAGGGCGCCTGCACATCGATCGGATCACGCATGCTTATCGTGACGTGTTCAACTTGTTGAAGGCCTTCGGAGAAAGCGGCACGTGCAACATCAACACCATCTGTCCGCAGGGCGACGACTGGCGCGATCAGATCCGCAGCGTGGCCATGTGCACCGTGAACGGCAGCGGTTTCTGCACCGGCACGATCCTCAACAACTGCGCACAGGACAGCATCCCCTACTTCCTTACGGCCAACCACTGCCTCAGCCCCGATGTGGAGGACTGGGTATTCACTTTCAACTGGGACAGCCCCGTTTGTGACCCCACCGAGAACGCACCCATGGACCAGACCGTGAGCGGCTGCACCCAACTGGTGGCCAATTCGCCCACGGACATGTTGTTCCTTCAATTGAGTTCCATACCGCCTGCTTCCTACGATGTGTTCTATAGCGGCTGGGACAAGAGCGGCACCTCCCCCGACAGCGCGTGCGGGATCCATCACCCGCGTGGCGATATCAAGAAGATCAGCCGGTCGTTCGGCGAGTTTCCGCAGCAGAACATCGATGTAGGGAACGGCCCGGCGGATTGCTGGCAGGTGCAACTGTGGGAGGAGGGCACCACCGAACCCGGCTCATCGGGCAGCGGCTTGTGGAACGAGAACAAGATGCTCATTGGCCAGCTCTATGGCGGACAGGCCGCTTGTGGCAACAGCGTGAACGACTACTACGGCCGCTTCGACGTGAGCTGGCCTTTGCTGGAGCCCTACTTGGGCACCTGCGGTGATTCACTGCCCGGCCTCGGCGATGGTGAACCGATCGAGGAACCCATCCACTTCGATGCGGCGGTGACCAGCATCATAGACGTGCCCGAACTCATATGTGGTGACAGCTTGATCACTCCCGGGATCACGTTGAAGAACAACGGTGACGTCGTGCTCACCATGATCACGGTGACCTATGGCCTCTCCGGAAGCACTATGTACGTTTACGATTGGGTCGGCTCGCTTCAGCCCGGCCAAACGGTGAACCTCTCCCTGCCGTCGATCCCTGTGCCCTCTGGCACGAGCACCTTGGAGGTCACGTGCAGTGCACCCAACGGCAACGCGGATCAGGAAGAAACCAACGATACGTGGTACTTCACCTTCACGGTGAGCAATCCCGGTGGCAACATCACCCTGCTTCTCACCGAGGACAACTTCGGTAGCGACATCACCTGGACGCTCGCCACCGAACTCGGGACCGATCTCTATTCCGGCGGACCGTACGACGACTTCGACAATGGCGTGGTGGATACCTTGAGTTGGTGCCTCACCAACGGCTGCTACGTCTTTACCATCTACGATGCCTTCGGCGATGGCATTTGCTGCGAGAACGGCGATGGCGGATACGTGATCATGAACTCCGACAGCACGGTGATCACCGAGAGCAACGGCGTGTACTTGGACATGAACGAGAGCTACTTCTGCGTGACGGTTGTCGGGGTTGAAGAGATGGCCGCTGGAAACATGCAGGTGTTCCCGAACCCGACGGACGGGATCCTGAACATCCGCTTCAGTGAGTTGGATCATGTGCGTGCAGTTGATCTCGTGGATGCCACCGGCCGCAGTGTATTCACTAGCGGACCATTGGACGGGCGCGCATCGCTGGTGATGGACCTGCACGGGTTTGCAGCAGGATCCTACACCTTGGTGGCGCTTGTTGATGGCGCGCGGATCACAAAGCACGTGATCCTGCAACCCTGATCGGCTCAGTAGGCCACAGCGTAGTACAGCAGCTTCACGTACTCGTTGTTCACCATGATCAAGCCGTCCTCGCTCTGCCACCAGCGTGCGGCGTTGTAGCGGTGCGATGGTGCCGCACGCACCAGCACGGTGATCCCGGCCGGTTCCAGTGCTTCACGGAAAACATTGCCAACGCGGCGTGTGTGGAATTCGGTTGTGACCACCACCACGGTATCATAGCCGCGAGCTAGTGCTTGATCGCGCACGGCGAAGGACTCTTCACGGGTGCTGCTGCCGATCTCCAACACTTCCGTGCGGGCTTGAGGTATTCCGGCGATCACGGCAGCACGTCGGCATATGTCCGCTTCCGTGCGATCGATGCCGTTGATGCGCAGCACTTCAGGCCTCACTCCGCCGGTGAAGATCACCACCGGAGCAACACCTTCATGGAACAGCCTGTTGGCCGAAATGGCCCGCTCCACTGCAGCACCGCCAAGCACGTAGAGCGCATCGCCATGCGCCGGTGGATCGGTACCCACAAGGAAGTTGCCGAACGAGCGAAGGATGTTGAAGCGGCACCACCAACCGACCAGCAGCACGAGCAGGATCGCGATGCACCACACCAGCTTGCGCCCCCTGAAGACCCACATGCGACCGGTCAATACGCTCCGTTGCGCCTGCGCAAGGCCCACTCCACGGTGAGGAGCACGAGGAGGACGAAGAACAACCAACGCGTTCCGATGAGGTCGCTGAAGGTGGTGTGCGCATAGGAACGCGCAGCGATGGTTCGTTCACCACGGATCGTTGGACCGATCGATCGCAAGCTGTCCGCCGTCACCATTCGTCCTCCGGTCCGCGCAGCGATATCGGCCATGAGTGAATGATCAGCCACGGTGTTCATACGCTCAACGAACAGCGCACGCACTGCCAGCTCGCCCTTTGCTGTAAAGCGTTCGCTCTTGGCCACAGCGGTCGCCTCCCAGGTGTAGCGTCCTGAGGGAAGCCGCCCCGCATCCAGCCGGTAGCCGTTGTCACCTGCGCGGAAGGTGTACGGGAACTCGCGTCCATCAGCATCCTTCAGCACGATGTTCACCTCCGCATCGTTCACAGGCTGGTATGCGGCATCGTACAACTCCGCGTTGATCAGTACGGCCTCATTACCAGTGAACACGGGCAGGTGATCCACTCGGAAGCGCTTCTTGTCCACCTTGAGCGCGAGGAACTGCACGAGCCGGTGTACAAGGCGATCGAAGTGTTCCTGCGATCCGAACAGTTGCTGATCCGCTATACGCCAACGCCATATCCCCTCGCCACAGATGGTGGCCATGCGGCGTTCGTTCTGCTGCGTGACCGCGATCAACGGGTAGGTCGTGCGCACGACACCAACGCGTTGGTTGGCCAGTGCCATTGCTCCACGGCCTAACTCGTACTGTCCGAACGGGACCTGCAAAGGCGGGAACCGCTCCAGTGCGCGCACTTGCTCGGGATCCAAGGTGAAGTAGGTGAACTGCGGATCGGCCACGGCGACCGCATCGGTGTTGGCGCCGCGACTGATACCTGTGATGCGCACGCCCGCGCCAAGCGTGTTGAACGCATTGAAGTCGCTACCAGCACCAACGATGGCCAGCACGGGTATGCCCTTCTGCTCAGCGCGTTGCAGGACCGGACCAATTGGGAACTTGGTGGAAGGAAGTTGATGCAGGATGATGAGGTCGTATTCCTCCACCACCCCGGTGAAGTCGGCTGCGAAGGCGAGCTCTGTTTCGTAGCCTTCCAGGCCGTTCAATGCGAGCCGCAGCGCGCCCAGATCAGGGTGTGGCGCAGCGCCCAAGAGCAGGACCTTCTGGCGATCATCAAGCACATCGATGTAGATCTCCTGTGTGTTGTTCACCTCGGAGTGCTCGCCTTCAACAGGAACCAAGACCACGGTGTAGCGCTGCGTGCCCGCTTGTTCGGCCTTGATGGAGAAAGCGAACTCGCGCAACCACGGATCACCAGCTGCGAGCACCTCCTGCGCCGTGATCTCCTTGCCGCCATGCTTCACCACCAACCGGGTGCGCGCACCTTTCATGTGCCGCGCTTCCACACGCACGAGCAAGGGGAACTCGTTGCCGAGGAAACAGATGCGATTGTGCTCCACGGCCTTCAGCACCAGATCGGGCCGCACGGTGGTATCGCCCAAGGCGATGGTGAACACTGGTACTCCCAGCCGCGCGGCATCGAGTCGTGGGTCGCGTCCGCGGTTCTGGATCCCATCACCGTCGATGATCACCGCGCCCAGATCAGGGCCGCTAAAGCGATCATACACTTCGCGCAGCGCCTGTCCCATATCGGTGAGGTCGTCCTGTTGATCGAACTGCAACCCGTCCCGCACCTGCTGTCCATAGGTGAACGAGCGCACCTCGTAGGCGTCGCCGAGCGAGGCGCCGAGCTCCTGCAACGCATTTGCATAGCTCGTGCGCAATGCAGTGGTATCACCGTTCTCGAGCAGGGAGGAAGATCCATCGTGCAAAACCACCACCACCGGTCTACGCACTTCACGGACGAGCATGCGCACCATCGGCTCCAACAACAGAAAGGCGACTAGCGCGATCACCAACGCCCGCACCGCGCCGAGGAACAGCGAGAGCTTGCTCGAGAAGCCCTCCTTCCCTTTCGTTCGGCGGTAGAGCACCCATGCCAACCCAACGCCCAAGGCCATGCACAAGGGTGCAAGCCACAAGGAGTAAGCGGTGGTGATGTTCATCGGGGGTGCGAAGGTGCGGTTAGTTGGCGGTTGTCAGTTGTCAGGACGCAGACGCGCCCAGCCGGCCAACTGACAACGACAACTAGATCGATCAGGTCAACATCCCCCCACAAACGCTCAAGGTCTGGCCGGTGATATATGAACTCAGGTCGCTGCCGAGGAACACACAGGCGTTGGCGACATCGGTGGGTGTGCCGCCGCGCTTCAAGGGGATCCCTTCGCGCCAGCCCTCCACCACCTTCTGGTCCAGGGCGGCGGTCATTTCTGTTTCGATGAAGCCGGGTGCAATGGCGTTGCTGCGGATACTGCGGCTGCCGAGTTCTTTGGCCACGCTCTTGGTGAAGCCGAGAATGCCCGCTTTGCTCGCTGCGTAGTTCGCCTGACCCGCGTTGCCCTGCACGCCCACCACGCTGCTCATGTTGATGATGCTGCCATTACGCTGTTTCAGCATCGTGCGCAACACCGCCTTCGTCATGTTGAAAACGCTCTTGAGGTTGGTGTTGATCACGGCATCGAAGTCCGCCTCGCTCATGCGCATGAGCAATCCGTCCTTGGTGATGCCCGCGTTGTTCACGAGGATATCCAACTTGCCCCAAGCGGCCACCACTTCGTCAACGGCCTTTTGCGCCTGCTCAAAGTTGCCCGCATCGCTTTGGATCGCCAGCACCTTTCGCCCGCTCTTCGCTGCCAGTTCACCGGCCACGGCATTCGCCTTCTCGGGGCTGCTCACATAAGTGAAGGCCACATCGGCGCCTTCTTCCAAGAAACGTTCAACGATGCCTTTGCCTATGCCGCGCGAACCGCCGGTGACGAGCGCGACCTTGTCTTGTAGAAGTGCCATGCGGCGAAAGTAAACCGATGCCAGCCCAAGTGGGCGGTGTCAGCTGTACGGCATGCGCGTTCCATTTGCCACTCACCCGCTCCAAGGCCAGCACAGCAAGACAAATGTGGAATATGGACGGCGGCATAGGCCGCACTTTTGCTAGCAGATATTCGTCTTAGAAAATCGGGCTGGTGCCCAACGTTCCACGAGGTTCTCGAACTGCGCCTAGTCCTTCACACAACGACAAGCATGTCCCTGAAACGGAAAGCCACCGTGAAGAAAAAGTCTAGTGTTAGACTCGCGAAGTGATACTGCGGGAGGAAAGCCCCATATACCACCATCATCAATGACCCATGTGAAGGAGCCCCATAGCCCCGTAGCACCGTCATTGGTTAAATTGGCTTCTGGATATAAGAAAAGCCTATTCCCAAAATAGCTACCATTCGGGCCTGAATAAACCTGTTCCGTTTCAGGTACCCAGGGATTGGGGACTACTGAAAGGCCCGTGCTATTGTTTGCCAGGAGGTCCGAAGGCCAACCAGAAGGAAGTTTCAATTCATCCGCGCCAGAAGCAAAGCCATTGATCCAAGACCAGGACGAACCGGTGGTCGCGACCATTTCAACCATTTCACTCCATGTTGGAACATGCCAACCGGTGGGACACAAGCCACTTGTATGGGTGGCCGCAATTGCATTGTATAGGAGTCCTTGATGCCCGTATGGTCCCTCGTACTCGGTGTAGGTCGGTATAACCAACCACGGCATACCACTAAAGTAGCCATCAGGCGTCTGCTCGAAGACCGTGTCGGGGTTCTGAAAGACCATGGGACTGCTATCGCTGAACCGGGTGACTTGCAGGTTTGATGTGGTCCAGCAATCGCAACCCACTTGAACAACACCATACACGTTCTCATCGATATCTGTCACCGTCGCCGGACAGGTTGTAGTGCAAACGATGAACTCCAACGGCGACCCGAGAAGTGAAATGTTGTTGATGTTCGTTGCCCAAGCCGACACAAGCTGCACTATATCCAAATCCGGACCAAGGGTCCATGTCGTCGAAGCGACGCCATTGGCGTCCGTGCCGACCACGATATCGCTAAGGCTACCCCCGCCCGAGGTGACCTCGAAATGAACCAATTGATTGGCTAAGGGCTGTCCATCAGGCTGTTTGATCTGGACGCGTAGCGGTCCAAGTAGTACCGTGTTCGCCACTCCGACCTGAGCGTTACCCGACGGTGTGGCGAAGGAAAGTGTGTTAACGGCGAATTCAGCAGTAAATGAGAGCGGAGAGCCCTCGGCTTCGGATCCATCCGGATACAGGACCTGTGCACTAAGGGCTTGCGCATCGGTGTTTTCCTCGTCACCTAGCGTCCAAACCACCGAGGCCAGCCCGTCCGCATCTGTCGTAAC
>JBKJPT010000222.1:0-3055 GCA_046595075.1 Flavobacteriales bacterium
GTGGCATTCGCCGTGGATTGTGCGCCAAGGTTGTCGGTCACCGTGATCGAATAAGCTCCGGCATCAAGCCCGTTGTTGTAAACGCCCGTGGCACCATTGCTCCATGCATAGGTGTATGGGAACTGGCCACCGCTCACCAAGGCTTCGAGGCGGCCGTTGTTGTTGCCGCATTGCTCGTTCCAAACGTTCACGAACACGGTGAGCGCTTGAGCCGTGCTGATAATTCCAATCAACAGCAGGAGGAGTAGTGATCGTGCCATGTGCTCAATGCTTTATGAAGCGTTCGCGAAAAATACTTCCGTCATCCATGGTGGCGATGAGCAGATAAGACCCGCTGTCCAATGAAGAGACGTCAAGACTGGATGCGGATGCCCGCACGTTCGCGATCACCTCCCTCCCATCGGTTGCAAAGATCCGGATCGACTCTATTACCTCATCGCTCGCGATGCTCAGACGGTCGTTCACTGGATTAGGAAGTAGGTGCAATCGCCCCTGCCCTTGCGCCTGCTCCAGCGCTCCCGTACTGAACTCCGCCACCAGCACGCTCGGTTCGGTGATCACCGCCGGATTGAAGTCGAAGAAGATGTTGGCGATGTTGCTGATGATCTCGCCGGGCATCAAGCCACCCTGTGGCTTGATGCGCAGCAGCACGAAGCCGTGGCTGGCTGCTTCATTCACATTGCTGTCCGGCAGCATGATGTCCGCGAAGACGATGCTCAAGATGCCATCAAGCGTGAGGTTCCAGGTGTAAGGGTGCGATGCCGCGCCCATGAGGATGGAGCCGGGATCCAACTGCGGTGGAATCGTATCGGAGACCACGATGTTGAATGCGGTGTCCGTGCCGGTGTTCTGGAAACGGATGGTGTAATCGATCCACTCGTCCTGTTGCAGGAAGAATTGGCTATCGCTCAAACCCGAACTCGTTGCCGCGACTTTATCGTTGGGATCGAAGCTGCCCGTTACGGTCACGCTGTGCGCGTAAGTATTGTTGCTCAGGTCACCGTCGGTGTTCTGCGTGGCGATGGTGGCGGTGGCGTTCAGGTCGGTGCCGATGAGGCCCACGTCCGGCGGCACCTGGAAGCTCACATGCACATGCCGCTCTTGGAACGGTACGGACAAGGTGAGCTGCGGATCGGTCCATGTGATGATGTTGCCGACCACCGAGCTCGCTGGTGGGGTCGACGAGATGTAGGTGAGCGCCGGATCCACTTCGAGGGTGAGCGTGACGGTGCCGGTGCTCGCGGGAGTGAGGTTGCGCACATGCAAGCCATAGCCCAATGCAAATCCGGGGCGCGCTGGGCCGCTGCCTACATCCACCATCACATCCAACGGCTGCCCTCCGGCGCAAGCGGTATTCACCGTTAGAACGCCCGGCCCGCTGAGTGTGAACGGAGCGGGACAACTCTGCACGAAGCTGGGGTGCTGCTCATTCACCGTATAACTGCCATAAGGCAAGGCCGTAGTGTACTGCCCGTTGTCGTTGGTGGTGAGGTAGTACGGACCCGGCTCAACGGTTACGATGCTGTTCGGCACGCGGTTCTCGCCGCCATCCATCGTGCAGTCCGCATCATCGTCCAAATAGAGACGCCCACTTAGGCTCCCGCAATCGGCTAGGATCTCCGGCACGGTGAAGAGCACCGAATCCTTGCACTCGTAGTTCCAATTGAAGTTGCTTGTGTAGAAGCCAAGTGGATCGGTGGTCCACACCAAATAGTGGTCGCCGGGCTGCAGGCCGTTGAAGCTCCGCAGGCCATCGTTCTGCGAAAAGGAATCGAAAGTCCATCCTTGCACTTCGGTGGCCGGGCACGTGAGCGTTTGGTTCGCGCGTCGTACATGTATGCCGAACTCCTTGCCGTATGTGCCGCTCAGTGCAACCGTCATGGTGCCCGAGGCACTGTTCTGGCAACTGGGACCAATGCCCACGATCTGTATTGCCGGTGCTGTGAACGGTTGCTCCACATACACTTCGATCGTACCGGGACAGCCGTCGGCGTCCCAGAGGTCCACGTTGTAGATCGATCCCGGTGCGCCGTTGAAGTGCAGCAGATTGTACACTGGGCCAACGCCTTGGCACGTGCTGATCTGGCCGAAGTCGACCAAATTGGGATGCGAGAAGCTGTATGGCCACGGGCCGTGGAGCCCGGTGGGATCATAGGTCTGGAAGATGTCGTTCTGCCCGGTATAGAATGCGAGTGGGAATGGATCACCGCTGCAATAGCCCACGGGCAAGCCGCTGTATCCACTGTAGAAGTTGTATGAACTCTGCAAGGGAACCACCAGATCGGCGGTGGCTTGATCCAGCACGGCATCGGTAACAGTAAGGGTGTACGTGCCTGCGAAGAGCCCAGTGAGCATGGACTCCGTGCCGCCCGTACTCCAGGAATAGGTGTACGGCGGTGTGCCGCCTTGGCCGTACCCGTTGCCCGAACCACTGGGGCGGCCGCAATAGCTCGGCTGAAGCAAGTTGATACCCACCGAGAGAACGGCCTGCGCATGTGAAGCGATCAGGAACAGACAGTAGATCAGCAAGGCATGTTTCATGGCTCCGGGTTATTGGTGAACCACACTGAAAGGAAGACGGTCCATCCGTCCATCGGAGGTGAGCGCGAGCAGCACATAGATCCCTGGGGCCAAGGCGCTCACATCGATCGTGCCGGTGGAAGAACGAACCGCTTGTTGCAACTGCACTCTTCCATCGAGACCAATGATCTGCGCGCTCTCGATCGTTCCTTCGGCGATCTGGATCCGCAATGTGGTGCTCGCCGGGTTTGGTGAAAGCAGCGCCTTCGCCTCGCTCGGAATGGCCTGCACCTGAGTGGAGAACTCCGCCGTCAACACGCTCGGCTCGGTGATCACCGGATCATTGAAATCGAAGTAGATGTTGGCCTCGTTGCTGATGACGGTGCCTGCTGTGAGCGGCAGATGCGGCTTTATCCGCAGCGTGACCAAGCCGTGGCTTGCTGCCTCATTTGTTGTGCTGTCCGGCAGCTGGATGTCCGGGAAAACGAAACGCAGGATCCCGGGGCCGCTCACGGTCCAGCTCATGCCATGCGAG
>JBKJPT010000253.1:0-5766 GCA_046595075.1 Flavobacteriales bacterium
CCTTGATGACGCGACCACGGAAGGGACGACGAGCGCCACCGCCGGAAGGACGTGGGCCGCTAGGACGATAGGGAGCTCCTGCCACTTATGCTTATTTGGTTCCGTTGGTTCTAAGGCCTTTCCGGCTTAGAGGGCGCGAATATCGGCAACTTTCCATATCGCCCGGCATGGGTAGGTCAAGCCTTTGCACAGGTCAATCCTGCGCCAACTGTTGGGAGATCATCCCCTGCACCAATTCCGCGAAGGCCGCCGGTGCCATGGCACCGATGTCCCCCTTGCCTTGCTCACGCACGGAAATGGTCCCTTCGGCCTGCTCCTTTTCACCAAGGATGAGCATGAAGGGGGTCTTGGCCAGTTCGGCGTCGCGGATCTTTCGGCCGATCTTCTCGTTGCGGTCATCAACGCTGGTGCGGATGCCGAGCTTGCCCAAAGCCTTGCTCGCGTTGTTGGCCGCATCCACGAATTTGTCGCTGATCGGCAGCACAATGGCTTGTTCCGGGGTGAGCCAGAGCGGGAAACGCCCGGCGGTATGCTCGATGATCACGGCGATGAAGCGCTCCAAGCTGCCGAAGGGCGCGCGGTGGATCATTACCGGACGGTGGCGTGCGTTGTCGCTGCCCACGTACTCCAACTCGAAACGCTCGGGCAGGTTGTAGTCCACTTGAATGGTGCCCAACTGCCAACGGCGGCCCAGTGCATCCTTGATCATGAAGTCGAGCTTCGGGCCGTAGAAGGCCGCTTCACCATACTCCACGATCGTCTTGAGCCCACTGGCGGCAGCGGCTTCGATGATGGCCTGTTCGGCCTTCTCCCAGTTCTCCTCGCTGCCGATGTATTTGCTCCGGTCCTCCTTGTCGCGTAGGCTCACTTGCACCTCGAAGCTCTCGAAGTTCAAGGCCCTGAGCACGAGCAGGACAAGGTCGATCACCTTCATGAACTCTTCTTTCACCTGATCCGGGCGGCAGAAGAGGTGGGCATCATCTTGGGTGAAGCCACGGACGCGCGCAAGACCGTGCAGTTCGCCGCTCTGTTCGTAGCGGTAAACGGTTCCGAATTCAGCAAGCCGAAGGGGCAGGTCCTTGTAGCTGCGCGGACGACTTGCGAAGATCTCGCAGTGGTGCGGGCAGTTCATGGGCTTCAGCATGAAGAGCTCGCCTTCCTGCGGCGTACTTATCGGCTGGAAGCTGTCCTTGCCGTACTTCTCCCAGTGGCCGCTGGTCTCGTAGAGCGCCTTGCTGCCGATGTGTGGCGTAGCCACCTGCACGTAACCGGCCGCCTCTTGGGCCGTCTTCATGAAGTTGATCAAGCGCTCGCGCAGGGCGGCACCCTTCGGCAACCAAAGCGGAAGACCGGCTCCCACGCGTTCGCTGAAGGTGAAGAGGTCCAGTTCCTTGCCAAGCTTCCGGTGGTCGCGCTTCTTGGCTTCCTCCAGCAGCACCAAGTATTCGTCCAGTTCCTTCTGCTTGGGGAAGGTGATGGCGTAGAGGCGGGTGAGCTGCTTACGCTTCTCATCGCCGCGCCAATAGGCACCGGCCACGCTCATCACTTTGGTGGCTTTGATGAAGCTGGTGTCCGGAATGTGTGGTCCACGGCAGAGGTCCGTGAAATTGCCTTGGGTGTAAAAGGTGATCTGCCCGTCGGCCAATCCTTCCAGAAGTTCGAGTTTGTACTCGTCGCCCTTCTCGGAAAAGTACTTGATCGCATCGGCCTTGCTCACCTCCTTACGTTCGAACACCAGCTTCTTGCTGGCAAGTTCCTTCATCTTGGCCTCAATGGCCGCGAAGTCCCCGTCGCCGATGGTCTTGTCGCCCAGGTCTATGTCGTAGTAGAAGCCGTTCTCGATGGGTGGGCCGATCCCGAACTTGGTTCCTGGGTAAAGGGCTTCTATGGCCTCTGCCAGCAAGTGTGCGCTGGAATGCCACAATGTGGCCTTGCCTTCCAAGTCGTTCCAGGTCAGCAGCGCGAGGGTGCAATCGCCGGGCAGGGGGCGGTTGGCGTCGAGCACCTCGCCGTTCACTTTCGCTGAGAGAACATTGCGCGCAAGCCCTTCGCTAATGTTGCGGGCCACATCCATGGCCGTTGCGCCTTGCTCGAATTCCCGGACGCTGCCGTCGGGGAGGGTCACCTTGATCTTCATGCTTTGCCGCACCGGACCTTACGAACGGCTCGCGAACGGGGCGGCGAAAGTAACCCGCCGCGCTCGACTACAAGTGCTTCAGGTAGTGGAACCCACGCGCGTGGAAGCCATGGCGGTAGTAGAAGCGGTGCGCCTTGAAGTTCTCCACGTAGGCATCCAGCATGAGCAATGCGCAGCCACGATCGCGGGCCTCCTGTTCCAACCAGTGCATGAGCTTTTCACCTGTTCCCAGTGACCGGGCCTTTCGGTCCACCACGAAATTGTCGATCTCCAAATACTTGCCGCAATAGAGCTTGTGCCCGATCCAGTAGCCGCTGAGCCCGAGGCAAGCCTCACCCTCAAAGGCGCTAACCATCGCGTAGTTGTGCGGCACCATTGCAGCAAGCCAACCCCGATACTCTTCGGCAGTGATCAATGGTGTCAGTTGTTGCACCAAGCTCAAATGCGGCAGCATTTCTTCAACCGTGGTATGCCTGCGAAGTTCCATTGCGAGCAAAGGAAACATGTGAAAAGCAGAGGGACCCCCGAGGAGGTCCCAATGCTGCCCGTGGTGGCGGCCCGTTCGGGCGTTCTGGTCGGAAGTTCTATTCGCAGTAAACGGTCATCATTTCCTCTACGCTCTTATCGCCGAGGTCGCGGGCTTGATGCAGCGCATTGCAGCCTTCCTGCTTGCGGTCCATGCGGAAGAGAACGATGGCCTGTTGCACGTGTGCTTGGTCCAAGGTGGGGTCCAGTTCGATCGCACGCTCCAGATCGGCGAGGGCATCGTCGTCCTGGTGCATAGCACCTAGCACGATCCCGCGATCGCACCAGCCAAAGGCGTTGTAAGGTGCAATTGCAATGAGCCTATCGTAGCAGGTCTTAGCGCCCACTAGATCGTTCTTCGCCATAGCGAAATGGCCCAAGTGCAGCAACGCATGTTCTGCGGCGGGGCCGGTGGGACGTAGGTCGAGGATATGGAGGAGGTCCTTGGTGGCCAACGCTTCGGCTCCCAATCGGGCGCGCACCTCCGCTCGACGCAACAGGCTGTGCACATCATCGGATTCCAAGGCAATGGCCTGATCGAGATCCTGCAAGGCGCCATCGAGGTCGTTCTTGCCAAGGCGGTTCACGCCTCGGTAGTACCAGGTCTTGGCGTTGGCGGGATCTGCGGAGACCGCGCGGGTGAAGGCTTCTTCGGCCTTCGCGTGGTCCTCGTTGCGCAGTGCGCTCATGCCTGCAAGCATGTCGCTGTCGGCGTCCTGGGATCGGGCAACTGCGCAAGCCAGTATGAAAAGGATGGTGGTTGTGGTCTTCATGGCGGACCGTGCAACGGGGCCGTTCCGGAAAAGTTCCCGATCGGCTGTGGATAGTTCGCCAAGGGAAGCGCCTATGGTGGGGGAGGCCGGGGATAGTTTCGGCCCAAGATCAACTCCATGGTGCTGAACAGCGAACCCATTTCCGAAGATTTCGGTTACCTCGTGCTACGGGTCTCCGCAGGAGGAACCATGCTGTGGCAACATGGCTGGCCCAAGCTCATGGGCTTTGCGGAACGCATGGATGACTTCGCTGATCCTTTTGGCATGGGAAGCACTTTCTCATTGGTGCTGATCCTGTTCGCGGAGGTGGTGTGCAGCGCCTTGGTTGTCCTAGGCCTTTGGACGCGTGTGGCGTTGGTGCCCTTGATCCTGGGTATGGCAGTGATCGCCTTCATGGTGCAAAGCGGGCAGGACTTCGCCGAAAAGGAGTTGGCGGTGGTCTACCTGTGTGCCTTTGTCGCATTGCTCTTAACCGGAAGCGGGCGCTTCTCCGTGGATCGGATCTCTTTCCGATAGAAAACGGCGCCCGCCGGTTGGTATAAGGTTCATAGAATGGAGCAGGTGCCCATTCGGTGGTATTGGCCAGCATCCTACTTTCAGCGGCGCAAAACCGAACCCATTACCATGAACCGACGCTTACGCTCCGTTCCGCTATTGATCGCAATGTTCCTCTTCGCGATCACCCTTCAGGCCCAGATCACCTTCACGGCCAATAGCAGCCAACTTCCCGGCACCTATGGCAACCCCAGTTGCGTGGTGGACATGAACGGCGACCATTTGGATGATGTGGTGCGCTTCAACGGGAACCAGCTCACGATCGCCTACCAACAGGTCGGCGGTGGATTCGTGCAGCAGAACCACATCACGGCCACGGTGAGCCCCAATTGGAGCATCAGCGCAGGTGATCTGGATGCCAACGGGTACAACGACATCCTCATCGGCAATGGCAGCGCCAACTCGTTCCTGCGCGCGAACGGTGATGGCACTGCTTACACGGAGCAGTATTTCTCGCCTTACATCTTCAGCCAACGCACCAATATGGCCGACATCAACAACGATGGCATGCTGGACGCATGGAGCTGCCATGATGTGGGATTGAGCAAGCCCTACCGTAACACTGGTGGTGGAGTGATGGTGGAGGACCAGAGCATGATCCAGCAGACAGTGACCGTGGGCGGCAACTACGCTACCGTGTTCTGTGATTACGATGACGATGGCGATCTCGATCTGTACTTCAGCAAGTGCCGTGGAGGCGCTCCTGTGGGCGACCCGCAACGGATCAACCTGCTCTACCGCAACAACGGAAACGGCACATGGACGGAAGTGGGCGCAGCGGCAGGCATCAACGATGGTGCACAGAGTTGGATCAGCGTGTTCGAGGACTTCGACAACGATGGCGACTTCGACATCTTCGTGGGCAACCACAGCGATGCCAACCGCTTCTATCGCAACAACGGCGACGGCACATTCACTGACATCATCGCCACCACGGGGATCAATGCCGGTGCGTTGGGTGCATGGGAAGCGAACGCAGCGGACTTCGACAACGATGGTTGGGTCGACATCATCACCGAAGCAGGTGGTGGCATCTGGCACAACAACGGCAATGGCACTTTCACCTTCGTGAGCAGCCCCGTGAGTGAGTGCGGGATCGGCGATCTGAACAACGACGGTTACCAGGACATCCACTTGGGGCAGACCGTGTACTACAACAACGGTGGCACCAACCACTGGGTCAAGTTCGAACTACAAGGCATCTTCAGCAACAAGAACGGCATCGGTGCCCGCATCAAGATCTACGGGCCTTGGGGCATGCAAACGCGTGAGATCCGCAGTGGCAACGGATTCAGCCACATGAGCAGCTTGC
Organism: Flavobacteriales bacterium; assembly: GCA_046595075.1. GTDB lineage: Bacteria > Bacteroidota > Bacteroidia > Flavobacteriales_F > PHOS-HE28 > PHOS-HE28. The sequence goes on from JBKJPT010000253.1 coordinate 5,303, forward strand.
ATGCGCACTTCGGCATCGGAAGCGCAACCGCGATCGACTCCGTGGTAGTGAACTGGCCCAGCGGTGTGCACACGGTGATCGAAGGTCCCGGTGTGGATCAGCTGAACATTGTTCCCGAAGCCAATTGCACGCTCGCACCGATCGACATCGAGGTGGTCGGCAGTGCTACGATCTGTGCAGGGGGCAGCGTTCTATTGAATGCACCTGTCGGATTCGAGACATACCAATGGAGCAATGGCTCTACTGCATCATCGATCACCGTGGATCAAAGCGGCAATTACTCCGTGGCTGCCTTCGACCTTAACGGCTGTGCAGCCCTCTCCAACGCGGTGGTGGTTAGCGTGGTCACTTCGGAGCAACCGGTGATCACCATCAACGGTGACGAGGAATTCTGCCAGGGTAGCTCGGTGGAACTTGTTTCGAGCGTGGGTAACAACGCGGTTTGGAGCAATGGGGCCATGGGT
>JBKJPT010000256.1:0-3834 GCA_046595075.1 Flavobacteriales bacterium
GACCGCATCGGATGTTGCGGGCAAGGCCACTCCTGGCTTCAAGAACTCGCAATACTCCGCTACCGCCGAGGCTTCCGGTGAAATGACGATCGACCCGCCGATCTTCAGTCCGGACAACAACGGTTACCAAGACGTGCTCACTGTGGTATTCCGGTTCGATAGGGCGGGTTTCGTTGGAAACCTCACCGTCTACGACATCACCGGTCGCGAAGTGCGCAAGCTGATGGAGAACCAGTTGCTCGGCACCGAAGGCGCGATCAGTTGGGACGGCATCCTCGATGACGGCAGCAAGGGCCGCATGGGTCCGTACATCTTGGTGCTGGAGGTCTTCGACCTGGCGGGCAACACGGAGGTCTTCAAGAAGACCGTGACGCTAGCACACAAGCTGAACTGAGGATATCAACATCCACCGCCAAGTTGCCCTAACGCCAAGGTTGCGCCAAGGTCGGTGGGCAACGAAGGCCGCGTTGTTGCGCGCTAGGTGCTGAATGAATTCCGTTGTTCGCATTCTCCGTGTCCTCTGTGCCGCCGTGGTGGACCGCATTCCACAACTTCGCACCCGTTATGACCGACCAATTGACCAAGAGCCAGGAGCTCATCGCCCGCCGCAAGGCCGCTGTGCCGAACGGCGTGGGCATGTTCAACTACGCCACGGCCGCGAAAGCGAGCGGCGCCACCATCATCGATGAGGATGGCCGCGAACTGATCGACTTCGCAGGAGGCATCGGCGTGGTGAACGCCGGCCATTGCCCACCGCCCGTTGTGAAGGCGATACAAGAACAAGCAGCCAAGTTCCTGCACGTAAGCTTCAACGTGGCGAGCTACGAGCCGTACATCGCTCTCTGCGAGAAGCTGAACGCGCTACTTCCGCACGGCGGACCGACGAAGACCTTGCTCGTGAGTACGGGCGCGGAAGCCGTGGAGAATGCGATCAAGATCGCTCGCCAGGCCACCAAGCGCCAAGGAGTGCTCTGCTTCACCGATGCCTTCCACGGCCGCACCATGATGGCCATGACGCTCACCAGTAAAGTGGGCTACAAGCCGGACTGCGGCCCGTTCGCACCGGAGGTGTACCGCACACAGTTCCCGAATTTCTACCGCTACGGTGCGGGTCGCAACGAAGCTGAATTCGTCAAGGCCGAACTGAACCGTCTCGAAGAACTCTCGCACAACACCGTCGCACCGGAGAACCTCGCGGCCATCATCATCGAGACGGTACAGGGCGAAGGCGGCTTCAACGTGGTGCCCACCGCTTACTTGAAAGGCTTGCGCATGTTCTGCGATAAGCATGGCATCCTCTTGATCCTCGACGAGATCCAAAGCGGCTTCGGGCGCACGGGCGCATGGAGCGCGTTCGAGCAATTCGATGTGGTACCCGACATCAGCACATGGGCGAAAAGCCTCGGCAGCGGTATGCCCATAGCGGCCGTGATGGGCAAGGCGGAGATCATGGACAAGGCCGGAGCCAGCAGCATCGGCGGCACCTACATCGGCAACCCGGTGAGTTGTGCCGCTGCATTGGCCACGCTGAAGTACATGGAGGAGATCGACATCAACGCGAAGGGCAAGCATGTGGGCAACGTGATCCGCAAACGCTTCGAGAAGATGAAGGTGAAGCACAAGCAGATCGGGGATGTGCGCGGCCTCGGCGCCATGATGGCCATCGAATTCGTGAAGAACGGCGACCCGATGCAACCCGATGCCGATACCTGTAATGCACTGATGAACGCCTGCGCCAAGCGCGACCTCGTAGTGATCAATGCGGGGACCGAGAAGAACATCATCCGGGTCCTGAGCCCGCTCGTGATCAGCGATGAACTGCTGAACAAGGGGCTGGACATCATGGAGGAGGAATTGGATAAGATCTGTGGGTAAGAGTTCACCACAGAGGCACAGAGGACACAGAGAAATACACTATGAGTACCGCGCTGGGTATGGATGGGAACGGAGGCATGCACACTTGCATTCCCTCTGTGCTCTCTGTGCCTCTGTGGTGAAGCATTCCCCATGAAACCATTCTCCATCGCCGGCATCCAGATGCGCACCACCACCGCGCAACCGAACGTGGAAGCCATGAAGACCAAGTTGGATCTGCTCATGGCCATCTACCCGTGGGTGGACATGGTGATGTTCAGCGAGCTGTGCGCCTACGGTCCGCACATCACGCATGCGCAAGCGGTGCCCGGCGAGTTCGAGCAGGAGATGTGCGCCATAGCGGCCAAGCACGGCATCTGGTTGTTGCCCGGCAGCATCTTCGAACGTGCGAAGAACGCAGCGGGCGACACTGTTATCTACAACACCGCTTCGGTGATCGACCCCGAAGGCAGCGTGGTGACGCGTTACCGCAAAATGTTCCCCTTCTATCCGTATGAGGTTGGCGTGACCGGTGGCCGCGAGTTCTGCGTGTTCGATGTGCCGGAAGTCGGGAAGTTCGGCGTGAGCATCTGTTACGATATGTGGTTCCCCGAAACCACGCGCACGCTGGCCGTGATGGGCGCGGAGGTGATCCTGCATCCCACGCTCACTGGCACCATCGACCGCGAGATCGAACTCAGCATCGCCCGTGCGAGTGCGGCCATTAATCAGTGCTACTTCTTCGACATCAACGGGCTCGATGCTGGTGGTAGCGGGCGCAGCATCGTGTGCGGACCGGAAGGACGTGTGATCTATCAGGCCGAGAGCAATGAAGAGTTCATCCCGATCGAGATCAACCTCGAGAAGGTACGACGCAGCCGTGAGCTTGGTGTCTTGCGGCTGGGCCAACCCTTGAAGAGCTTTCGCGATCACATGATCGACTTTACCGTGTACCAGAAAGGCGTAAAGCATCCCTACCTTGAAAGCCTCGGGGCCCTGATCAAACCTAAACGCCTGCAGGAACTAATTGAATTGGAGGTGCGCGATGAAGCGCTCAAAGCGCAGGATCCATTAACACCTGGCATCGTCTCCTCCTATCGTCCACCAAGCGACCCCAACATCACCTAAGCCATGGGAAGCACCGTCGGCAGCAGCAAGCATCACGCACGACTGAAGAACTACATCAGTTGGTTCGAGATCCCCGTTTACGACATCCATCGCGCAGCAGCTTTCTACAACGCGCTCTACGGCATCGAGATGGAGATCAGCGTGAACGGCGAATTCGCGATGGCCTACTTCCCCGCCGATGAAGGCGTGGGCGGCGCGCTCATCGCTGGTCCGGGTTGCTACCCCAGCGACACCGGTTCGCTCATCTACCTCAATGCCGGCAATGACCTCGACAGCGTACTTGGCCGGATAGAACTAGCCGGTGGTCGTGTGATCATGGCCAAGACGCACATCAACGATGCCTCGGGGGACTTCGCGCTGTTCATTGACAGCGAGGGGAACAGGCTGGCGTTGCATGAAGGACCGACGCGGAGTGGCCCCGCAACCAAGACCGCAAAGCCCAAGGTGAAAGCGGTGAAAAAGGTGGCGGCCAAGAAGGTGGCACCGAAGACGTCTTTGTCCCGCAACAGGGGGAAGGTCGTGAAGAAGCTGGGCAAGAAGAGGAGTTGATTTCAGTCCTGTTTGACGACCCGATGAATGGTCCCTCCGCAGCGGATCGTGTATAGCCCATTGGGCAACCCGCTCATGTCGAGAGTAATCGTTCGGGACGAAAGGATCGGGGTCGGTATCGCCAACAACAAGCGACCCTGTGCATCGATGACTTCGATCGGTGCAGTAGGGGCGTTCGAGTAATCAATGACGATCGTGAGGGATCCATTCGTCGGGTTCGGGAAGACGGTCAGCGTTGGCTGCGCGGCTGGCTTCACTATCGCGGTACTGAAGTCGCAGAGTGCTGCGATCTCTGATGAGTCG
>JBKJPT010000265.1:0-36424 GCA_046595075.1 Flavobacteriales bacterium
TTTCAGGTCCATGGTAGAAATGTTATGGAAGGCACAAGATAAGATCGCGCATGGTCTTGCCCGATCCTTTTGTGAGACCCCGGATAGGCGTTGCGCGCAAAGCCGCGCAATGCTTCCGGGGTGACGAGGTGGGTGGGTGCTACGCACCCCAAAAGCGACCAGCCGACCCTTTCGGATCGGCTGGTCTACTTGGTGGTTTGGTGGTGTGGTGGTGTGTTCCTCCCCTATCCGGTATTGCGCGCGAAGCGCTGCAAAGAGTGGGGCCGGGGCTGAGGGCTAATCCACTTTATCGTGGAGGTAAGGGTTGTTGCGCTTCAGCTCCACGCGGCGGTCGCCGTTCTCATCTGTGCCTTCGCTCAGCGAGTAGCGGCTGATGTTGCTGTCGGTGCTCTGCGGCGTATCGTCGATATGGATCTTCTTGCGGATGTACGCGGGCTCGCGCTCGGCATCGGCCACAGCCTGTGGTGAGCGCAGGCGCATGTTCATGTCGCGCATGTAGTTCATGCGGTCCTCCACACGCTGCTGGTGCTCGTTGGGCGTCAGGCGTGCCTCGGTGGCCACGCTGCGGCGGTCGTCCGTGTCGGCACCCGATGCGGCGGCGCTGTTGGTTGGCGTGCCGGTCACTTCATCGTACAAGCTGTGCTTTACCACTTCGGGCGTAGTGTCGGCAGGCTTCTCGGTGCGTTCCACACGCGCGGCCAGTGCTTCCTCACTGAACTCGAAGGTGCGCTGCGGCACAGGCGTGCCCGGCGCTGGTGTTTCTGCTGCGGGTGCGACCGTTGCGGGTGTGGCTTCCACCTTTACCTCCTTGATGTACGGTTCGCTGATCTCGGTCTCCTTGGCCACGGGCAGCGGTGCCGGTGCGGTGGGCAATGCAGGACCCCCTACCGGATTGGCGATGGGCTGCGTGATCATGGTGGGCAGGTCGGCATCAAGCGCAGTCACCGTGCGGGTGGTATGCTCCACGCGGCCTTCGCCGGTATCGGGCCGGGTTTGGAAACCGGTGGCGATCACGGTGATGCGCAGTTTATCACCGAGGCCTTCCTCTTTGCCGTAGCCCCAGATCACATCGGCGCCCTGGCCCGCATGCGTGCGAATGAAGGCGGTGATCTCGTCCACCTCGTCCAGCAGGATCTCCCGCTCGCCGTACGCGATGTTCAGCAGCACGTACTTGGCGCTGCTGATGTCGTTGTCGTTGAGCAAGGGTGAATCCAGCGCCTCTTGCGCGGCACGCAATGCGCGGTCCTCGCCTTCGGTCTCGGCCATGCCCATGATGGCCACGCCACTGCGCGTCATCACGGTCTTCACGTCCTCGAAATCCACGTTCACCTTGCCGGTCTTGGTGATGATGTCCACGATGCCGCGCGCGGCGGTGGCGAGCACGTTGTCGGCGTGCATGAAGGCGTTGTCGAGGCTGAGGTTGCCGTACTGGTCGCGCAGGCGATCGTTGTTGATCACCAGCAGCGTGTCCACGGCATTGCGCAGTTCCTCTATGCCGGCGAGCGCTTGTTGTTTGCGTTTGCGGCCTTCCCACTGGAAGGGCATGGTGACGATGCCGACCGTGAGGATGCCGAGCTCGCGTGCAATGCTCGCTACCACCGGACCGGCGCCCGTGCCCGTGCCACCACCCATGCCTGCAGTGATGAAGAGCATTTTGGTGCGCGTGCTGAGGATCTGGCGGATCTCGTCCAGGTTCTCCTGCGCGGCATCCTTGCCGCGATCGGGGATGCTACCAGCGCCGAGGCCCTCGGTGAGGCCGGGGCCGAGCTGGATCTTCACGGGCACCGGACTCACGTCCAGCGCCTGGCGATCGGTGTTGCACACGATGAAGTCCACACCGCGGATGCCTTGGGTGAACATGTGGTTGACGGCGTTGCTGCCGCCACCACCCACGCCGATCACCTTGATGATCGAACTGAGCTCCTTGGGAAGATCGAATTTCATGACTTGAGGTATTGGAGGGTGAGGTTCAGTGGCGGTGGGCTATACGTCCTCGTCGTCGGGGTTGAGGATCTCGCTGGTCTTGGCGAATACACTTTCGAAGAAGGTGCCGATGCGGCCGGTGCCGGTGGTCACGGGCTTCTTCTCCTTGGTGGTGATGGTAGTTGTGGTGCCGAGCTTCTCGCGTTGGCGATCGAGGTGCTCGAAGCCTTTCATCACCAGTCCCACGCCGGTAGCGTACAGCGGACTGGTCACTGCTTCGATCTTGCTCTGTGAGAGGTGCTCGTTGGGGTAGCCGATGCGTGTGTCCATGCCGGTCATGAACTCCACGAGGTGCTTGAGGTGCTTCAGTTGAGCGCCGCCCCCTGTGAGCACGATGCCCGCGATCAGCTGCTTCTCGATGCCGCTGTTCTTGATCTCGAAGTACACGTGTTCGATGATCTCCTCCATGCGGCTCTGGATGATCTCCGCGAGCGTGCGCAAGCTGATCTCCTTGGGCTCACGACCGCGCAAGCCGGGAATGCACACCACCTCGTTCTGCTTGTTCTCCTTGGCGAGGGCACTGCCGAACTTGGTCTTGAGCAGCTCGGCCTGATCGCGCATGATGCCGCAACCCTGGCGGATGTCCTCGGTAACCACGTTGCCACCGAAGGGGATCACGGCCGTGTGGCGAATGATGTCCTCGAAGAAGATGGCCACGTCGGTGGTGCCACCGCCGATATCCACGAGCACCACCCCCGCTTCCTTCTCTTGGTGGCTCAGCACGGCTTCGGCACTGGCCAGCGGCTCCAGCACCAGATCGGTGATGTTGAGGCCCGCGCGGTGTACGCACTTGTTGATGTTGCGCGCCGCGGTGACCTGCCCGCTGATGATGTGGAAGTTGGCTTCGAGGCGGATCCCGCTCATGCCGATGGGATGCTTGATGCCCTGTTCATTGTCCACGATGTACTCCTGCGGCAGCACGTGGATGATCTCCTCGCCCGGCGGCATCACCAAGCGGTGCGTTTCGTTCACCAGCTGATCAATGTCGATCTGCGAGATCTCCTCCTCGATGCTCTGGCGCATCTTCATACCGCGGTGCTGCATGCTGCGGATGTGCTGGCCCGCAATGCCCACGTGCACCGTTTCGATGATGACACCGGCCATGTCGCTGGCTTCCTGCACAGCGGCCTTGATGCTGTCCACGGTCTTGGGGATGTTGGCCACCACACCACGGGTAACGCCTTCACTTCGGCTCTTGCCCATGCCGAGTATTTCGATCTTGCCCTGCTCGTTGCGGCGCCCCACGATGCACGCGATCTTGGTGGTCCCGATGTCCAGGCCGGCCACGATGTCCTGGTTGTTGGTCATGTTGTTCTCGGTCATGGTATGCTGTTGCGTTTGGTGCAGACGACCTGATCGGCGAAGCGCAGGTCGATGCGCGAGTACCGGCGCCAGTCCGCCTTGGATATGCCATCGCGGTAGAAGAGCCGCAGTTTCTCGAATCGTTGTTGCAGTGCGTTGCCGTCGCCGATGAGGATGCGTTGTGCACCCACACGCGGCACCAGTTCGAATTCGCCTTCAGCGTTCACCACCACTTGATCGATCAACGCGTTCCACAGTGGTTCGCGGCGTACGAAGAGCGCGATGCGGTGCAGGTCGTCACTGCGGAAGTTGATCTGCACGCTGTCGTTCTCGTACACCGAGCGCACCCCGTTGATCGCGCCCGGCTCTGCGAGCCAGCCGGTGGCCACCAGCACGCGGGCGGTGTAGTCCGGATCCATCGGCATGGTGAAGCCGTCGAGATCGATGTAGAAGCTGCTGCCATCGCTGTTCATGACGCGCACCACCGGTTCGCGTTGGCGCACCTTCACGTGCAGTGTTCCTTCCAACGTGTGGTACACTTCGGCACTGGCCACGCACGGTATGTTGCGCAAGCGTGCTTCGATGCTGCGCGTGTCGATGGCGCCCAGCGGAGCACCCATCACCGGCGTGCCGCTTCCGATCACCTCATCGCGCACTGCGCGCTCATCAATGAAGTGCATGCCCTCGCCGCCCTGCACATGCACGCGCAGTTCGTTCACAAGGGTGCTGCTCGTGCTATGCTCCACGAAGCCCAGTGTGAGCACCACGCCGCACGCGCCGAGCACCATGGCCAAGGGCCGCAGGAAGCGCTTCAGCTTGTTCATGGGTGGTAACGTTCGTTGAGCATGCGTTCGATCTGTGGTACCAGTCGGTCTATGTCGCCGGCACCCAAGGTGACGACCACTTCCAGACCGCGTGAAGCAAGCACCTCCACCAACGCCTCACGCGCCACAACGGATTTCTTATCCAACGACACTTGTTCAAGAAGCCAGTTGGAGGTGATCCCGGGGATGGGTTCCTCGCGTGCCGGGTAGATCTCCAGGAGCATCAGTTCGTCCACGGTACCGAGGCTGCGGGCGAAGTCGGCGGCCAGATCCCGGGTACGGCTGAAGAGGTGAGGCTGGAAGATGGCCGTGACCTTGCGACCGGGATAGAGTTCCCTTACGCTACCAAGGCAAGCGTCCAGTTCCTTGGGGTGGTGGGCATAGTCGTCTATGAAGACGATGCGAGGGCTGCGGATGCGCGTTTCGAACCGGCGCGAGACACCCTTGAAGGAGGCGAGCCCGACGCGGAGCGCTTCCGGCGTAACGCCGAGGCGAAGGGCCACGGTGCTGGCCGCAATTGCGTTCTCCACATTGTGCCGGCCCGGCATGCCCAGTTGCAGATCGCGCAGTTGGTGTCCTTCGCTGATCAGGTCGAAGTGATAAGCGCCGTCCACCACGCGCACGTTCTCGGCGCGCGGCTCGCTGGTGCTGTCCAAGGCATAAGTGGTCACATGTGTGCGTCCCGCAAAATGCGTTGCGATGCGCTGGTGCACCAGTATGGGTCCATCGCACTGCACGGCGAACTGCGTGTAGGCCTCGAACATGGCCTCGGCTGTGCCATAGATGTCCAGGTGATCGGGATCCATGGCGGTGATGATCGACTGGGTCGGGCAGAGCTTCAGGAAGCTGCGGTCATATTCGTCGGCCTCCACCACGTTCACCACGGCATCGTCGTTCAGCAGCACGTTGGTGCCGTAGTTGGCCGCTATGCCGCCGAGGAAAGCGTTGCACCGCACACGACCTGCGGTAAGCAAGTGTGCGAGCATGGTGCTTACGGTGGTCTTGCCGTGCGTGCCAGCCACGGCCACGGTGGGTTTGTCCTGCGTAACCATGCCGAGCACATCGGCGCGCTTGAGGATGCGCGCGCCCTTGTCCTCCCAGTACTTCAACAGCGGGCTGCTGAGCGGAACGGCCGGTGTGCGCACCACCATCACTTCACCAGCAGGCGCATCGCGGTACGCGTCGGGGATCAGCGCGGGATTCTCGTTGAACTGCACTTCGATGCCTTCACTCTGCAACTGGTTGGTGAGTTCGCTGGGCGTGCGATCATAGCCTGCCACCTCGGCACCGCGCCTGCGGAAGTAGCGCGCAAGGCCGCTCATGCCGATGCCGCCGACACCAATGAAGAAGAAGCGGTTGCCGTTCGCCGTGTTCATTGTACCACGGATGGGTTCGGATCCGCCGATGGCGGATCGAATGCATTGACCACGGATGAACACGGATGGACACGGATGAATGCCACGGTGCGTCGGAGCGATCCGTATTCATCCGTGTTCATCCGTGGTTGTATTCCAGCTCTCATGCGCGTGCAAGTCGAATTACTTCCGCAGCGATGGCCTCCGCTGCATTGTGCGTTCCCATGCCTGCAATGGCCAAGCGCAGACGTTCCAACGCGTCCTTGTCATTGATCAGCTCCACCACCGTGCTACCGAGCTTGGCGATCGCCTCATCGTCCTTCATCAATAACGCTGCACCACGGTCCGTGAGTGCGCGTGCGTTGTGCGTCTGATGGTCCTCAGCCGCTGTTGGCAACGGAACAAGGATCGCGGGCTTCTGCACCAGGCAGAGTTCGCTCACGCTGATCGCACCGGCTCGCGCCACCACGAGATCGGCAACGGCGTACGCAAGGTCCATGCGATCCACGAATTGCATCACCTTGCAATCAGCGTAGCCCAACTTCTCCACGGCGCTCTTCGCCTGCTCCAAGTATGGCGTGCCCGTTTGCCAGATCACCTGCAAGCCCGCCGCCTTCCACTGCGCAAGTGCTGCTTCAACACCCCTGTTTATACCACGCGCACCCAGACTTCCACCGGTGATGAAAAGCACCGGTGATCCTTCGCGCAGCGCGAAATGTTCCATGCCGCGCGGATGTTTGCCCGTGAGCTTCACGGTTTCGGTGCGCACCGGATTGCCGGTGAGGAGGATCTTGTCCGCCGGGAAGTACTTCTCCATGCCCACGTACGCCACGCAGATGCGCGCTGCACGCTTCGCCAAGTGGATGTTGGTCTTGCCGGGAAAACTGTTCTGCTCCTGGATCAACGTGGGCACGCCCATGCGTTGCGCAGCAGCCAGCAGCGGGCCGCTCGCATAGCCACCGACACCCACTGCCACATGCGGCTTGAACTCCTTCACCAGTTTGCGTGCCCTCAGTACGCTGCGCACCAATCGCCAAGGCAGGCCTGCGTTCTTGATCAGCGAGCCGCGCTGGAAACCACGGATCGGCAGCCCCACGATCTCGAAGCCCGCAGCGGGGACCTTCTCCATTTCCATTCTTCCTTCGGCACCCACGAAGAGGAAACGCGTGGTGGCCTCACGTTCGCGTACGGCTTGTGCAATAGCGAGTGCCGGGAAGATGTGTCCTCCCGTTCCTCCGCCAGAGATCATCACTCTAAGCGACCGCGGTCCTTGGTCGTTGGACATCGTTCTTGATCGGTTCTTCCTTCTCCAAACTCCGGCTGACGCTGATGATGATGCCGATGGCGAGGCAGGTGAACCACACGCTGGTACCACCCATGCTCACGAGCGGCAACGGCTGGCCCGTGACCGGTACGAGGTTCACCGCAACGGCCATGTTGATCATGGCCTGCACCACCAACATCAGGCCCAGGCCCATGGCCACGAGCGCGCCGAAAGGCTTCTCGCATTTACCCGCTATGCGCACCGCTCGGTGCAGGAGTATGGTGTAGAGCAAGAGCAGGCCCAGCCCACCGAGAATGCTGCCGTACTCCTCCACGATGAAAGCGTAGATCATATCCGAATACGGATGCGGCAGCCAGTTGCGCGATGCACCGCTGCCCGGTCCGTTGGGGAAGAGCCCGCCACTAGCGATGGCGATCTTGGCGTGCTCCACCTGGTAGTTGGCATCGCTCATTTCCGAGGTGGGCACGTGCCCCATGAACACGTCCACGCGTTTCACCCAGGTATCCACGCGTGGCAACAGACCAGGACTGAGCTTGGCCAATGCGATCAACAACAAGAAGGCCCCTACGCCAATGCCGATCACCGATGCGATATACTTCAACGGAACGCGACCGATGAACATGAGCAGGAGACAAATGCTGAAGAGCATGGCCGCGGTGGAGAAGTTGGCGGGCAGGATCAAACCACAGATGGCACCAACGGGCAGCATGAGCTTGATCACCACATCGCGGAAGGTCCATTCCTCTTCTTGATGTTTCCCAAGCACACGCGCGAGGTAAACGATGAGCACCACCTTGGCCAGATCGCTCGTTTGAAAGCTCTGGCCGATGATGGGGATGGTGATCCAACGCGTGCCGCCATTGAGGTTGTTGCCTATGAGCAATGTGAGCAACAACAGGCCCGCCACCATCCAGATGCCGAATTGCGCAAGCCGCGAATACACACCGTACTTCAGCTTGCTGGCGTAGTGGATGATGAGGCCGCCGCTGGCCAGCATGAGCCCGTGCTTGATGAGGAAGTGCAAGGTGCTCCCACCCTCGCGCTTGAATGCGAGCGAACTGATGGAACTGTACACCGCGAGCAAGCTGATGAGGCCGAGGAAGATGGCCGTCATCCAGATCACGCGGTCGCCTTTGAGGCGGTGGAGCACGGTGTTCATTTTCTAGGGGGCAGTTGTCAGTTCTCAGTTGTCAGTTGTCCGGCTTCCTCAAGCTCAGCCTGACAACTGACAACTCGTTCTTCATAGATCACGTACCGCTCGTTTGAACTCCGCTCCCCTTTCCTCGTAGTTCGCGAAGCCGTTGCCGCTAGGGCATGCTGGACTGAACAGAACCACTTCGCCGGGTCGCGCGAGTTCGCGCGCGGTGAACACGGCGGTGCGCAGATCATCGGTGCGGTATATGTGTTCGGGGAGGCTTGCCTCGGATCCTTCCACCAATGCGCCGAAGAGCACCAGCGCACTCACCCGCTCGCGCAGCAGTTGCTGCACATGCTCGCCCGCCATCTCTTCGCTCCAAGTGCCCACGATCCACACCGTAGTGCGATCCAGCGTGGACAACGTTTCCAAAGCGGCATCGAGGAATGTTGCGCGACTGTCGTTCACATAGAGCACATCGTTCAAACTGCTCACGGCTTCCATGCGGTGCGGGCCCCACACGGCAAGCGCGGCACGGCGTGCATCGAGCAATTGACCGCCTGCTAGACGCAGGGGTGCGGAGGTGTTCTTCTTCTCCATGCTGCCTTACGTGTTTGTGATCACAACCCTTTCACGGCGGTCTTGAACTTGCGACCGCGTTCCTCGTAGTTCTCGAACAGATCGAAGCTGGCGTTCGCGGGGCTCAGCAGCACCACGTCGCCCTTCTCGGCCATGTTGTATGCAGCGCGCACCGCCTGCTCGGCGCTGGTGGTCTCGGTGATGCTGACCACCACATCGGCGAAGGCCTTCTTGATCTTTTCGTTGTCCACGCCCAGGCACACGATCGCCTTCACACGTGCCTTCACCAGATCGCGCAGCTGTGCGTAGTCGTTGCCCTTGTCCTGGCCGCCCATTACCCAGATCACCGGTTTGCTCATGCTCTCCAGCGCATACCAGGCACTGTTCACGTTGGTGGCCTTGCTGTCGTTGATGAACTCGATGCCGTGCACCGTGGCCACGTGTTCCAGACGGTGCTCCACGTTCTGGAAATCGGTGAGGCTCTCGCGCACGACATCCTTGCGGATCTCCAGCACGCGGGCGGCGATACCAGCGGCCATGGAGTTGTACACGTTGTGCTTCCCTTGCAATGCGAGTTCTAGTATGGACATGTGGAATTGGTTTTGGTTGATGTCACCGATGGTGTTCGGCGTGTGGATGTGGATACTGTCGTCGTGCAACCACCCACCGTGGGCAAGGCTGCGTTCGATGGAGAAGGGCCAGGTGCGTGCCTTCACGGGATGATCCTGCATCCACGCGGCGATCACGGGATCGTCGGCGCCGTGGATGAAGTGGTCGTCGGCTGTCTGGTTGAGCGCGATGCGGAACTTGCTAGCGACGTAGTTGTCCATCCGGTACGCGTAGCGGTCCAGGTGGTCTGGTGTGATGTTGAGGAGCAGCGCGATGTGCGGACGGAACTCGCGGATGCCGTCCAATTGGAAGCTGCTCAGCTCGAGCACGTAGTGGCTGTGATCGCCATCGGCAACGAGCGCGGCGAAACTGTTGCCCACGTTGCCGCCTACAGCCACGTCGAGCCCCGCTTTTTGCAGGATGTGGTGCGTAAGCAAGGTGGTGGTGGTCTTGCCGTTGCTGCCGGTTATGCCCACGATGGTGCCCTTGCAGTAGCGGTACGCGAACTCGATCTCGCTGATCACCGGTATACCCTTCTCACCGGCAGCCACTACGAGCGATGCGGTGTCGGGAATCCCGGGGCTCTTCACCAGCTCTTCGGCATCGAGCAAACGTGTTGCGGTATGGCCGCCTTCCTCGAATGCGATGCCGCGCGCCATCAGTTCATCGCGGTATTTCGGTTTGATCGCACCGGCATCGCTCACGAACACATCGTAGCCGCGCTGTTGCGCCAGCCGCGCCGCGCCCACGCCGCTTTCTTGTGCACCAAGGACCACGAGCCTGGTCATCGCAGCTTGAGGGTTACGATGGTGAACACGGCGAGCATGATGCCCACTATCCAGAAGCGCGAGACGATCTTGCTCTCGTGGATGCCCTTCTTCTGGAAGTGATGATGCAGCGGCGACATCAGGAAGATCCTCCTCCCTTCACCGTACTTGCGTTTGGTCCACTTGAAGTACGAGACCTGCATCACCACGCTCAGGTTCTCGACGAGGAAGATCCCGCAGAGCACGGGGATCAACAGTTCCTTGCGCACTAGGATCGCCAGCGTGGCGATGATGCCACCGAGCGCGAGGCTGCCGGTATCGCCCATGAATACCTGCGCGGGGTACGAGTTGTACCAAAGGAAGCCGATGCACGATCCCAGCAGCGCACCGATGAACACCGCGAGCTCGCCACTGCCCGGTATGTACATGATATCCAGGTACGCGGAGAAGATGACGTTGCCGCTTACGTACGCGAGGATCCCCAGCGTGAGCACCATGATCGCACTGGTACCGGTGGCGAGGCCATCGAGGCCATCGGTGATGTTGGCGCCGTTGCTCACGGCGGTGATGATGAAGATGACCACGAGGATGTACACGATCCATGTGTAGTCACGAGCACCGTCCCCGAAGAGCTTGGCCAGGATGGAGGAGTAGTTGAACTCGTTGTCCTTCACGAAGGGGATCGTGGTGTTCGGCGATTTGCGGTTGAGCATGTAGTGCACGGTACCGTTCTCCTCGGTGAGGGTGTGCACCTCCGCGTCGTCCATCTGCTCGGCGAGCACTTCGGGGATCTCCACACGTGTGCGGATCTCCGGGTGGAAGTAAACCGTGGCGCCGATGATGATGCCCACCACCACCTGCCCCACCACCTTGAACTTGCCAGCAAGCCCGCGCTTGTCCTTCTTGAAGACCTTGATGTAGTCATCGATGAAGCCGATGGTGCCGAGCCAGACGGTGGCCACTAGCAGCAGCACGATGTAGATGTTGTCCAGTCGTGCGAAGAGCAGCGTGGGGATGATCGTTGCAGAGAGGATGATGAGGCCACCCATCGTGGGCGTGCCTTGCTTTTGCACCTGTCCTTCGAGGCCGAGATCGCGCACCGTCTCACCCACTTGCATACGGCGCAACAGGTTGATGATCCCTTTGCCCCACCACAACGAGATCAGCAGCGACACGAATACCGCCATCGCCGCGCGGAAGCTGATGTAGCTGAACACGCCCGCACCCGGCATGCTGTCACCCAACCACTGGAAGAGATGGTAGAACATTACTTGTGGAGGAGTTCAAGGGTTTCCTTCAGCACGGCGGCATCATCGAAGGGGTGCTTCACACCCGCAATCTCCTGGTAGGTCTCGTGACCCTTTCCCGCGAGCAACACCACATCGCCGGGTTTCGCCATGCCCACGGCCTGGCGGATCGCTTCACGACGATCGGCGTTCACGAACACGCGGTGCTGATCGGTGGCTACAATGCCCGTGCGCATCTCGTTGAGTATCGACATGGGGTCCTCGCTGCGGGGATTGTCGCTGGTGAGCACCACATGGCTGCTTAGCTCCGCAGCGATGCGTGCCATCACCGGACGCTTGGTGCGATCACGATCGCCACCGCAGCCCACCACAGTGATCACCTGCTCATCGCCGGTGCACACCTCGTTGATGGTGGCGAGCACGTTCTTGAGCGCATCGGGTGTGTGCGCGTAGTCCACGATGCCGAGGATGCTCGCACTTCCTTCTGCACTAGCACTGCGCACCACCTGGAAGCGACCACGTGGTGGGTCCAGGTCGCTGAGCGCGGTGAGCACGTCCATAGGTTGCTCACCGAGCAGGATCGCCGTGGCGTACACCGCTAACAAGTTGCTCGCATTGAATTCGCCCACGAGCCGCGCGTACATGTCGTGCCCATCGATGTTGAGGTGCAGGCCCGTGAGCTGGTTCTCCACCACGCGGGCGCGGTGATCGGCCATGCTGCGCACGGCGAAGGACCGCTTCACCGCTTTGGTGTTCTGCAACATCACCGCGCTGTTCGCATCGTCGGCGTTCACGAGGGCGAAGGCCGATGCGGGCAGCTTGTCGAAGAAGCGCTTCTTGGCCTTGATGTACTCGGCGAACGTGCCGTGGTAGTCCAGGTGATCGTGCGTGATGTTGGTGAACACACCGGCAGCGAAGTGCAACGCGCTGATGCGCTCTTGCACCACGCTGTGCGAGCTCACCTCCATGAAGCAGTGCGTTATGCCAGCTTCGATCATCTCCGCGAGCAGCTCGTTCAGGCGAACGGCATCGGGCGTAGTGTGCGTGCTCGGAATGTTCTTCTGGCCGATGCGGATCTCTACTGTACTGATCAAACCACACTTGTAGCCGAGCGCGCGGAAGAGACGGAAGAGCAGTGTGGCAACGCTCGTCTTGCCGTTGGTGCCCGTGATGCCGATGAGCTTCAGTTCCTTGCTCGGCTCGTCATGGTAGTTGGAGGCGAGAATTCCCAACGCCTCGGCCGCGTTCTGCACACGTACGTATGCAACGCCTTCCTTCAACTGCTTCGGAAGTTCCTCGCACACGATGGCGCTCGCACCGCCCTCCACCGCCTTGTCGATGAAGTCATGTCCATCCACCTGCGTACCGCGCACCGCGACGAACGCGGTGAACGGGATCACCTGCCTGCTGTCGAAGGCGATGCGTTCGATGGCGGTATTGGTGGATCCTTCCACCTGCTCAATGCGGACCTTGTAGAGAATGTCCTTCAGCAGCTTCATGTGAGCTCGATCAGGATCGTGGAACCGTTGAAGGCACGTGTGCCCGGTGGAAGCGATTGCTTGCGCACCATGCCATTGCCGTGCACGCGCACGTGCAGGCCGCGGTTCTCGAGGATGTAAAGGGCATCCTTCAGACCCATGCCCAGCACGTTGGGCACCATGTCCGTGGCATCGCTGGGGATCTTGCGCGGACGCACGGCCACGATGCTGTCACCCGCTTCGGTGCTCATCCATTCGCCTTCGCCCTCGATCGTCATGGGCACACCCAATCCTTCTAGCGCAACGCGCAGATCGCCCCCATGTCCGCTCATGCTCACTGGTGTGCTCGGACCGGTGTTCGCCGCGAGCAGTGTTTCCTGCTGAAGCTCCAAGCGGTTGCTGTAGATCTTGTCGGCGATCTCCTTGAACACCGGACCGGCCACCACGTTGCCGTAGATGCCGCTCATGGTGGGTCCGTTCACCACCACGATGCAGCTGTACTTGGGTGCGTCCGCGGGGAAATAGCCCACGAACGAAGCCTGATAACTCACGCCGTTCTGCTTGTAGCTGCCGTTGCGCAGGATCTGCGCGGTACCCGTCTTGCCGGCGATCGCGAAGTGCGCCGCCTTCAGGTTTGTAGCTGTGCCGCTGTCCACCACACCTTGGAGCAATCCACGCACGGTGGCAAGGGTCCTGTCGCCGCAGATGCGTTCGTTGAGCACGCGTGGCTCGAACTCTTCCGCTACACGACCATTGCGCGAGACTTGCGTAACGAACTGCGGCTGCATCATGCGTCCATTGTTGGCCACCGCATTGTAGAAGGTGAGCGTTTGCAAGGGCGTCAATGCCACTTCGTAGCCGATGCTCATCCACGGCAGGCTCACACCGCTCCACCCCTTCTCACCCGGCCCGCGCAACGTCGGCACAGCCTCGCCGGGGATCATCACACCGGTGGCCTCATTCAGGTGGAAGCGCTTCAATCCTTCAACGAACTTCTTCGGATCCTTGCCATACGCCTTCGTTACTGCGAGGCTGATGCCGGTGTTGAGCGAGAGCTCGAACGAGCGGCGCACCGTCATCTTTCCGTAGAGATCCTCGTGCGAATCGTGCATGATGCGATCGTGGTAGCGCACGCGACCACGCCTCGTATCCACGGTATCCTCGGGATCGATCAACCCTTCCTCGAGGCCCACCATGAGCGACGCCAGCTTGTAGGTGGATCCCGGTTCGGTGGCTTCGCCCACCGCGTAGTTCATCGCTTCCACATACATGCTGTCCTCGGTACGGGTGAGGTTGCTGATCGCCTTGATGTAGCCTGTGGCCACTTCCATCACCACCACACAACCGTATTGGGCACCGTGCTTGCGCAATTGCCGTTCGAGGGCGGCATCGGCCACGTCCTGCAGGTTCACATCGATGGTGGTGTGCACATCGCTACCGGGCACGGGGTCCACACCATCGCCATTGTCGATCGGCATCCACACGCCACCGGCGAGCCTGCGCTCCAACCGGCGACCAGTGACACCCTTGAGGTACTTGTCGTAGCCGCCTTCGATCCCGATCGCAAGTGCATTGCTATCGCGCAGCACGTAGCCCACACTGCGCGCTGCAAGGCGGCCCGATGGGCGCATGCGCACCAAGCGCTTCTCGGTAACGAGCCCGCTCTTGAAGCGACCATCGCGGTACAAGGGGAACTTCAGGAGCGCCTGCACCTGCAAGTGGTTGGCATGGCGCTTCACCAAGTGGTAGCGCTCCTTGCGATGGCGCGCATCGATCAGTTCGCGGCGGTATTCTGCTTGTGTTCGGTCCTTGAAGAGATCGGAGAGGTGCCATGCGAGCGAATCGATGTTCGCATTGAAGCGTTCATCGGTGAGCGCATCGGTGGCGAGGTCCATACGCACATCATACTCCGGTACGCTGGTGGCCAAGAGCCTACCGGCATCGCTGTAGATGTGGCCACGATCAGGCTGCACGGTGCGCCAGTTGGTGCTCACCTCATCGGCCATCGCACGCCACTTATCGCCTTCGGCGAACTGGATGCTGAAGAGCTTGAAGGCGATGGCGAAGGCGAAGACCACCACACCCACGTACACGAGCATGGAGCGAACGCGCAGTTGCTGGTGGGTGTTCATGGTGTGCGTGTGTTCTCCAGAGCGTCCTCGTCCACAGCGAGCTTCACCGGTGGCACGCGGCTCTCCTTTAGGCCGAGGCCTTCGATGCGCCCGGCGACTTGGCTCTGCTGCTCGCGCTTCTCCAGTTCGGCGCGCACGGTGAGGTATTCGGCGCGCTGCTCGCGCAGGGCCGCACCGGTGGTCTCCAGTTCGCGCACAATGCGCTCGGTATGGTAGCCATAGGCGATGTAGATGATCATGAGCGCCGCGCAGAAGAGGATGAAGGGCATGTTGCCGATCATCTTCTCGCGGGTGAGGAAGCTGCCGTTGAGCACGCCGATCAGCGCTCGCGGCAGCTTGGCCGCCCCGCCGCTCTTCTTCGGCTTGGGCGCTGCTTCCTTCTTCTCTTCCTGTTCTTCGCGAAGGCGGTTCATGTCTTCGTGGCTATTCTCAAGCGAGCACTGCGTGCCCGCGGGTTCCTGGCTATCTCTTCGGTTGTAGGCTGTGTGGCCTTGTTGCTCAAAGGGTCGAACGGTCGTGTGCGGTTGCCGTAGAGGTCCTTGGTCTCCTCTCCACTGAAGTCGCCACTGCGCATCCAGTTCTTCACCAAGCGATCCTCCAAGCTGTGGTAGCTCATGATCACCAAGCGGCCACCGGGCGCGATCACTTGTGCGCTCTGCCTCAGTAGGGCTTCCAGCGATCGCAGCTCGTCGTTCACTTCGATGCGCAATGCCTGGAACACCTGTGCGCGGAAACTGCTTTCGTCGCGTCGGGGTGTGACCGGAGCAAGCGCAGCGATCAGTTCGAACGTGCTGTTGATGCGGCTCACTGTGCGCGCTTGGATGATCGTCTTCGCCACGCGAATGGCGCCTTGCACTTCGCCGAAATCACCGAGCACATGCGCCAGCCGCACTTCGTCGTACGTGTTCACGATGTGCGCCGCTGTGGTCTTCGCCCTGCGGTCCATGCGCATGTCCAGCGGTCCATCGAAGCGGATGCTGAACCCGCGATCGCCAACATCGAACTGGTGGCTGCTCACGCCCAGATCGGCCAGCAGCCCATCGATGGGCAGCGCGTGCAAAAAGCGCAGGTGGTTCTTCAGCCAGCGGTAGTCGCTCTTCACCAGGGTGAAGCGCTCATCGTCCGGTGCGTTCTTCCATGCGTCGCGATCGCGATCGAAGGCGATCAAGCGACCGAACTCGCCGAGACGTGAAAGGATGGCTTTGCTGTGACCCCCACCCCCGAACGTGACATCCACATAGATGCCATCAGGGCGGATGTTCAATCCTTCGAGACAGGCTTGTAAAAGAACGGGGTCGTGATACTCATGCGCCATTGGTTTTCGGGCTACCGCCCATGACTTTCGCGGCCAATGACTTGAAGTCCACTTTCCCGCCAAGCTTGGCTTTGTGCAGGCCCTCGTTCCAAACCTCGATACGATCGCCCATGCCCGCGAACACGATGTCCTTGCCGAGCGTGGCATAGTCCATCAGTGGTTTGGGAATGAGCAAGCGCCCGTTGGCGTCGAGTTCCACCGGCGTTGCTCCATTGAGGAACAGCCGGATGAACTCCACGTTGTCGGGGTCGAAGCGGTTCAGCTTGCGCACGTCGGCGCTGGTGCGGTTCCACTCCTCCTTCGGATAAAGAACAAGGCACTGGCTGAAGACTTCCCGGTTCACCACGAAGCCCATGTCCGCTGCCGCGCCGAGCTGCTTCTTCAGCGCGGCGGGCAAGAGCACGCGGCTCTTGGCGTCCAAGGTGCTTGGGTATTCTCCGAGTAGATCCAGCATTGGCCATTCGAGCAGGAATGGTGGCGAAAATAGCGGCGCTCCCCCACTAATTCCCACGATCTCCCCCCGTTCTCCCTTTTTGTTGATAAAACTTCAACGGCGAAACTAACATGAAGTTGTGAATAGCCCTAGGTAAGCCTATAACAGAGCTGAAAAGTGCCGTGGGAAATTGTGGGGGATATGAACAGTGGCGGTTCACAACCATTTACCGATCATACCTGGTCCTGGGACCGCGAAAGGGGCACCTGGTACAAGCACCATCAGCACTTACCGCTGGCCGGGATCTTCTGCGTATGCTTGCGCACAGCACCATGGACGCGGGTTTCCCGATGTAGGCGAGCCTCTACCTTTGGACGAAGCACGTTGTGCGGATCGCATGGATCAATCATTGAAGGAAGAAGGCGAGTTCAAGTACATCGATGTCGGTGAAGGACCACCATTGATCTTCCTTCACGGTCTCTTCGGTGCGTTGAGCAACTTCGAGGGGCCTATTGCGCATTTCAGCAAGAAGTACCGCGTAGTAATGCCCATGCTGCCGCTGTACACGCTTCCCATGCTCAACACCAACGTGCCCGCGTTGGCCGATTTCCTCGATCGGTTCGTGCGGCACAAGGGCTTCACCGATATCAACCTGTTGGGAAATTCACTCGGCGGCCACGTGGCCTTGGTGTACTGCACGAAACATGCGGAACGCTTGCGCACATTGATCCTTACCGGCAGCAGCGGACTGTACGAGAATGCTTTCGGCGGCGGTTTCCCACGCCGCGAGGACAAGGAGTTCCTGCGCGGCCGCATCGCCCTCACCTTCCACGACCCCAAGCACGTGACCGATGCGCTCGTAGAAGAATGCTACGAGACGGTGAACGACAAGGCCAAGCTGATCCGCATTCTGTCGCTGGCCAAGAGCGCCATTCGCCACAACATGGCCAAGGACCTGCCGAACCTGAAGATGCCCGTGTGCCTGATCTGGGGCAGGCAGGATACGATCACACCGCCACACGTGGCCGAGGAGTTCCACACGCTCATTCCGCAGAGCGAACTGTACTGGATCGAAAACTGCGGGCACGCCGCCATGATGGAACATCCCGATGCCTTCAATACGATCGTGGACACATGGCTTACGAAGACGCTGGCGTGAAGAAGTAGCAAGTGGCGAGTTGGCAAGTCACACACGCTCCCAGTTCTTGCAAACTTGCCAACTCGCCACTTGCCACTAGCATGAAGTCCCTCCGCGCAGAACACTTGGGCAGCGGCCGCGAAGCCAAGAGCTGGCCCAAGCCATCGTTGCCCGAGTACGCCTTCATAGGCCGCAGCAATGTGGGCAAGAGCTCGTTGATCAACATGCTGTGCAACATCAACAAGCTGGCGCGGGTGAGCAATACGCCGGGTCGCACACGCAACGTGGAGCACTTCAAGGTGGAAGGCACATTGAAGAGCAACAACCCGTGGATGCTCGCCGATCTTCCCGGTTACGGTTTCGCCAAGGTGAGCCAGACCGAGCGCGAGGCGTGGCACAAGATGATCGAGCGTTACTTGAAGGAACGCGAGAGCCTGCAGAACGTGTTCCTACTGATCGACTCACGGCTGGAGCCACAGGGCAACGATCTGGACATGGTCGATTGGTTGGGCAGGAACAGCATCCCGTTCACCTTCGTATTCACCAAGAGCGATAAGCTCTCGCCGCCCAAAGTGCAAAGCCATGTGGCCCTATGGCGACGCGAGCTGAAGAAGACCTGGCAGAACCTGCCGCTCATATTCATCACCAGTGCCGAGAAGAGCACAGGACGCGACGAACTCTTGGAGTATATTGAAGCGATCAACTCTGACTGGAAGCCGAAGTACTGAATAGTTGGCAGTGGCAGTTGGCAGCAAGCATTCAGCAGGCAGTTTGCAGTGCTTCAGTTAGTGCGGTTCTCCCCTGCCACCTGCCACTGCCAACTGCTTACTTCTTCTTCAGCTCCGGCAACATGTGCTCCGCGAAGTAGGCCCCGAAGTCGCGCATTTGTGCAGCCATCTTCTCCTCGCCGGTCGCGCGTTGGAACGTATCTGCTAGGGTGAGGATGTTCTGGTGGAAGAAGGCCTTCATCTCTTCCACGGACATCTCTTTCGTCCAAAGATCAATGCGCAAGGTGTTCTTCTCTTCGGCATCCCACATGCTCAACAGCACGGCCTTGCTCGTGCTCTTGGTCGCCGTATCCTCTGCTTCCCAATCGATGCGTTCAGGAACATGGTTGTCGTCGAGATGAACGGTGAGGCGGATGTCGGAGGTCTTCATGGAAGGCAGAAAGCTGAATACTGAAGTGTGAAGTGCAAGGGGATCACCGGGGTTTGTACTCCTTAAGCACGATGTTGGGATCCTCCAAGGCAAGGAGCTGCGCAAAGCTGGTGTTCGGATGTTGTTGCATGTAAGCACGCACCATGTGGTAGCCGATCCATTCGCCTACATGACCCGGGCTCTCGTGCGGGAAGCCGTTGGTGAAAGGGCCGTCGTTCATGAAGCGGCCGATCACCTCGCTGTCCTTGCTGAAGAGTTGTTCCTTGCTAACGATGTCCTTCCACATCAGGTACTCGTTCGCTTCGCACCAGGCGAGCTGCTCCTCATTGAAGGCGAACTTCAACCGAGGCTCGGTCTCTGGCAACAAGGCATCGAGCAGTGCCATCACCTTACCGGTCTCCACCAAGTTGGTGAGCAGATCGGCCCCGCGGATGTCGCGCGTGTAGTGCACCAGCAACCAACCCTTCACCGCACTGGGCACGAGCATCTCGGGCGTCATGCGGTCCTTCACGTACTGCGGAAAGGCTTCCGGTGCGAGGTATCCTATCACCGGATGGTCCTTGCCGATGAACCATTCGACGCCGACGCCGAGCGCACTGTCCGTGGGGAAGATGCCGTAGTTGTACCCGCTGTTGAAGGCGATCACACGCGGCACCAGGCTGTCGGGGAACAAGGTGTGCAAGCGTTCGAACGCTTCCTCGAACTGCACCCGCTGCGTTTCCATATCGCCGAGCACGCTATCCACCGCAAGTTGGGCCGCGCGCCAATCGGGATCCAGCACAAAACGGTGCAGCACCATAGGCAAGCGGGGGTCATTGATGGGTGC
Source organism: Flavobacteriales bacterium (assembly GCA_046595075.1). GTDB lineage: Bacteria > Bacteroidota > Bacteroidia > Flavobacteriales_F > PHOS-HE28 > PHOS-HE28. The sequence goes on from JBKJPT010000265.1 coordinate 19,567, forward strand.
GCCCTGCAGGATTCCTTCGATATAGGTGCGGTAGAACTCGCCGTAGGTGGCGTAGGCCTTCAGGCTCGTGGCGCTCATGCTGTCCGGCGCGGCGTGGAACAGGTCCTGGTCCAACCTTTCGATCCGCAGATCGAGATCCTCAGTGGCTTCAACCTCCACCACGGGATCTTTGGTGCCGCAGCCCAAGGCGAGACATGTGAATATGGTCAGTACGGTCTTGGAGGAGCGAAGCAATGGCACGTTAGATTTGATCCCTTGATAAACGCGCCCAAACCTATGAAGAAGGCACTCGCACTCCTCGCCGCCACGCTGATCACTGGCACAGCAACGCTCCATGCACAAGATGACACCAGCAGTGAAGGTGTCCGCTTCGGGCTGAAGCTCTCGCCCAACATGGGCTTCTTGAAAACCGAGACCAAGGGCCTCGAAAGCAATGGCTCCGGACTGGGCTACACCTTCGGCCTCATGACGGAATTCCCGATCGGCAGCAATGGCAACTACCGCTTCGCAACGGGCGTCAACCTCAACAACATCGTTGGCAAGTGGAAGGAATCGTATTCCTATTACGACGTCGGAGGCACCACCTTGAAGACCAAGGACCTGGAGACCGAAGTGAAGTTGCAGTACGTCGAAGTACCCCTCAGCATAAAGCTCATGACCAACGAGATCGGATACATGCGCTATTACGCAGTGGTGGGTGCGGGCAACGCCTTCAACATTCGGGCAAAATCGGATCAAGTGGTACCCACGGAGGTCGGCACGCTGAACGACGAGCCGATCGTGTCCGAGTTCACCGAACTCAAGAATGAGGACCTGCAGGATGACATCATGCTCTACAAAGCTTCGTTGATCGTGGGTGCGGGCATGGAATACAACTTCAGCGGAAGCACCAGCTTGCTCGTGGGTCTCACCTACAACAACGGCTTCACCAACATCATTGACATCGAAGGACTGAAGGCGAAGGCCCACTACTTCGAGCTCACGGTGGGTGTGTTCTTCTGAGCAGCTCCCGAACATCAACCCCGAAGCCCTGTTCACCTGAGCAGGGCTTCGCACTTTTGTGACATGCAGAGCGCCAAGGTCATCGACCACATCGCCACTTGGCTCAAGGACTATTGCGTGCGCAATGGGCAGCGCGGTTTCGTGGTGGGTGTTAGCGGTGGTATCGATAGCGCGGTGACCAGCGCGCTCTGTGCGCGTACCGGTCTACCAGTTCTCTGTGTGGAGATGCCGATCCACCAAGCTGCGTCGCAAGTGCAACGCGCGCAAGCACATATCGCAACACTGCGGAAGATGCACCCCAACGTGAGTACGGAAGTGGTGCAGCTCACTCCGGTCTTTGATCAAATGATAGCCACGTTGCCTCAGCATGCGGATCGCGCTATAATGGAGCTCGCGATGGCGAACACGCGTGCACGTTTGCGCATGACCTCGCTCTACTACTTCGCCGGACTGCATAGCTACCTCGTGGCCGGCACCGGCAACAAGGTGGAGGACTTCGGCGTGGGCTTTTTCACGAAGTACGGTGACGGTGGCGTGGACCTCTCTCCCATCGCAGACCTAACAAAGAGCGAGGTGTACGAAATAGGTAGTGCGCTCGGCGTAGTGGACAGCATCATGCGCGCGAAACCCACCGATGGCTTGTGGGGCGATGATCGCAGTGACGAGGACCAGATCGGCGCGAGCTATCCGGAATTGGAGTGGGCGATGGACCTGCGCGAGCGCGGTATCGATCCGTCCAAGCAGCAACTCACACCTCGGCAATTGGAAGTGCTGGGGATCTTTGACCGCCGCAGAGCCGCGAACAGGCACAAGATGGAGCCGATCCCGGTTTGCGTGATACCGGGTGATCTGCGCTGATCGATCACTTCAGCACCTCATCCATGATCCGCTCCAGCGTGCTTTCCCCAAAGAGCAGGTTCACGCCGACGGAGGCCGTAAGTCCGGGGTTTAGATCCACCTTGGCGAATTCGCCCTCGGGCACGGTGAGTCGCAGATCATGGCGGGCATAGCCCACTTCCGAGCGTAGCTGCCAGCGATCGTTCAGGCGTTTTCGCATGTTCGCGAAAACGCGCACCGCGCGGTAGTTCAAGTTGGTGCGCTCGTCGGTGTCGCCCGCGTCAGCGCCGGTTCGCCAGCCACCGAGACCGGCACCGAACTGAAAGCGCAGGTCGCGTTGTGGCCGCCACCCGAAAGCCACTTGCGCAGGCAGCGTGTACTGGAAGGACCATTCATCACCGATAGGCGCCTGGCCGCCGATGAAGGGCAGCGGTAGCGCGAAACCATCGCTGTACACCGCCACCAGCCCGTAGTAGAATTGTTTCCGCAACCCATTGATGTGCAGTTTGCCGATCACCCCGCTGATCCGCGGCACCATTTCGTCCAGTGTCGCGTCCTCCTCGCTCACGTTCACGCTCGCGCTCCAGAACAGGACGCGGTATTTCCGCGTCAGGCTGATGCCCAGCACGCCGAGCGAACCGGTGTGGAAGAGCCGTGGTGTGTCCGCATCGCCGATGATCACCTGGTGGGTTCCCAGCCGCACATTGCCCATCACCTGCGAGGCTTTCACACGAACGCTGTTCTTCAGCAGGTCCTTCCAACTCTGACCACTGAGGTCCAATTGCACGTTGGCGCTCCAGCGTTTGTAGGCTGGAAACGTGAAGACGCCCACCGCTGATCGGTCCTCGTACTTACCCGGCGCATCCACCAGCGGAACACCGGGTGTCCAGCGCGCATCGAGCCGCAACCGTGGCCTGAAGATCTGGTCGAACTGTTCGAGGTCGAAGGTTTGGGCCAGTGCAGGACCTGCGAAAAGCAAGCAGAGAAGGGAGAACTTCCGCATACGGTTCAAAGATCACGTACGCCGACGTAACGTGGAACGGATGGTCCGATCACCGCCTCCGCCGTTCCACCTCCGCGCGCAGATCGCGGAAGTATCGGTTGCGCTCCCGTTCGCCTGTACCGCTGATGAGGATGCTGCGCTTGGTGATGCCGTCGATGCTGCGTTGCGTGTAGTCGCAGAAGGCCTCGTCCATGGTGGAGACGTAGTTGATCGCGCTGTGGTTGAGGAACACCATGCGCTGACCACCGGCCGCAGCATAGATCATGTTGTCACCCTGCATCACTTCGTTCACGAACACCTTGAACTGTGCGCTACCGGACGAGGCGGGCTCACCAAGGATGAACTTGACGCCAGCCTCGGTCTGCGCCTGCAGGTGGGCGACAAGCTCGAGCATCTTGTCGAAGAGCAACTGGGCTTCCTCCTCCCGCGCGAAGAGCCCGGCATCGCGGTAGAAGCTGATCTGGCGGAGAAAGGCGTTGAGGCTGTCGGCGTTCCAGATCTCGGTACTCGGCAGTCGCGTATAGGTGAGGAAGGTCTTGCGCGCAAGTGCGAGCAGGTCATCCTCACGATCGACGAGCGCGAAACGCCGGGCCAGGAATTCGGGTTGGTCTAGGATCGTGCGCCGCCAGAAGAACAACTTGAATTGCGTGAGTTCCGGCCACTGGAAATAATGGAACGTAGGGATATCCTCCGCGCGGAACACGAAGACCGGGTCCTTCGTGGCGGCGATCTGTTCCAGCTGGGTGTTCATGCCGATCAACCAGTCCTTGAACGGCAGGTCACCCTGGCCCACGAACCGGCCGGTGAACAGGAATCGGCCGTGGCCATTGCCCAAGAGCGCATCCAACGAGATGCCGAAGGACGAGCACACCTGCACCAGTTCACCCAGGTCCATGGTCTTCTCCCCGCGGATCCGACGGTAGGCACTGTCCGCGCTGATGCCCAGCATCGACGCTAGTTCTTCCGGCAGTGACAGATGCTGGGGCATACGCTCCTTCACTTGTTTGAAGAGGGCTTGCTGGAGGGCGGCGGTGTCCATTCGAGGAAAGATCCGCAAAAAATGCCGAACCGGCGAAGGGCTGTCGCAGGAACCGCTGATCCGCGGTAATGTGATCGACATCGGTCGCGATCCATCCCGGAGAGGGGGCTTCTACTTCGCGTAACCGCAACGCACGCGGATCGGGGGTGCCAGGAGCATGCGCGGCCGTAAGCATCCGGCACTGGACCAAGCTTGATTTGGTCCACACACCGACGACGATGAATATCCCCAGTACGCTACTCCCAGTCCTCGTCCGCTCTGGGAACGGGGCGGTCCTCGTAGCACTGCTCACAGGTTGTAGCCATTGCTACTACATGCCGAATATGCAGCAGGTGCCACTCTTCAGGGCCAGGGGAGAAGCCCGGCTGGCATGTGCGAGCAGTAGCGGCGGCCAGGACCAATTGGGACAGGCGGAGGCGTCCGGACTTGAGCTGCAAAGCGCGTACGCAGTGACCGATCACATCGGGTTGATGCTGAACGCGTTGAGGCTCCACGATTCCTCCGAGGATGGAACCCGTGGCACTGGTCGATTGATCGAAGGTGGTGTGGGCTACTACCATGTGCTCTGGGACCATCTGGTGTTCGAAGGCTACGCCGGTGCTGGGCGGGGTGATGTGCGTTATGCGGATCACCAGGTCGCCTTCTCGCGAGGTTTCGTACAACCGTCCATTGGCTTCGCGTCCAGGAATTTCGACATCGCGGTGGTCGGCAGGTTCTGCTATCTGGACTACGGTGACCCAAGTTCCCCTTCGAACGCATTCACCGGAGGCGGAGCGCTGGACCCATTAATCTTGGAGCAACTGACACCTCAGCGGTGGCTCATCGAACCGGGCTTCGTCCTACGAGCTGGATCCCGTTCTGTCAAACTCCAATTACAGTACTGCCACGCGAAGAACCTGGGTGAACCTCTGAAAATGATCGTTGAGAACGTGAGCTTCGGACTCCAGCTGAACTTCAACAATTCTTTCGCACCAAGGGCACCGGCCCGTCGATCCAATGGACCCGTTGAATGAACTCCGAAAGCGCCGTGAACTGATGATCGGTCGATCCCATGTACCATGCCTGGAGTCCCCCGAATTCCGGCAGCGCCCGAAGAAAATGGAGGAATGAGCCGCCGCTGGTCGAATTCCATTCTCCCGAACCCTGCACGTTGACCTGATACTCAATCTCCACCAACCATGAACCATAAGGACAACTCCCGATCCATCGCGATCTTCCTTGCCCTCGTCTTCCTCTGGGGACAATACGGCTGTATCTGGCACCGCCACGATCGCAAAATGGCCGCCTTGCCACGCCTGGTGGAAAACCGCACAAGGATCTACGTGGTCACCCACGAAGGAAGCCAAGAAAGCATCTGGAAGGTGGAACATCCGGTACTGACCAATGACTCGATCACGGGCAAACTTGTGCGGCTGCCCGATGCCATTGCAGGCAGGATCCTGGACGCGGAAAGCGGGCGCGAAGCCCGGACCGAGCGCAACAAGCTGCTCGTGCATGTGAATGGTACTGTGGCCTTTGCGGATACTACACGTGCGTGGAGCGGTCTTGCCCTGTCGCAGGTAACACGCATCGAAGCGTTCGACGTGAATGCAGGAGCGACCGTGGTGGTCACTATCCTGTCAATAGCCGCGGCCTTCGGGTTATTCATTCTGCTCGTCGCACTGTTGAAGTCCTCCTGTCCGTTCGTGTACTCTCATTCTCCGGATGGCATCCACTTCGAAGGCGAGATCTTCTCGGGCGCCATCTATCCACAATTGGAACGGCATGACCGCCTTCCTCTCCAATACCTGGAACCCATTGATGGTAAGTACCACATCACCCTCGCCAACAAAGCGAAGGAAGTGCAGAGTACCGATCTGTTGAAGCTGATCACCGTAGATCATGCGCCGGGCATTACCACCTTGTTCGACAAGCATGGTGTCGCGCATTCCTTGGCCGATCCGCAAGCACCTCTTTCCGCGCGAGACCTGAACGGCACCAACATCTTGAACCAGGTCACATCCAAGGATGAATTGCCTTGGATGGGCGATCCGATGAGCGATCGCGAAAATGCGAACGACGGGATGGAACTCACCTTCCGCAAACCACCCGGCGCGGCAACGGGCAAGCTCATGATCGCTGCTCGCAACACCTTCTGGGTGGATCATCTCTACACGCTCTTCTTGGATGAGCAAGGCACATTGGCGCCGGAGATCGACCGCACGAACACCTCGCTGCCTGCAGAAGACCTGCGCGCATGGTCGCGTGCGCAGCGCATGCCGTTGGCCGTTTGGATGGAGGAGCGGCCCGGCGAGTGGGATCGTGTGGACCAATTCGAACTCGCTGGTCCCATGGCCTGGCGTTCGGACGTGCTGGAGCTGGACCTGAGCAAGGTCGCAGGTGACAAGATCCATTTGCGTTTCGATTGCGGTTTCCTGTTCTGGGAAGTGGATCAGGTGGCCATGGACTTCACCCCGGACGATGGCCTCAACGTGCGCGAGCTCGACGCGACGAAGGCGGTGGATCGGAACGGCGTGGATGTTCTACAGCTATTGGCCGAAGATGACGATCGGAACTACGTGCAGCCTGCGGTCGATGATGCCGCAGAGGTCGTGTTCCCCGTCCCCGAACTAAAGAGCGGTCTGGAGCGGAGCGTCTTTCTCCATGGTGCGGGTCACTACAAGATCCTGCACGAGACGGTTCCCATCGAACCCGATATCCTTTACCTGCGGAGCTTCAAGAAGGCCGATGCCTTCCCGAAGTATTCACGCGAGCGGTGGCACGAGATGGAACAGACCCGGGTGAGCATTGCACTTTGAACCCTATGACCATGCACATCAATACAGGATGGAGGCACCAGCTCGTTAAGCGAGCGGCCTGGCAACGGATCAAGAAGCTAGCGCGTGAAGCCTACCCCGATCAGGTTGAAGCCCTGCAAGCGGCCAAAGGCTTCCGGGAAGTGCTCAATGAAGCGCACACACTGCGGCATCTCACGCGCAGCGCGAACGTGGGCCGACGCAATTTCCAGTTGGTCACCTCGCCGGGGTTCCCTTCTCTGGCTTGGGATCTTTGGATCCGAAACGAACTGCACCGCGTGCGTCCTATCGCAGGCCACACTGAAGGGCTGCTCCTAGCGATCATGGCAATGACGAAGAAGTGCCCGCTCCGATGCGCGCACTGTTTCGAATGGGATGCGCTCAACAAGAAGGAGGCGTTGGGGGTTGAAGACGTGCTGGGCATGATCCGCAAGTTCCAGGAGCGCGGCGTCGCACAGATCGAACTCAGCGGTGGCGAACCCTTGAACCGCTTCAACGACCTCATCACCATCCTTCGGGGTAGTGATCAACATGCCACCGATTTCTGGATCCTTACTTCGGGATATCGGCTCACGCCGGAACGCGCAAGCGAGCTGAAGGCAGCCGGTCTCACTGGTGCGTCCATCAGCGTGGATCATTGGTCGAGCGCAGAACACGATCGCTTCCGTGGCGTAGCGGGTTCACATGAATACGCGCGGCTCGCTGTGAAGAACGCCCGTGAAGCGGGGTTGGTCACCGCACTATCGTTGGTACCCCTGCGGTCATTCTGCCGCATGGAGGATCTGCTGCGCTATGCGGACATGGCGCGAGATTGGGGTGCGCACTTCATCCGCTTGGTTGAGCCGCGCGCCGTGGGCCACTTCGCAAACAAGGAGGTGGAACTGGATGCACACGACCACGCGACGCTCGATGCCTTCGTTCGGCTGATGCACCGCGAACACAACTACCGTAACCATCCCGTGGTGGATCATTATGCATCGTACCAGCGTAACGTGGGTTGCTCCGGAAGCGGCAAGCGCTTCGTGTACGTGGATACCGATGGCCAGATCCACGCGTGCCCCTTCTGCCAGAAACCTTGTGGCAGCGTATTGCAACAGCCCCTGGAGAACCTCTACGCGAACATGGAAGAAGCCGGTGGCTGCCATGTGCATGCAACGGTGTGATCAGCTAACCACCATACCATGAACACCAAGCGCACACGTACGAACCTCCTGCTGGTGGCGGTCTTCTCCCTTCTTGCCACCGTCAGCTCGGCGCAGGAGAACGAACCACGGAACATCTGGCGCGCACGTCCACGCTACCAGCTAAGCCTCGGCACAGAACCGGGGCCGCTGCGCGCGATCCAACACCATTACGAACCTGGCGATGACTTGACCTGGGGGTGGAGACTTGGTGGCATGGTGCGGCCCGTCGGCAACTGGATCGTTGCTGGCTCCTATTCTTTCCACACCAGCCGCGGGCATGTCCAATTCGTGGATTCGAGTGTCCACATCCCCGGCCATTGGGAGGGTTTCTATCCATTTTACGTTTGGTGGGAAGGCCCCCGAGACCAACTGTACGTAGACCAAGTAACCATTGACCAGGACGTGCATAGCTATGAAGCATGTGGGGGATACACGCTACCCGAAAAATGGCCACGAAGACGCTTGCACCTAACGCTCACCGCTCTCACGGGTGTGCGGTGCATGGCCGTGCAGGAACTGCACACGTATGCCTTCAATGGCAGCACACCAGAGGATGAGCTCCACGTCAAGGCATCCGCCATTGGCTGGACATGGATGCTTCGCGTGCGCACCGACCTACATATCACCAAGTTCGTCTCCGTGTACTCCGAAATGATCTTCTCCCAACCACTCGGGGAGCCGCACCTGACGAGTTCTGCCACATGGAACGGTGAGACTCGCACGGTCCAAGGGCCCAAGTCATCATCCAGCCCCTTCTTCGGTTTCGGTATTGCGCTGCATTTGTGACGACCCTATGCCGGGTTGGCGCTGGGGTCACCTTTCTTCGTTCCTTCCATCAAGGGTGAAGACGGTCACAAATGGACGATCAGCGGATCATAGAGCTCATCCGGAGCGGCAAGGACCAAGAGGCCTTCAAAGCGCTCTACGGCCACCTGCCAAAAGTGGAACACCTGGTGCGGCAGAACAGCGGCCGCAGTGGCGATGCGAAGGACATCTTCCAGGATGCCCTCATCATCTTCCACCGGCGCGTGCGTTCGGAGGGCTTCACGCTCACGAGCAGCATCGGCACCTTCCTCTTTGCCGTATGCCGCAACCTGTGGCGCGATGAACTGCGCCGCCGCAACAAGGCCATGGGCGAATGGAAGCTCGATGCCGAAGCCGACGAACCCGCCGACCTCACCGCGCTACTTGCGCGTGAAGGCGAGTACAAACAGGCGGAGCAGGCGCTGAAGTCGCTCGGCGCGAAATGCGTGGACGTGCTCACCCGCTTCTATGTGAAGCACGAGCCGCTCGCGCTGATCGCAAAGGCCTTGGGCTTCTCTGGTGAAGGTGCCGCGAAGACGCGCAAGTACAAGTGCCTAGAAGAAGCCCGCAAGCGGTATCGCCAGCTCGTCCATACGACCGTCGCAACAACGCAACACTCTTGAACATGCGCGACGAACTACACTTGATGGAATTGGTGGACCACTACCTGGATGGGTCCATGAACGCGGAGGAACGCAAAGCCTTCGAGACGCGGGCGAATAGCAACACGGAACTGCGACAATTGATCGAAGACCAACGCGCCCTGCGCGAAGGTGTTGTGCGACTGCCTGCACGTGCAGCCGCTGCGAAGGCCTATCGCTCCTATCGGCTGGGCAGGCCCGGGCCACGGATCGGTGGTGTGGTGATCATTGCCGTGATCATCACCGCCGCGTTCTTCTTGCTGCGCTCAACACCACCTTCAGTTGCCACAGAGCAACGCATAGAGGGCGAGCACCTGGAGATCATTATTTCTGGCGCAGTGCTCAACGACACGCTCGGCACGCACATCGCTCCATTGGTGATGACGATCGACCCCAACAAGGACACCACCATGCTCACACCCTGCGGTGTGCTCCTTGATGTGCCGAAGGGATCCTTCGTTGATAGCGCGGGAAGAACGGTGACCACGGCCGTACGCATCACAATGCTCGAAGCCTTCGATGCCGCCACGATCATGAAAGCGGGATTGAGCACCATGAGCGGTGATACGCTCCTGGAAACCGGTGGCATGTTCTATCTCGACGCCTCCAGCCAAGGGAAGAAAGTGAGCATCGGCACCGGCAAAGCGTTGACCGTAATGGTCCCGGCCGATGGCGTCGCCGTGGACATGCTGCTGTATGATGGAGTGATGCGCCCTGACAGCATCATCGACTGGCGCAATCCGGTGCCCTTGGCGCGCACGCTTGTGCCGGTTGATATTAGAACGCTCGACTTCTACCCACCGGGCTACGAAGCCAAACTCGCAGAGCTCGGGCAGAACGTGCGCAACAAGGCGTTCAAGGACAGTTTGTATTTCTCCATGGATTGTTCTTTCCAAAGCGAAGGAGCGTCCAGCATCCAAGAGGATGAACCCGCTGATGCAGATTCGATCCAGCCGGATACAGTAGCCATGCCATATCAGCTCACCTCCGAAGGAAGTGTCCAAACCGACAAGCTCGATGGACGGTGCGGTGTTGCACCAGCCAAGGTGAAGGCGATCTGGAACACGCGCTTCAACCACACCAACCTCGCAACACGCGAGTTCGAGGAACGCATGCGTGCGATCCATCGCACCTGTAACAACGCTGTCCTCGATGTCTACGTGAACAATCTCACCGAGGATCTGCGCACGATCGATCGTCGCGTGGCACAAATGGGTTTCTCCAGCTTCTCGGCGTTCGCGAAGCGTAACGATGGTCGCGTAGCCTTGCCCGCCGCGAGCGCCGAACGCTTGGAGCGCATCTATGCCGAATGGAGCCGCGCATACGCCGAGGCCACGCGCAAAGCGCAGGATACGTTCTGGAGCAAACAGCGCGAACTGGATCTTCAAGGTCAGCAACGCATACGCGTGGATGGCGTAGCCGAACAAGCTGCGCGTAAACGACAGCTCGACGAAGAGACGGATGCGAACCTCCGCAGCGTCTGCGCGCAAATGGGGTATGCCAGTGTGCCATCGTGGGTCAGGGACAGCCAGGCAGGCAACAACGTGACGGCGAGTGTCCGACCCATTGCGCTTCCAGCAACCCCGAGATCCGCGTTCAATGCACAGGTTAGCACCCTGGGTTGGAAGAACTGCGATGTGGCCTTCAGCCTCGCCTATTCGCGCCGCACCACGAGTATGGGAAGCTCCGGTAAGCGCGCTACCATCATTTACGATCCTTGCGTGGTCGTTGTGCCCGACGCGAACACGTACGATCAATTGCGGGTCTATTTACTGCCGCGCGAAGGCGCAGGCTACCAGCGCATGAACCCGGTGGTCGCCGGCCGGTACCAAGAGAATTTGAACGGACTCTACACCTATGATGTGGTGGTCCTCGCGAACAAGGATGGGCGCTCGTGGTACTACGAGTACAACAAGGTCAGGGGTCGCTCGGCACTTACGGCATCGCTTGCATCGATGAAGGAAGAAGAACTGGGCGAGCGTCTCGCACGTTTCGAACGTACCCGTGCTGAAGGATTGCTTGAGACAACGAAGTTCCTGGCCATGGCTGCCAAGGATGCGCAACGCCAGCGTGTGAACATGAATCGGGTGCGCTTGCGGCAAGCTGTGTTGCCGGTGGTGTTCCCGTGCGCGAGCGATGCGGCGGCGGATACAGCAGCGGCCGCACCTGTTGAGGACGCGACCCGTGCGCTTGATCTCCAAAACATGCTCACACCCGATGGCGATAACATGAACGACCGCCTCATTATTCCAGGTGGACCTTACCGCAGGGCTCGCATGCGCGTGCGTGACGCGCAGGGCACATTGGTGTTCAGCAGTAATGCCGTCGACCCGATCTGGGATGGTCGCCTTACCAACGGCCGCCCAGCCGCGAACGGAGTGTACAGGCTCACCGCCGAAGCCATGGGCATGGACGGGCGGCTCTACGCCGGACAGCAGAACGTGCAACTGATGTGGCCCGGCGAGCGCACCTCGATCACTGTGGAATGAGGGGATCACCCGATCGTCCACGTATGCTCGCCCTTGAGCAACGCGTCCAGATCACCGGGGCCTTTCGATTCCTTTGCCCGCCGCACCTGTGCTTGCAATTTGTCCTCGTGGGTTGCGCGGTCGTTCACGTAGAACACGCCAAATGGACGAGGCATGGCTCCTTCCAAACGCGGGTCATCAAAGAGGCGAACAAGGATGCTCGCCTTGAACGAGTCCTGTTCATCGTGTATCCAGAGATCCTCCATGCTGGTGCCGCCCGCGTAGGTGTCCACGATCACCGGTGTCATGCCATTGAGCTTGATGCCTCTGGTGCCGTTAGCGAAAGTGAGCGGCTTGCCGTGCTCCACGAAGATGGTGTTGAGCGGCTTGTTGGCTTTCTCGGTGAAGACCTCGAAGGCGCCATCATTGAAGACGTTGCAGTTCTGGTAGATCTCGATCAAGCTGGTACCACGATGCGCATCGGCACGCGCTAAGATCTCGCGCATGTGCTTGGGGTCGCGGTCCATGCTACGGGCGATGAAGGTTCCATCGGCGCCTTTCACCAGTGCTAGCGGATTGAATGGATGGTCCGTGCTGCCCATGGGCGTGCTGCGCGTTACCGCTCCTTCGGGTGAAGTAGGCGAGTATTGCCCTTTGGTAAGCCCATAGATCTCGTTGTTGAAGAGCAGCACGTTCACATCCACGTTGCGGCGCAACAAATGGATGAAGTGGTTGCCGCCGATGCTCAAGGAATCGCCATCGCCGGTGATCATCCACACGCTCAATTCGGGACGCACGCTGCGGAGACCGCTTACGATCGCCGGAGCGCGACCGTGGATACCATGCAGGCCGTAGGTATCGAGGTAGTACGGAAAGCGAGAAGAGCACCCGATGCCACTGATGAAGACCACATCCTCTTTCTTCTTACCGCTTTGTTCCAGCAGTGTTTGCACTTGCTTCAGAATGCTGTAGTCGCCACAGCCGGGACACCAGCGTACCTCCTGATCGCTGCTGAAGTCGATCTTCTCAACGGGCGTGGTCGTGCCGTTCACCGTACTCATGACTTCAACAGGTTGAGCGCACCAGCGCGGATCTCCTCGCTCGTGAAAGGCATGCCTTGGATCTTGTTCAAGCCTTGCGCGTCCACCAGGAATTCGCCGCGCAGCATCTGGCGGAGTTGTCCACTGTTCATCTCAGGTACCAGCACCTTCTTGTACTTCTTCAGCAACGGGCCCAAGCCTTTGTTGAAGGGGAACATGTGTCGGATGTGTACATGTGCAACGCTCCGCCCTTCGGCCTGTAGTTGCAACGCGGCGGTTCGGATCGCACCGTACGTAGAACCCCAACCGACGATCAGCAACTCACCTTGATCCGGACCGCTGTCGAGTCGGATCGGCTTGTAGCGATCCGCGATGCGCGCCACTTTCTCCGCACGTAAGCGAACCATCAGCTCGTGGTTCAGCGGTTCGTAGCTGATGTTGCCGGTCTTATCCTGCTTCTCGATGCCGCCGATGCGATGCTGCAGTCCCGGTTGCCCGGGCAACGCCCACGGACGAACGCCACGTTCATCACGCAAGTAGGGCAAGAACTTTCCGTCGTCGTTAGGTTCCTTGATGTAATTCGGCTTGATCTCCGCCAGGTCCTTCGCCTGGGGAAAACGCCATGGCTCAGAACCGTTGGCGATGTATCCGTCGGTGAGCAGGATCACGGGCGTCATGTGCTCCAACGCGATCTGCACAGCTTCAAAAGCCATGTCGAAGCAATCGATCGGTGTGCTCGCCGCGATCACCGGGATCGGCGCTTCGCCGTTGCGACCATGTACGGCTTGCCAGAGATCGGCTTGTTCAGTGCGTGTGGGCAGACCCGTGCTCGGCCCACCACGTTGCACGTTCACGATCACCAGCGGGATCTCCAGCATGAAGGCCAGGCCCATCGCCTCGGTCTTCAGCGCGATGCCCGGTCCGCTGCTCGCAGTAACACCGAGCGCACCGCCATAGCTCGCACCAATGGCGGAACTGATCGCGGCGATCTCGTCTTCAGCTTGAAATGTGACCACGCCGAAGTTCTTGTGGCGGCTAAGCTCGTGCAGGATATCGCTCGCAGGGGTGATCGGATAACTACCGTAGAACAGATCGAGCTTCGCCTTCTGTGCGGCGGCGATCAATCCGAGCGCGGTGCCTTGGTTGCCGGTGATACTGCGATAGGTACCCTTCGGCATCGGGGCGGCTTTCACCTCGAAGCGTGTGGTGAAGGTCTCGCTCGTTTCACCGTAGTTGTAGCCGGCCACCAACGCCTTCAGGTTGGCATCGAGCACCTCGGGCTTCTTGCTGAACTTCTTCCGCAGGAAGCCTTCGGTAAGCGCGTTCTCTCGGCTGTACATCCAGTTGATGAAACCGAGGATGAACATGTTCTTGCACCGGTCCTTCTCCTTCATGCCGAGGGTGGTGCCCTCGAGCGCGGTGCGTGTGAGCTTGGTCACGTCCACGCTATGCAGCAGATAACCGGCAAGTGAGCTGTCTGTGAGCGGATCGGCATCATCGATGTAGCCCGCGAGACGCAGGTTCTTCTTGTCGAAACCGTCGCTGTTGGCGATGATGGTGCCACCCATCTTGAGCTTGCCTAGGTTGGCCTTCAGTGCAGCGGCGTTCATCACCACGAGCACATCTGCATGGTCACCGGGCGTGAAGATCTCCACGCTACCGAAGTGCAATTGGTAGCCGCTTACACCCGCGAGCGTGCCTTGCGGCGCACGTATCTCGGCGGGGAAATTCGGGAAGGTGCTGACGTCGTTGCCGAACAGCGCATTCGTATCAGTGAACTGGCTGCCTGTAAGCTGTATGCCGTCGCCGCTGTCGCCTGCGAAGAGGATCACCACGTTCTCGCGTGTCTCTACGGGCTTGGGCTGCTTGGTGATCGTGGCCATTGAAATGCGGGACGAAGTTACGCCTGCCCTTCGCGCATGGAATAACGCCGGAGCGCCACGGTTGTTCCCAGCACCTACGCCACCACAGCCATGTTCACCGCCTCCACGCTCTTCACTGAAGGTGCAACACGCTTGATCGCCTCCTCCACACCGGCCTTCATGGTCATGGGCACCATTGCACAACCGCAACAAGCGCCGTGCAGACGAACCTTGGCAACACCGTCCGCGGTCACTTCATCCAGCGTGATGTCACCGCCATCCGCTTCCAGGAAGGGACGCAACTCCGTTAGCGCCTCCCGGATGCGGGCTTCTATAGCTTCGTGTTCGCGACGTGACATGTGGTCAGGCGGGTACGACGTTCAGCACGCGTTCAAGTACCGCAGTACAAAGGTCGTTGAAAGGAGCGGCCGCCACCGTGTCGCCCTGCAACACGGCAGGTCGCCCGACATCACCCGCTTCGCGAACGCTTTGGATCAAAGGCACTTCACCGAGGAAGGGCACCTTCAACTCTTCCGCTAGCGCTCGAGCGCCGCCCTTGCCGAAAATGTGGTAACGGTTGTTGGGCAATTCAGCAGGTGTGAACCACGCCATGTTCTCGATAATGCCCAGCACAGGAACGTTCACGCTCGGCAGGTTGAATAGACCAACACCCTTGCGCGCGTCGATGAGCGCCACAGCCTGTGGTGTGCTAACGATGATCGCGCCGGTAAGCGGCACGGCCTGGACCAATGAAAGATGGATATCGCCGGTTCCCGGCGGAAGGTCCACGAACATCACATCAAGTTCACCCCAATCGGCATCCTTGATCAGTTGCTCCAAGGCCTTGGTGGCCATGGGGCCACGCCATGCGATCGCTTGTGAGGGATCGGCGAAGAAGCCAATACTGAGCAGTTTCACGCCATAGCTCTCTACCGGGACGATCCAACGTTTGCCGTCCTTCTCAACGGTCGTTGGTCGCTCATGCACCACATCGAACATCAGCGGCATGCTGGGGCCGTAGATGTCCGCGTCGATCAGCCCCACTTTCAAGCCCCGCGCGGCAAGTCCTGCTGCGAGGTTTGCCGTGATGGTGCTCTTGCCAACCCCACCCTTGCCACTGGCGATGGCGATGATGTGCTTCACCTTGGGCAGCACCTTGCGCACGTTCGCACGTTCGCCGCTGAGCGGGTTCACCGTCACCACCACCTTCACTTCCTTCCCAAGCGCCTGCTTCAGGTTGAAGTCCACGGCTTCTTCCATGCGCTTGCGGCTGTGCATGGCGGGGTTGCTCACCTCCACGGTGACGTGGATGGTGTTCTCGTCCACCGTGACATCCCGAACCAGGTCGAGTTCGACGATGTCCTTCTTGAGGTCTGGTTCGATAATGCGCGAGAGCGCGGCGAGAATGGCTTCCTGGGTGATGGGCATGGCAACGAGTGCGCGAAACTAGTGCGACAGGGAGCGTCACAGTCCCAACTCCATCATCGGATCCCAGAACTTCTTCCCGAAGTCCACGACCTGGTCGCTGTTCACCTTCACGCCTTCCTTCTCCAATAGCCGCTGCATGCGGTCATCGGGGCCGAAGTGGTGCTTGCCGCTGAGGATGCCAGCTCTGTTCACCACACGATGGGCGGGCACCAGAGGCTTGACCGTGTGGGCGTTGTTCATGCAATAGCCGACAATACGGGCCGAGCGCGCGGCACCTAAGTACTTCGCTATGGCGCCATAGCTCGTTACGCGCCCCTTGGGGATCTGGCGCACCACATCCATGACATCGGCGAAGAAGTCGCGCTCTTGGACGGCACCATCGCGCACCTGCTGCTTCTTCGCTTTCGCGGGCGTCCTCTTCGCCATGATCAAACGGTCCCGTTCATCCCGAAACGAACGTAATGGATGGTGCGGCCCTCCGCGAGCCACATCTGCTCGTAGAAAGTGCGGATGTTCAGCACGGCCTGCTCCGCCGGGGACACGCGGTTGACCAGATCGGAATACACGTTGGCGCTTTGCTCGTAGGTCGGCAATTTGTGCTCTGCGATCTGTTCCAAGGTGTACTCATAGAGCAAAGGGCTATCCGTCTTCAGGTGGATGACACCGCCGGGCTTGAGGATCTCCTTGTAGCGCGCCAGGAACAAGGGGCTTGTGAGCCGCTTGCGTGCCTTGCCGATCTGCGGATCACTGAAGGT
>JBKJPT010000290.1:0-8127 GCA_046595075.1 Flavobacteriales bacterium
GTACGACCTCCGCTTTCAAGTGGAGATGTTGCGCCTCTACCTGAGCGATCTGCGCTTGGTGAACGATGCGGGCGAGGAAGTGGTGAGCGAAGTGGAGCTATTGGACCTTGGTGATGGCGCGTACAGCTTGGACCTGAAGGCGCCCGCAGGTACGTGGTACGGCATGCGCGCGGGGCTGGGCCTTCCACCCGCGCTTAACCACAGCGATCCCGCGCTCTATCCGCAGGGGCATCCGATGTCCGTGTTCACGGGCATGTCGTGGAACTGGACCGATGGCTACAAGTTCATGGTGTTCGATGGGCGTTATGATCCCGATCCGCTGAGCACTGCGCCGCTGATCGCGGGCTTCAGTGTGCATACAGGAAGGGATACGTGCTACAGGCAGTTGGAACTGTTCCCAATGTTGCCTTTCCGCACGGCGCTCGATAGCGTTACACAGCTCACCTTGCGCATCGACGTGGACGGCTTCCTAGGCACCACGCAGGACACCGTGAACGTGGCGGTGGAGAACCAGAGCCACGGCGAGAATGTTCCCCTCGCGTTGAAGATCACGCGCAACGTGGCGCGCAGCATACAGCTGGAGTGAAGGCGATCGCGATCATAGCGGTGCTCGTGCTGCTCGTGGCATGTCGTCGGGAGACCGATGATGTGAGTGCTGAAAGTTCACCGCTCTTCGCGCTGCATTTGCCTCCGGGCTTCGCGATGCCCGCTATGCCTGCTGAGAATCCGCTCACCGAGGCTTCGGTGCAACTGGGCAAGGCGCTCTTCTTCGATGCACGCCTTTCGCGCACGGGTGCGCTCTCGTGCGCAGGTTGTCATTTCGAAGCAAATGCCTTCAGCGACACACTGGCGAAGAGCATCGGAGTGAACGGCTTACCCGGCATGCGGAACGCACCCACGTTGGCCAACGTGGCCTACCACAATTCGTTCTTCCGCGATGGCGGCATACCCACCTTGGAACGACAAGTGATCGCACCAGTGCACGACGACCTGGAAATGGATCACGATCTAACCGTGGTGTCTTCGGACCTGCGCGATGTGGAGCCGTACCAGACCTTGAGCATGCAGGCATACGGTAAACCATTGGATCCTTATGTGATCACGCGTTCCATTGCCAACTACGAGCGCACGCTGATAAGTGGGTGGTCGCGTTATGATCGGTACATGCAGGGCGATGGGGCTGCGCTGAGCGACGCCGAAGTACGTGGCCTGCAACTCTTCAATAGTGCTGGGCTGAATTGCACTGCGTGTCATGTTGGCTTCGACCTCAGCGACCACGACTTCCATAACGTGGGGCAATACATGGCTTATGCGGATAGCGGTCGGGCGCGGATCACTTTGCTTCCGGAGGACCGAGGCAAGTTCAAAACACCTACACTGCGCAACATCGCGCTCACTGGGCCGTACATGCATGACGGCAGCATGGTCACGTTGGAGGAAGTAATCGGACATTTCGCCAGCGGAGGGCTGCCACATGTGAACCGCGACCCTCAATTGCAGAGTTTTGCACTCAACTTGCAGGAACGCTCAGACCTCATCGCATTCCTCAGCGCCCTCACGGACGAACGATCACTGGACCAAGTACCATGAAGCAACGCCACCTCCAACTCGTGTTGTGCGCACTAGCCGTAACGACCTTGGCTGTTGCGTGCAAACCCGAAGAAGAGGAGGACCCTGGAGCGGGTACTTCTTTCCAGACCACGCCTTACACTTTGGAGATCCCGGCGAACATGCCGCCCATGACCATCCCAGCGGACAACCCCATGACCGTGGAAGGGGTGAAGCTTGGCCGTTTCCTTTTCTATGAAGAACGCTTGAGCGGCAACAACACACAAAGCTGCGGAAGTTGCCACGCACCACAGTTCGCCTTCAGCGATCATAGCAACCAGTTCAGTATTGGGATCGATGGCATCGCAGGCAACCGCAACAGCATGGCCTTGCAGAACCTCGGCTGGGAGCAACGCTTCTTCTGGGACGGCCGCGCGTTGAGCTTGGAGGAGCAGATCCTGCAGCCGGTGGAGAACGTGATCGAGATGCACGAGACCTGGCCCAACGCCGTTGCCAAGTTGCAGAACGACCAAGCCTACGTCGACTTGTTCTACGATGCTTTCGGTACCGCGACCATCGACAAGTTCAAAGCGGCGAAGTCGGTGGCGCAATTCCTACGCACCATGATCAGCGGCAATTCACGCTTCGATCAGTTCCAAAGAGGCGAGATCACGATCAATACCGATGAACAATTGGGCATCCTGCTCACACAACAGGAAGGAGGCGATCCGGCCAACGGGCTTGGCGGTCAGTGGGGTGCGGATTGTTTCCACTGTCACCCACATGGTGGTGCGCTCTTCACCGACGGCATCATGCGCAACAATGGCTTGGATGAGACCTTCACTGATCTGGGTTTGGGCGGTGTGACCGGCCTGCCGCAGGACATGGGCGTATTCAAGGTGCCCACACTGCGGAATGTGGCGTTGACCGCGCCCTACATGCACGATGGTCGTTTCGCCACCTTGGAAGAAGTGATCGAGCATTACAACACCGGCGGTCATCCATCCCCCACGGTCAGCCCGTTCATGAAGTTCACCACTGGCGGTCTGCAATTGACCCCGGAGAAGAAGACCCAATTGTTGGCCTTCTTGAACTCGCTCACCGATATGGACTACGTGAACAACCCCGATTTCCAGGATCCGGGGACGCCGTAGGGGGCGGATCATGATCCGCCCTTAGGCGGCTGCTGCCTTGTCCTGCGCCGGCACCCACGTGTAGCATTGCATCTTATCGGCGAAGACCTCTGGCTTGAAGACGCTTCGGCCTAATAGCAGCCGCGCGCATTCCTGTACACCCTCGGTGATGCTCGGATGCGGGTGCACCAGATCGGCCAGTTCGCGAATGGGAATGCCGAGCTTCATCATCATGGCCACCGCTTCAATGGCGCTGGATGCATGTTCGCCCACGGCGCGCATGCCCAGCACGCGCATCTCATCGTCGTTGGTGACCAGCAATTTGAAGAAGCCCTTCGTGCGCCGCATGGCGATGGCCCGCGCAAGGCAGGCGTAGTCTACGCGTGCGAGACGGTAGGCGATGCCTTGCTTGCGGCACTCCTGTTCGTTCAGTCCCACGCCCGCCACTTCGGGCTCCAGGAACATGATGGTGCTGATGTTGTCGTAGCTCAATGGAGCCACATCGTCGGTGCAGATGCGTTCCACCGCGTGGCGCCCTTCCATTTCACCGAGGTTCACGAGCATGTTGGTGCCGGTTGCATCGCCCACGGCATGGATGTGCGTTTGCGAGGTGCGCGTGTCGTCGACGATGATGTTACCGCTCTTGGGATCCACATGTACGCCTGCTTCGAGGAGCCCGAGGCCGTCCAAATTGGCAATGCGGCCAACGGAGAGCAATGCCTTTTCCACGCGCACGGTCTCGGTGCGGCCATCGGGGTAGGAGAGGTGGTACTCCACTTCGCCGTCCACCACGGTGATGCGTTCCAGTTTGGCCTGCTTGTGCATGGTGACGCCCTTTCGCTCGAGGTTGCGCGCCACCAGTTCGCTCACGTCGGCATCCTCGAAGGGGAGGATCCTGTCTGCGCGATCGATCAGGTGTACACGTGTGTTTCCGAGCAGGGAGAAGATCGTCGCGAATTCGCAACCGATCACGCCAGCACCGATGATCACAATGCTCTTGGGGAAATCGTCCAGCGCGAAGATGCCATCGCTGGTGAGGATCGAACGTTCATCCACTTCGATGCCCGGCAATGAGCGAGGCCTACTGCCGGTGGCGATCACCACACTATCGGCGTGCACGCGCATGGCCTGATCAGGTCGTTCGATCAGTAGGGTGTGCGGATCAAGGAAGCGTGCGTTGCCGCGTTCGTGGTGAAAGGATCCTTCCCCCGGAGCGGGTGTGCGCGAGGCGAGCAACTGCATGTGGCAGGCGTAGAGGTACTTCCGCTCGAAGGCGGCCTCGTTAATGGACTTGCTCACTTCGTCCCAGCTTAGGCGGAAGGGTTCGCGGCCCCGGGTGCGCATGAGCTCATTTGTGCTGCTCACACGTTGTGCGATCTCCCAAAGGGTCTTGGAGGTGAGCGCACCGTTGTAGATGCCGGTGCCGCCGATGCGATCGCGCTCCACCAAGAGCACGCGCTTGCCAAGGTCCACCCCGCGCATGGCGGCGGCGTAACCCGCAGGCCCGCCACCGATGACGCAGAGATCGAATCGTTCCATGCTTGGCCGTGGTTCTTTCGGCAGGCCGTTCCTACGCCAGAGGGTCTGCAATGGTTGCCTCGTTCAACCGCTTCAACGGGAGCATACCGTAGTTGGTCGGATGCAATGTGCTCGCTTCGTATCCCCAGGTGAGCACAAGGCGTACGAAGGGCACAGAGAACCGCACGCGTGGGTCGCATTCCTCATTACACCACTGTATTGCTCGCATCGTTCACCGCTTTCGCGGCCAGTGCGCAATGCCCTCAGCTCTACGACTACTACGGCACGCCATCGAGCGCGCCGCAGTGGTACAGCTGCTCGGGCACCGCGTTCCAGTTGCTGATCGCCACCCCGCAAGCCGTGAACGGCTACACGATCGATTGGGGCGATGGCGGTCCATTGCAGAACGGCGGCATGCTGGCACCGCCAATGACGGTGACCCACAACTACGCCGGAGCTGTTGCGACATACACGATCACCTTCACCGAGATCGCGACAGGTTGCACCGTGGTGGGCACGCTCACCATGGAACAGAGC
Source organism: Flavobacteriales bacterium (assembly GCA_046595075.1). Lineage (GTDB taxonomy): Bacteria > Bacteroidota > Bacteroidia > Flavobacteriales_F > PHOS-HE28 > PHOS-HE28. The sequence continues at coordinate 4,737 of JBKJPT010000290.1, forward strand.
ACCAGCGCTTCGATCCAGATCCCGTTGGGCGGATTGACCCAGGTATGCGCACCGCATCCCGTGGACTTCATCAACAGCAGTACCAACGTTTCGCCCAACACGGTCTTCAACTGGGACTTCGGCGATGGTTCACCGATCGCCACCTACGACTTCACCAACTCGAACCAGACGATCTCGCACACCTACTTGCAGGGGACGGTTGACTGCGAGACCACGGTGAGCCTCACGGCAGAGAACAGTTGCAACACCTTGCAGGGCGGTGCGAGCCTCGCCACCTTCAACCCCATCCGCATCTGGGACATCGATGACGCGAGCATCGCCGCCAGCGCCACCCTGCTTTGTTGGCCCGATCGCACCGTCACCTTCGCGAACACCACCGATCGCAACTGCTATCAGCAGGGCAACATCTACCAGCGCTACGAGTACTGGAACTTCGGCGACTACTGGGGCCAAGGCCAGGACAGCATCATCGATTGGAGCCCTTGGCCGCCCACCTTCCCGCGCGTGATCCAGTATCCTGGGATCGGTACTTATGAGGTGATGTTGCTCGACAGCAACTACTGCGGAATTGATACCGCCTACATCCAGATCACCATTGTGCCGCCGCCATCGGTGTCGCTCACGGTTACCCCCGACACCATCTGCATCGGCGAAACGGCCTTCTTCGATGAGACCACCACCGGCGGGGCCAACTACTTCACCTGGGACTTTGGCACCGGCAACGGATTTCAATGGACCGGTGCAGGCGATCAAGCGCACACCTTCAACCAGGCGGGCACGTTCTCCGTGCGCTATAGCGCCAGCATACAAGGTGCTACAGCCGGCTGTTCCGATACGGCCAGTGTGCTGGTCACGGTTCTACCCATACCCACCGCCGACTTCATCCTCGATCAGGACGCGGCCTGCGATTCCATTACGGTAACGATCACCGATCAATCGGTCAGCGCGGTGCAGTACCTGTGGGACTTCGGTGATGGCACCACCAGCACCAGCCCTGCTCCGCCGCAGCACTTCTATGGAAGCGTCGGCAGCTACATCATCAACCTCACGGTGACCAACGCGCTGGGTTGCACGCACAGCTTCAACCGCGCGGTGAACGTATATGCGCCACCCACGGTGAGCATCCAAGTGGCCAACCTCTGCTTTGGTGAAGTGGCGCAGTTCACGCCGGTGATCGGCACCGATCCGGGCAATGCGGTCACCGTATGGGCCTGGGACTTCGGCGATGGAAGTACATCCGCAGCGCAATTCCCCACGCACCAGTACGCCGCCGCTGGCCCGTATGTGATCACACTGGCTGTGGCCACGCCGTATTGCGGTGGAAGCGGAACACAATGGGTGAACGTGCAAGCTCGACCTGTGGCGGCATTTGCGCCAAGTAACACCTTGAGCTGTTCGCCCATGGACGTTGTGTTCACGAACAACACCACTGGTGCTACCCAATACCAATGGCTCTTCGGGGACGGGCAGACCGATACCGCCACGGATCCCACACATACGTACACCAACTTCGGAACCACGGATACGGTTTACACCGTCACGCTCATCGCGAGCTCGCCCTTCGGCTGTGCCGATACGATCGCTGTGGACATTACCGTGGCACCAGGTGTCTTCGCAGGCTTCACGCACAACGCGCAACCGGGCTGTGCACCCATGGATGTGGGCTTCACCAACACCAGTAGCGGCGCTTCATCCTACCTGTGGGATTTCGGAGATGGCAATACCAGCACGGCCACCAGTCCGCAGCACATCTACACCAACACCACCTTCTTCCTCGACATACACACCGTATCACTCACGGCTTTTTCGCCTGCTGGATGCCAGAGCACGGTGACGCAGCAGATCATGGTGTACCCCACACCGGACTTCACCTTCATGGTGCAGCCGGATAGTGGGTGCAGTCCCCTTGCGGTGACCTTCCCCAGCGTGGTGGGTGCCGTGAGCTACCAATGGGATTTCGGCGATGGCAGCACCGGCGCGGGTCCTTCGCCCACCCACACCTACTTCAACGCCACCACCAATGACCAAAGCTTTGGGATCACCTTGATCGGTGCAAACGCTTTCGGGTGCGCCGATACCGCCACGGCGAGCGTTATGGTCTTTCCCAACCCGCTGGCGCAGCTAACCACCACACCGCTTGCCGGTTGCCATCCGCTTGTCGCTACCCTAACCAACAACAGCACGGGTGCCACCAACTTCCATTGGGACTACGGCGACGGTGCCAGCAGTGACACGCTGCTCGACGTGCACGAACATACCTGGTACAACTACGCAGGACCGGGTGCGATCACCTACCCCATCACGCTCACCTCCATTACCGAACACGGTTGCACAAGCACCGCGACGGCCAACGTGGATGTGTACCCTGATGTGATCGCCGCCTTCGTGGCCGATAGCGCGGGGTGCGCACCGCTTGCTGTGGACTTCATCAATGTGAGCACTGGTGCCAACAGCTACCTCTGGTCCTTCGGTGATCAGCAGGGGAGTGGTGCGGTCGCGCCCTCGCACATCTATTTCAACAGTGGGTTTGCCGATGTCACGTTCGATCCGGTGCTCGTCGCCACTTCGTCCTTCGGTTGCAGCGATACCGCCACGGCGCTCATCCTCGTGCATCCGCAACTCGTTGCCCAGTTCATTCCTAGCGTTACTGCCGGGTGCCAGCCATTGAACACCGCTTTCCAGGATCTCACCATTGGTGCCGACAGTGTGTTATGGCAGTTCGGCGATGGGCAGTTCCTAGCGATCGTGCCGGGCAACACTACGCACACCTATCAGCACACCAGCGTTACGCCGGTCACCTTCGATGCGATCCTGATCGCCTCAACGACCTACGGCTGCACCGACACCACCACGCAAGCCATTGATGTGTATCCCGCCGTCACTGCGGCCTTCAGTGCCAATCCCGGTGGTTGTTCGCCCGTGACGGTGCAACCGATCAACACCAGCACCGGTGCCAGTAGCTACTTGTGGGACATGGGCGATGGCAACACGCTCGTGGGTGCATCGCCAACGCACACGTATATGAACACCTCGGCTGTGGATCAGACGCGCACCATCACGCTCACCGCTACATCGCCTTGGGGCTGTGTATCGGTGGCCACGCAAACGGTGATGGTGTATGCGATCCCGAGCGCGTCGTTCCAGGCCACACCCTTCACGCAGCAGTTCCCCAATGCTACGGTGACCTTGAACAACACCAGCGGCCCTGGCAACTGGTTGTACCAATGGACCTTCGGCGATGGTGGAAGCAGTGCGCTCCAGCAACCTGGCACGCACACCTACGGCACCTATGGCAGCTTCACCATAACCCTGATCGTGAGCGGCACATTATGTACGGACACGCTCACCCAGGACATCACCATCACCCCGCCGCTGCCCACGGCCAGCTTCA
>JBKJPT010000012.1:0-2714 GCA_046595075.1 Flavobacteriales bacterium
GTGTAGCCCGTCTGCGCGGCGGCGTTCGGATCATCAGGGATCACCGTGCCGAAGGGAAGTACGGTCCCGGAAGGAGAGGTAAGCGTGAAATCCGTTGTTGTAACCGTGCTGGTGACGATGGGTTCGCTGAACTCCACCACGAATGTCTGGTTGGAACAATCCGTAGTTACCGATACCGGAACAGGAGGGTTCTCATCATAGATCGACGCTGTGCTTTGCGTGAAATCAATGGTGTATCCGTCCAAACTGCCGGACCAGTTCATCACCACCAAGGCATAGGTCTCACCGACCTGTACGGGTAGGTTGGCATTGAACTGCGGTCCGTTCAGATCGCCAGGGCCGTTCGTAGTTCCCGTACCACCATTTGCGGTGGAAATGCCCGTTGCACCGTTGGGGTTGGTGAGTGAACCGTAGGAGTTGCAATTCACCTCTGGTGAAGAGCCGTCCTGTGCATTGATCCCCGCGCAGCCCCCGTTGGTGATATTGAACAATCCCCAGTCATAATCGTCGGCATCGTTCGCCGGATCGAGTATGAAGCTCAGGTCGCCTGCATCCTGCACGGTGAAGGTGTACCACAAACTCGCGGTCTCAAGGTTGGCGTTGCAGACCCCGGTGAATTCGTACACATTCCCTGTTCCCAGTGGGGCTGACGCTTCGGTGTAGATGCCGCCACAGAGTTGAATGGCACCATCGCAGTCGCTCGTTACGGGCTGTGCGAACAACTGTCCGGAGAACGTGATGCCGAGAACGGCGATAGTTCGAATGTTTATCATCTCAGCCAAGATAGGTAGCTGTATTTGGACGCATCGATCCCTGCGGATGGCGCTTGGACGAACACGCTGAATCAGCACTTCATGAGGGATCCCTTGCCCTTCCAATTCATCCCACGGTTCGTACCAGGATGCGAAGCCCTCGAACCGTGGTCAGTAGCCTGTGGCCTTTACTTTCGCCAACATGCTTAGAACGCGCACTCTCGTCGCCATAACAACGGTTCTCGCCTGCACCGCTTCCGCGCAAGACTCGCCCCGCTACGGACGCGACAAGTTCCGCCAGCTCGATCAGGAGCTGCCGACCCCGAACGAGCAGCGCACCGCCAGCGGCGCCCCAGGCCACGCCTATTGGCAGATGAAGGCCGACTACGATATACACGTGGAGATCACCGAACCGATCGCCGATGGCGGCGGTGCATTGCCCAAGCTCACCGGCTACGAGACCATCACCTACCACAACCAAAGCCCGGACAAACTGGACTACCTCTGGCTACAGTTGGACCAGAACATCTTCGAGCCGGGCAGCGATGCGAATATGATCCGCACTGGCACCATCGGCGATAGTGTGAACGTCGAGCAGATCGAGAAATGGGTGAAGCCCTACGAAGGCGGCTACAAGATCACGGCCGTTACGGATGCATCAGGCGGCAAGCTGAACTACACCATCAACAAGACGATGATGCGCATCGACCTGCCGAAGACGCTAGCGCCCGGTGCAACGTTCGCATTCAAAGTGAGTTGGTGGAATTGGCTGAACGATCGCATGAAGTGGGGCGGTCGTGGCGGCTACGAGTACTTCCCCGATGAGGACAACTACATCCACACCATCGCGCAGTTCTATCCGCGCATGGCGGCTTACATGGATTACAGCGGCTGGATGCACAAGCAGTTCCTGGGAAATGGTGAGTTCACCCTCGACTTCGGCGACTACACCTTGAGCATCACTGTGCCCAGCGATCACGTTGTTGCAGCCACCGGCCTCTTGCAGAACGAAGGCGCAGTGCTTTCCACCGAGCAACGAAACCGCCTCGCGAAAGCGCGCACAGCAACATCACCGGTGTATGTCGTCACCGAGGAAGAAGCGAAGAAGAACGAAGTGAAGGATGCCGAGGCGAAGAAGGCGCTTGGCAAAAAGACCTGGACCTACAAGAGCACCAATGTGCGCGATGTGGCCTTCGCCAGCAGCCGCAAATTCATGTGGGACGCTATGGACCAGCCCGTCGGCGGCCCCGGCTTGAAAGGGTCTGCCGGGATCCACCATGTGCTCTGCATGAGCTTCTTCCCGAAAGAAGGGAATCCGTTGTGGGGTCAGTACAGCACCAAGGTCGTCGCGCACACCATCAAGACCTACAGCAAGTTCACCTGCGACTACATCTATCCGGTGGCACAGAGCATCCACACCGACAAGATCGGCATGGAGTATCCGATGATCTGCTTCAACGGTGGAAGGCCGGAGAAGGACGGGACCTACAGCGAACGCACGAAGTATGGCATGATCGGCGTGATCACCCACGAGGTAGGCCACAACTTCTTCCCGATGATCATCAATAGCGATGAGCGTCAGTGGACATGGATGGATGAGGGCCTGAACACCTTCGTGCAATACCTCACCGAGCAGGAGTGGGACCGCGACTACCCCAGCTGGCGCGGCAAACCCCGCAACATCGTGGACTACATGAAAGGGGATCCGAACGCGGAACCGGGCAAGGTGAAAGCGCGCATCGAACCCATCATGACCAATAGTGAGAGCCTCACGCAGTTCGGCAACAACGCCTACGGCAAGCCCTGCACGGCGCTCAATATCCTACGCGAAACGGTCATGGGCCGCGAACTCTTCGACCATGCCTTCAAGACCTATTGCGAACGCTGGAAGTTCAAGCACCCCACGCCCGCCGATTTCTTCCGCAGCATGGAGGATGCCAGCGGCGTGGACCTCGACTGGTT
>JBKJPT010000238.1:0-15265 GCA_046595075.1 Flavobacteriales bacterium
GTCGCATCAAAGTTGACGGTCTGCCCAGCGCACAAGGTCACATCCGGGCCTAGGTTGATCGCATTCAAACTGAGCACACCGATGTCGATCGCATCTGTTGCCGCGCATCCGTTCAGATCAACCGAAACGCTGTAAGTAGCTGCGCTGTTCGCGGTGATCGTGGGTGAAGTTGCTCCGGTGCTCCACACATACGTGGCGCCGGGGTAGGTGGCGTCGAGAATAATATCATCACCTGCACAAAGTGTGAGGTCGCTGCCGAGTGCGACCGTTGGCATCGGGTTAACAGTGACGATCACCGTATCGGTGACCGCACATGCGCCTTGTATGGCCTGCACCCACACGGCTCCGTTCGCACCTGTGGTGATCGTCGGCGTTTGCGCGCCAGTGCTCCACAGGTAGGTTACACCAGGCATGGTCGCATCAAAGTTGACGGTCTGCCCAGCGCACAAGGTCACATCCGGGCCTAGGTTGATCGCATTCAAACTGAGCACACCGATGTCGATCGCATCTGCAGCCGTGCATCCGTTCAGATCAACCGAGACGCTGTAAGTAGCTGCGCTGTTCGCGGTGATCGTCGGTGAAGTTGCTCCGGTGCTCCACACATATGTGGCGCCGGGGTATGTGGCGTCGAGAATAATATCATCACCTGCACAAAGTGTGAGGTCGTTCCCGAGCGCAACCGTTGGCATCGGGTTCACAGTAACGTTGATGGCATCGCTCGCACTGCAAGACCCCTGCGACACAGTAACGTTGAAGATGCCGGTGCTTCCCACCGTGATCGCGGGTGTACTGGCCCCTGTGTTCCAAGCGTATGTTACACCGGGCAAAGTGGCATCAAGCGTGATCACCTCACCAGCGCATAAGACCACATCGGGTCCGATGTCGACAACGCTCAGGTCGAGCACGGCGATGTCGATCGCATCAGCAGATGTACAGCCGTTCAGGTCCACGGTTACGCTGAACGTGCCGGCACCGCCCACATTGATCACAGGCGTGCTTTCTCCTGTGGACCACAGGTAGCTAGCTCCAGGGTTGGTCGCATCCAAATTGATGCTCGACCCGGCGCATAAGGTTTGGTCAACGCCCAGGCCCACCTGCGGAACGGGGTTGACAGTGAGGTTCATTGCATCGCTCACAGTGCATGCCCCTTGCGTAGCCGTCACGGAATAATTGCCAGCGCTGCCTATAGTGATGGTCGGTGTGTTGGCGCCCGTATTCCAGCTATAGGTGGCGCCAGGCAATGTGGCATCGAGTGCAAGGGTCTGGCCTAGGCAGAGCGTGACGTCGGGTCCGAGGTTGATCGCTCCTGGTGTTGCAGCAACAATGTCAATCACGTCCGTGGCGGTGCAACCCACAGCATTTGTCAGCGTCACCGAATACGTTCCGCCGCTGGCGACATTGATCGTGGGCGTTTGCGCGCCGGTGTTCCACAGGTAGCTTGTTCCGACGGTGGTGGCATCAAGTAGGATCACATCGCCGGGGCAAAGGGTTTGATCCGCTCCGAGGTCGATCACCGGTAGCGCTACTGTGTTCACATCGATCGCGTCCGAGATCGTGCACGATCCTTGCGTCACCACCACGCTGTAAGTGCCCGTCGTGTTCACGCTGATGGTCGGCGTTTGTGCACCGGTGTTCCATAAATAAGTGGCTCCCGGTGCCGTGGCATCCAGGATGAGTTGACCGCCTTGACAGATCGCAGTGGTTGGGCCTAGGTCGATCGCTGTCGGTGAGGCATAAGTTGCCATCATCGCATCCGTTGCGATGCACCCATTGGCATCCGTTAGTTGCACGCTCACCTGTCCAGTGCCTTGGATCAAATAGGTGCTCGCGGTGGATCCGTCCTGCCACAAGTAGCTCGCTCCGGGTTGCGCTACGTTCAACAGCAGATCTTCGCTTGGACACATGTTCGCATCGGCTCCGAGGTTCACAGCTGCAGCAGGGAAACTGCCGATGGTGATCGCACCGCTGCTCGAACAGTTGTTGGCCGTAACCGATACGGAGTAGCTCCCCGGCCCAACTGTTAGCGTGGGCGTTACATTCCCTGTGTTCCATAAATAGCTCGCTCCTGCGAGGGTCGCATCCAACGTAGTGCTGGTGCCGGGGCAGATGCTGTAATCACTACCCAGCGCGACAACCGGCAAGGGTGTCACGATCACCAGCGCAGTGTCCCGCAAGGTGCAGCCGTTGGTAGTCACGTCCAGCCAATACGTTCCTGCCGTGCCCGGCTGAATGGAATTGCTGACGGCGCCGGTGCTCCACAAGTAGGCGGCTCCGGCCACGGTCGCACCAAAGCTGGCGTTGGTCCCGGCGCACACTGTTTGATCAGCCCCCAACGTGAACACTGGTAGCACGTAGTTCGCGAGAGCCATGGCATCGTTGCTGCTGCATCCGTTCACCGTTACCTGCACATTGTGGACCCCGGGCGCGGTGGTGGTCAGCGTGGGTCCGGTGGAACCATCGCTCCACAAGTAGGTTGCGCCTGCGGTGGTGGCGTCGAGGGTCACATTGGTTCCCGGGCAGATCGTTTGGTCCGGACCTATGTTCACCACCGGCAGCGGGATCACGTTCATGTTCACCACGTCGGTTCCAGTGCAACCGTTCACGGTTACGTCCACATCGAATGTACCGGTGGTGGTGGCCGTGAGCGTTGGTCCAACGGAACCTGTGTTCCACAGGTAAGTGGCGCTCGGTGTGGTGGCATCGAGGACCACCTGCCCTCCGGCGCAGAACTGCTGATCGGCACCGAGGTTTACGACCGGGATAGGGTTGTAGGCGATGTTGATCGCATCGTTGCCTACACATGTGTTCTGCACCACGGTAACATCATAAGTGCCCGGACCGGTCACGTTGAATGTGGCCGATGTACTTCCATCCTGCCACACATAAGTGGCACCTGGCGTGGTGGCGTTGAGCACCACGTTGTCGCCTGTACAAAGTGTTTGATCGGCCCCGAGGTTGGGCGCGGGAGTGGGGTTGTAGGCAACCCAGATGTTGTCGCTCGCACTACAGTTGTTCGCGGTTACCGTCACGTTGTAGTTGCCGGCATTGCTGACGTTGAAACTGCTCGCGGTGCTACCGTTCTGCCACAAGTAGGTGCCACCCGCCACAGCGGCATCAAGCACCAAGCCTTGGCCGGTGCACAAGGTGGCATTGGGCCCCAGGTCGAAGGCGGGAAGGGGGGTCACCGTGACCACCGCAGTATCACGCAGCACGATCGTGCCTTGCAAGCTCAGGTCATCGAGCCCGATGTCGTTGCCGATGCCATCGCCGCTCATAGCGCGCAGACAGATGTTGGCATTCAATTGTGCGGATCCCGTCGTCCATGACTGTGTTATCGTTTGCCAACCACCACCGAAGACCGGGAGGTTCACTTCAGGCCCGAGCATCGCGCCATCGATATACCACTGCAAGCGCGCCGGTATGGCATTGCTGAGCGTGCGTGCACGGTAGCTGAGCGTGTAGGTCTGGCTGGGGCAAACAGTCACGTTCTGGCACCACACATTGAAGAGTGCGCTGGGCCAGCCGCTGTTGATGATCATGAAGTTGCCCGTACCTGTTCCGCTGAATTGCGGATGATAGAGCGCGGCGTTGGTGCCGATCCAATAGTTGCCGTCGTTGGTGAGGGTACTGTTATAATTGAATTGCGTGCTGAAGGCGGTGTTGCCAGATGTGAAGTTGCCGTTGGTGATCAGCTGTGGGCTGGGGTAGGAGACCTGGCACCAGTATGTACCCGAACTACCCACAACGATGTCCTGGCTTGTCGCCCCTGTGCTCCAGAGGTAACTGCCGTAACCGGGCGGCCCGTGCAACGTGGTCACCTGACCTTGGCAGATGGTGATGTCCGGATCGATCTGGATCGAACACGTGGGCTGCGCCACTGCACCAACTGCCAACACGCTCCCCGCGATGAGGCTACAAGCCTTGCTCCATGGTGCTGAGTACCAAGCGTTCATCGCGTGCACATTCCGACAAAGTTCGGACCATTGGGCCGAACAGAAGCGCTCATCGCCCGGTTTGTATCAACGGGCGATGAACACACGGTTGACGCCTTCCAGCACCAATTCGTCCACTGAGGAGAACACCTTTCCCAGGTTGTCGCGCACCCGCTGACAGCGCGCTCCGCTCAGGGAGTCATATGCAACTGAGTTGAAACACAGGGTTCCAGCGCACCGATCGCGCAGGGCATGGGCGAAACCCATGGTCTCTACCCCGCGCGCCAGATCCAGGTCGTTGAAGAGGTCAACAACCACCAGATCGTATCGCAAGACGTCAGTGTGCACGTGCAGGATAGCATCAGTAAGTACAATGTTCAGGTCACTCAAGTGTCCAAGGCCGAAGTGCTTGCGCCCCAGTTCCACCATGGCGGCGTCGATCTCCACCGCTGTAATGGGGGCCTTTATCCCGAGTTCGTTCCGCAGAATAGCGGGTGCACTTCCGCCACCTAGGCCAAGGAGCAGAACGTTCGCAGGCTGGTGAACCTTCAGACCGATATGCTCGAAGGCCTGTTGCCAGACGCGATGCAAACTGCCGAACGATTGGTTCCCGTTCCTGCTGTTGAGGACGAGTTGGCCAGCTTCATAGCGCACTTCAAGATCGCCGTGGCGTCCGTGGGCCTTTGCCACGGTCAACGGCCAAAGCCAGCTCAACCACGAAAGGGCACGTTCGCGCAGCACGTGGTAAAGATGTGCCTCCTTGTGGCGCTGGACCGTGTCCTTGGCCAAGTCCTCCCCGCATGCACCGGATTACATTCGCGCCCCCATGAATTCGATCACCCGCTACAAACTGCGCAAAGTGCTCAAGTACGCCATCGTGGCGGCCTTGGTGGCGTGGGTGCTTATGCTCTTCAGCGGCGACCGGATAGAGTGGTTGGTGTTGGGTGCATGGGGGATCCTTGGGTTGTGGACAGGCATACTGGAGGAGTTCCTCTTCGGTCGGCGCTTCCGTGCATTGGCCGTGCCTTTCCAGTTCCTCGGTAAGGTGCTATCGGTAAACGTGCTCACCATGGTATTGCTTCTCGTAGCATGGTCGTTCAAGATGCGCGAATTCAGCATGCTCGATGCGGCGAAGCCTCGGCAAATGCAGGATATGTTCCTCATGATGCAATTCTACCAGCTCCTGTTGCGCGTCGTGGTGGTCACCTCCATCGCGATCGCCGTGGTGCAAGTTGAAGAGTGGATGGGGCGTCGCACCTTCCTCGGATTCCTGCTAGGTAGGTACGAACGCCCAAAGCGGGAAGAGCGTGTGGTGCTCACCATGGACCTGGTGGGCAGCACGGAACTCGCTGAGCGACTCGGGGATCTACAGTACTACCGCTTCCTCAACCACACCTATTCGCTCATGACCGATGCGGTACTGCGGAACGAGGCCGATATACACAAGTACGTCGGCGACGAAGTGATCTTTACATGGCCCATGCGCGTGGGCCTACGCCACTTCAATTGCATCGATCTCTTCTTCGATATCGTGGAGCGAATTGCAGAGCACGAGAACGACATGAAACGTGAGTATGGTGTAGTACCGCAATACCGCGCTGGCTTGCATGGTGGCCGGGTCATCAGCGCGCAAGTGGGCCACATCAAACGCACCGTGGACCTCAGCGGCGATGTGATGAACAGCGTGTCGCGCATGCTCGGTCTCGCAAAGACCATGAAGACCGATATCCTCGTTTCCGCAGAACTATTGGAGCGGCTCCCCAATGCGGGTTCGCGGTTCATCATCGGCCCGCAGCATACCGTGCCCGTGAAGGGCAAACGCAAGGAAGTGCGTGTGCACGGGATCGCGCGTAAGCTGGTGGAATGATGCGGAACGTTGCTGGGTCCTTGTTCTTGCTCGCCTCGGTGCTGTGCGCTGCACAAGTGCCGGTCCCCTTCATCACCGGTCAGGATCGCTTCATGGTCTTCGCCAATGGCCGCTTTGAGAAACTGGAGCCGCGACCACCGCAAGAAGTGCATGCCATGGAAGGGCAGGTGGTGTACCGCGATCACGAGGGTTTGCTCAAGGTCTTCATTCCAGAAGGCCGACGACTTCACCTGCTGGACAGCAAGGCCGAAGGTGTGGTGCACGCCACGCGATCGCGCATCGTATGGAACAATGCAGATACGCTGAAGACCGTGCGTGAGGGTCGAAACCTCGTGCTCACCTACGGTGTGGAGCGCTTCGATGTGAGCGACAGTGTGGTGGTATACATCGATAGCACCCTGCACCAGTTGAGCGTGCTCTGGAAGAACCAAGCGATCCCGCTGGCCGATGTGTTCCAAGGCAGCGAACGAGCGCAATGGATGCAAGGCAGCAACACGGTCGCCTTCTTCAACAAAGCCGACCGCAAGCTCTTTGCATTCTACCGGGGCAGCGTACGCACACTGTGCGATAGCACCGATGTGGGCATTGTGGCCACCGGCGGCGATGTGATCGGCTACTGGGACGGCAACGACAAGCGCTTCATGGCATTTTTCAAGGGTGGTGAGCAATTCATCAGCGACCTGCGGCCCTCGAGTGCACAAGCGGGCCAAGGGATGCTGGCGTATGTGGACGGCAACGGCCGATTGAAGTGCTTCGCGAACGGTGAGGTACACACGGTGTATAATGGCATACCCACCGGTTATTGGGTGAAGGACAGCCTACTAACATACTTGGACGAAGGGCGGTTCATGCTTTTCAAACCAAGCGGATCCGAGATCGTTGAACCCTATGTGCCGGAGCAATGGAAGGTGGAAGGTGGCATGCTCGTGTACCTCGACATCAATCGGGAACTGCGCGGCATCCGAAATGGCAAGCGTGTGCGCTTCAGCAACGAGGCGAATATTTCCTGGTTCGATCTCTTCGGGGAGAACGTGGTGTACCGCAGTCCGCTGGGGAACACGGTGGTGGTCACACCCCGCCGCACCTACACCTTTTGATCCGGCTTCGCATCTTCGTGCACGATCGTCCACAGGCTCACTGTACTGCGCTTTCCTTTCAAGGCAATGCTCCCGATCTCGCGCACGGGCAGATCGCCCTTCGGTAGCAACAGGTCCAACAGTTCCTTGCTGATGAGATTGTCCACACCGTGCTCATTGCACATGTTCTGGATCCGTGCGGCAGTGTTCACCACATCGCCACTGAAGATGCGCTCCTTCTTCACCAAGCCCACTTCGCCGGTGGTGACCTCGCCGTAGTGGAACCCCGCCTTGAACGCTGGCGCGATACCATATCGTTTACTGTAGTAGGTCGCACGGCTCTGCAATTTGTTCCGGATGTTGAGGAAGCAACGGAGGCAGCGCTGCCTGTCGAGGCCACGTTTCAACGGCCAGCTCACACTGATCTCGTCACCCACGTACTGGTAGATCTCCCCGCGTTGGTCCACGATGTGATCGGTGATATCGCTGAAGAGTTCGTTCAACAACTGGAAGTAGCGCACATGGCCCAAGTCCTCTGCGATGCTGGTGCTGGAGCGCATGTCCAGGAACATGAAGATGCGCAGCTCCTGTTGTGGCCGGTGGTAGCGACCCGCGAGGTAGCTAACGCTTCCGCTGCCATACTGATCGTTCAAGCGGACCATGAGCATGGTGCCGCCCATGAGCAATGTCCAGTAGAGGTATTCGCCCAACCACCTGAAGGTCAAAGCCCGTTCGGCGAACGAGCCGCCCACGGGATCGGTTCGTGCCGGGATCAGTGCACCCGTCGCGAGCAGCACCGGTAACATGAGCACGGCCATGATCGCGAACGCTGTGAAAAATGGAAAGCCCCGGAGGCGATCGCGCAGTAGGAAGATGTAGATAGCACCACCCGCGATACCGGTGAGAAGCGAGCGTAAGAAGCGCCGATCAATGAGGTCGCGTAAGCTGCTCGGCGCACCCTCGTCCATCAATGCGTTGTGCGTGAATAGCGCACCCAACAGGCCCACCACCACCCACACTGCGGCGATGCGCAACGTGCGCTGGGAACGGATCCGAAAACGGGCCAACAGGTCCATGGGCGGCGAAAGTACCCGCCGTGCGTGCTGCCTATGTTAAGCGCCGCGTCCCGCACGCAGTTGCTTCGGTCGCAGCACCAAGTAGTAGCAGGCGATAAGGAAGAGGCCCATGATGAAGAAGGGCACGGCGTACTGCCGTTTGGTGTCGGCGTACCAGAATTCCCCTAACATCCATACGCCATTGGCCATGATCCAGAATACCACGGCCGCACTATGCAGCAGCTCACTCGTTTCAGCGCGATTGCGCCAGGCGATCCACACAGCCATGAGCACCGTGGGCACGAAGATCACCGCACCCATGACCTTGAACCCCATGAGCCAGCACAGGTCCTTCAGCAACCACAGCACGATGTGGAGGTTCTCGTTGGCGCGCAGAGAGCGTAGCATGGTGTTCGTTTGCAACAAAGATGGGTTCCGTCGAAGAGTTCGCACCTTCGCGGCGGTCCCGTCTAATTTGGATCACGAAAATGAGGATGCTGTGCGTGTGCGTGTTGTTGCTATGGAAGGCGGTGGACGCTTCAGCGTTCTACATCCGTGTGCACGGGGTGGTCACCGATTTCTTCACCGGTGAGGCCATGAAGGGCGTGCAGATCCGCTTGGTGAAGGATAGCATCGATCGCGAAACGGTGACCACCAACGCCAAGGGCGAGTACGAGATGTTCCTGGAACGTGGCTACGACTACCTGGTGTGGTACCACCGGGAGGATCTGGTTACCAAGCATGTGCACATCGATGCGCGCGAGATCCCGCTGTTCCCCGATGTGCCCTTCTACGACATGGACGTGCAGATGACGATGTTCACCTGGATCAACGATTTCGATTTCACCACCTTCGACAAGCCGGTGGGCCGCGCCGAGTACAAACACAGTGTGCGCAACCTGAACTGGGACATCGAGTACACCGATGGGCTGCGTCCCGAGATCGCGCGGGTGATGACGCACTACGAGCGCACCATTGGTGTGATCGCAAAGAAGGCGGCACTCGAAGGCACCACCGCGAGCCGAAAGAAGAACCGCCGCAAGCGCGTCTATTTCTGATCGCGCAACGCGCCCAACAGTTTTACGCATTCCACCGCCTCGCGCACATTGTGCACGCGGAGGATGTGGGCCCCATTCATCAAAGAGATCGTGTTTAGCACGGTAGTGCCGTTCAAGGCTTCCCCCGGCTTGGTGCCCAGGATCTCGTTGATCATGCGCTTGCGCGAGATGCCCACCAGCACTGGCACAGCGAGCGCGGTGAACGAGGGTAGGCTTTTCAGCAGCGCGAAATTGTGCGCCGTGGTCTTGCCGAAGCCGAAGCCCGGATCAACGATCACATCGGCGATGCCAGCCGCACGCGCCGCGTTGATGCGCTGGCTGAGGAACAGCGTCACTTCGGGAACGACGTTGACATAGTGCGGTTCGTTTTGCATGGTCCGCGGCGTGCCTTGCATGTGCATGGCGATATACGGTACGTGCAGCTTCGCAACGGTCGTGAGCATGGCATCGTCCAGTAGGCCAGCGCCGATGTCGTTCACCAACGCGGCTCCAGCATCCACGGCCTCCTGCGCTACGCGTGCCCGGTAGGTGTCTATGCTCAACAGTGCTTCTGGAAAGCGATGATGGATAGCGTTGATCACGGGCAGAACGCGGGCCAGTTCATTTTCCACCGGCACCTCCTGAGCGCCCGGACGCGAACTTGCGCCACCGATATCGAGGATCATCGCGCCATCGGTGAGCATGCGGTCGGCCCTGCGCAGCGCATCGTCCACGGTCACCCGGCTCGCTGCATGGAATGAATCGGGTGTGGCATTGAGGATGCCCATGACCATGGGGAAACGCACATCCACAAGGCGATCGTGGATCCGCCACGTTGCGCTGTTCGAAGAAATACCTTCGCCCGCCATCATGGGCCGAAGATCGCCCGTAGCGCGCATGGAACGCACCCTTCAGCAATACGACGCCGTTATCACCGAGTGCAACGAGCTCTTCTCCAAGAAGGCGAAGGACTACGGCACCGCTTGGCGGATCCTGCGCGTGCCCTCGCTCACGGACCAGATCTTCATCAAGGCGCAGCGCATACGTACGTTGCAAGAGGTGGGTGAAAGCAAGGTGGGAGAGGGGATCCGCCCGGAGCTGATCGGGATCATCAACTACGCGGCCATGGCGCTGGTGCAGTTGGATCTCGGCGTGGTGGAAGCCCCGGACCTCGAGGCCAATGCAGCCTCGCAGAAAGTGCTGGCGCAACTTCGGCATGCGCGTGATCTGATGACGCGCAAGAACCACGACTATGGTGAGGCCTGGCGCAGCATGCGCGTGAGTTCGCTCGTGGACCTGATCCTGATGAAGCTCCTCCGGATCAAGAGCATAGAGGACAACCAGGGGAATACGTTGGTGAGCGAAGGCATCGACGCCAACTTCCTCGACATAGTGAACTACGCGGTGTTCGCCATGATCCAGTTGGAGCAGAGTGGTGAGTAACAAGTTGTGACTGGAGAGTCTGACGCGTGCAAGGGTCGCCAGACACACAACCAACACTCTGTACTTCCAAATTCACAATAGGTTGTTGGTATCTGCCGGGCACGGGCCTCTATCGCCACTTTGGGTGGCGGCTATGTTCGCCCTCCGCTCCTGCCGGTAACGCTTACCACGACGGCACGGGCGCTCTCCAAAACTTCCTGCTTGCATGAGAACGCTGCTTTTCGCCGCCCTGCTCTTGGTCGCCCCAATTGTCAACGCCGCTCACCTGCGGGTGCACGGTCTGGTGACCGATGCCGGCACCCGCGAACCGCTCGCCGATGTGCTTGTGCGCGTGTACAAGGACGGCGTGAAGCTGCAGTCGTTCACCACGGGTGCAAACGGACATTACGCCATGGCGTTGGAGAACGGCGGGAACTATGTCATCCGCTTCAGTATGCAAGGGCGCGTGACCAAGTGCTATGCGGTGGATACCAATGGCCCCAGTTGGGAGAACGATGGCAGCACGAGCGATGTAGAGGTGGAGATGACCTTGTTCGACCGTATCGATGGGGTGGATCTATCGTTCTTCGATATGCCCATGGGTATGGCACGCTTCACGCCGATGACCGGCTATCTCGCATGGAACGCTGATTACGAGGCGCGCGTGAGGCCCGAAGCCGATCGGCTTTATGCCGAGGTGGTGGCGCGTCGTGATCGACTGGCTTCGCTGCAACCCTGAGCAGCTTCTGCGACCTCGTCGAGTTCGAAAGGACTGTGGACCGGTCGAACTGATCCGATCCATACGGCCCCTCCAGGGTCACGTGCCTGCGGCACTAGGCATACGGATGGGTCGTGGCAATTTGAACTCGGAACTCCGGAGGATCTTAATTCCACCCCGAAGGGGAGGCAAAGGATCAACATCAATGTGCGTTCCACATGGAATAACGAACAGGTAGTTGTGTTGATCGCTTGTTAACACATGCGCGCCGCTGGGCAGCCCGTTTACTTTCGCGGCACCTCATTGCAAGCCCATGCGCGTACTCATCCTCATCTGTCGCATCCTCGTCGGTTCGTTGTTCATTGTCAGCGGCCTCATCAAGGCAAACGATCCGCTCGGCTTCAGCTACAAACTGGAGGAGTACTTCGCGGAGAGCGCGCTGGGCATGCCGTGGCTGGAGCCATTCGCCCTTGCGCTCGCGATCCTCGCGTGCACTGCTGAAGTGGTTCTCGGCTTCGCTCTGCTCTTTGGCGGAAGAATGAAGCTGGCCACCGTGGCGATCCTGGGGCTTACCCTCTTCTTCGGCTGGCTCACGGCCTACACCGCCACCTGTGATCCGCATGGCACGTACATCGCCACATTGGAGAACGGCACTACCGAGGAACGTTCCGTGACCTGCGTTACCGACTGTGGTTGTTTCGGCGATGCCATGAAGGGAAGCATCGGCCGCAGCCTTACGCCTTGGGAGAGCTTCTCAAAGGATGCCATCCTCTTCGTCTTTCTGTTGCCGGTGCTGTTCGCCGCCTTCCGCCGGAAGGACACCGGTTGGAACACCACTGCCGATGACATGGTGCTGCTGCCGGGAGGCTTGCTCTTCGTGGCTATTTGGTGCTGGATCTTCACTTGGTGGGGGCCGCTGTGGATCACCATCATCGGATTCGCGGGCTATCTATTGATCAAACGTTTCATGCAAGGCACCAAGGCCGAATGGACCACTGCTGGCTGGGCAACAGTGATCTCGCTGGTTTTCATTTACTGGTGCTATGCCCACCTGCCCGTGCGCGATTACCGGCCGTATGCCGTGGGCAATGATCTGCTGGCCTTGCAGACCAGCGAGCCCGCGAAGAACCAGATATTCATGAGCTACAAGAACAAGGCGACCGGCGCCGTGAAGGAGTTCGACACCGCAGGACCTTATCCATGGGCCGATACGCTCAACTTCGAGGAGGTGGAGAACAGCATGCGCATCGTGGAGATGAAGGCGGGCAAGCCATCACCCATCGCCGACTTCCGCCTCACCGATCGCGACAATTACAACCTCACGCAGGATGTGCTCAGCGCCGATCAGCCTGTGCTTTTGGTCATGGTGTACAACGTTGAGCATGCGGATGTGAGCAACATGCCCGCCATCGCGAAGCTTACCGCCGATGCACAAGCCAAAGGTTGGTACGTGTACGGCATGAGCAGCAGCGGTTGGGATGCCATTGAGCAGTTCCGCCACGACCACCAGCTCAACTTCGATTTCACTCAGGGCGATGAGAAGGTGATCAAGACCACCGTACGTGCCAACCCCGGCATCGTGCTTCTCAACGGTGGTAAGGTGATGGGTATTTGGCATGGCAACGACACGCCCACGATCGAGGCAGTGCAGGTGGTGGTGAAGTAGGGACGAGTCCCCTGCTTATCCCTGTTGGGAACAACCTGAACAGTGAGTTCGCGGATCCTGCCAGGATCCATTCGCTGACGGCATGCGCATCTTTGCGTCCCCGCTATCGAACGCGGTGACGGACTCATGCGAACGATCGTTGCCGGGAACTGGAAGATGAACACCGACGCCACCAGCGCCGCCGTATTGGTGGATGCGCTGGTGAAGAACGCGGCCGCGCAACCCGCGCACGTGGAAGTGGTGATCGCGCCGCCACACCCGTTCCTTGCCGTGGCCGTTGAACGCACGCGCGGCACTCGCATCATCGTGGCGGCCCAGAACTGCCACCAAGCCGAGAAGGGCGCATACACCGGTGAAGTGAGCGCGGCCATGCTGAATAGCATCGGCGTGCAAGCGTGCATCGTGGGCCATAGCGAACGGCGACAGTACTTCAATGAGAGCAATGCGGTGATCGGGGAGAAGGTTACTGCGCTGTTGGCGCACGACATTACACCCATATTCTGCTGTGGCGAAGTGAAGGCCGAGCGCGAGAGCGGGCGCCATTTCGATGTTGTCACCGAACAGTTGAAAGGTGCCTTGGGCCGCTTCAGCAATGATGAACTCGTGCGCATAGTGATCGCCTACGAACCGGTATGGGCCATCGGCACCGGACTCACAGCGAGCAAGGAACAAGCGCAGGACATGCACGCCCACATTCGCGCATGCCTGCACACGCACGGCGCGGCGGTCGCCGATACCGTGCCGCTACTTTACGGCGGATCCTGCAATCCCAGCAATGCCGAAGGACTCTTCGCGCAATCTGATGTGAATGGCGGGTTGATCGGCGGTGCTTCGTTGGATGCGGTGCAGTTCCTTGAGTTGGTGCGGATCGCTGGGGCGGTGAACGCCTAGTTGTCAGTTGTTCGTTGTCAGTCCAAGCATGTGAGATCCCTGATAACTAACAACCGACAACCATCATCTAATATCTCGGCAACTAGCCAACTGGCCACTCGCATCTCCCGCAAATGCCCTACACCCAACTCACCTTCCTCCTAAGCCCCGGCGCTCCTTGGCGTGATCTGCTCATGGTGGAACTTGCCGATCTGGGCTTCGATAGTTTCGAGGAAGGCCCAACGGCCGCTGATGGTTCGCGTGGCGAGTTGCATGCGTACATCAAGAGCGAACGGTTCAATGAAGCTGCGCTTGGCCAGTTGCACACGTTGCGCGATGCGCATGTGACCGTGAGTTGGACAAGCCTGGAGATCGCCGACCGCAATTGGAACGCGGAGTGGGAGAGCAGCTTCCAACCAATAGAGATCGGGCATCACCCCGGAGACCCACGAGCGGAGCGACGTGCGTCATCCGGTGTGCGCATCCGTGCCGAATTCCACGAAACCAAGGCGGGCTTCGCGCATGATCTGGTCATCACTCCACGCATGGCCTTCGGTACTGGGCACCACGCCACTACGCGGTTGATGGTGCAGGCGATGCTGCCGCTCGACCTCAAGGGCAAGATCGTCTGCGACCTTGGTTGCGGCACCGGGGTGTTGGCCATATTGGCCGAGCGATTAGGTGCAGCGCAGGTTCGTGCCATAGACATAGACCCCGGTGCGGTGGACAATGCGCGCGATAACGTGGGACGGAACGGTTGTCACGCCATAGCTGTGGAAAAGGGCGATGCCAGCAGCCTGAGCGGACACACTTACGACGCTATTTTGGCCAACATCGAACGCAACGTCCTGCTACACGCCATGCCCTTGCTCGCTGCCGCACTCAACAGCGGTGGGGTGCTCTTGCTCAGTGGTTTCATCCTGGCAGATCTACACTTGCTGGCACAAAGCGCAACGGACAACGGCTTGGTACTTGCCGAGCACGCGCAGGAAGGAGAATGGGCGTTGCTCGGTTGCCGGAAACCATGAACGAATTGCACAAACGCGCGCGCGCGCAGGCTTCAGGCCATGGGCCACAGGTCTTAGGCTCGATCCTCTTTGAAGCTCACAGCGCATCGCACCTCAAGATCGAGCCTAATGCCTGGGGCTTAAAGCTCGTGGGCCTCTTGCTCTTCCTGTTCACCCTCATTTCTACAACCGCGCACGCGCAAACCAAATCCTTCTCTTCAGACCAAGCGCTCTTCTTGCAGGAGATGACCGACTTCCTCGTAACTGCCGACAAGAAGGAGGGCCGACCATTCATGGAAGAAGTATTCGCGCCGGTGTGGAACGGCACCTACTACAACGCGCAGCAGCGAGTGCGGATCACCGAGGTGGCCAACTATATGTTGAAGAAACGCTTCGAGGCGTTCCCGGCTTTCCGTGACTACCTCGCTGCGGTCGCGGCTTTTCCCGCCACGGGTCGTAGCGGTGCAGAGTTCGATGCGTGGATGCAGGGCATGGACAAGTTGGTGCAGAGCGGTCGCAAGCAGTACGTCGCCGATTTCATCACCACGTGCGCCAACCTCTTCGCCACCAACACACTGCTGCAGAGCCCTAGCACCACTTGGCGCAGTCGCAGCA
>JBKJPT010000069.1:0-17592 GCA_046595075.1 Flavobacteriales bacterium
CCAAGCTTTGTGTCACAGTTGTTCAATGGCGATGCCCCCCTGAGCGACTTTCATAAAGCCCAGATTCAACGATACCTAGACATTAGGTTTGAGATTCGGGCGGTGGACACAATGACCGCGACAACTCCCTTGTTGCTTCCCGATGACAGGAGCGCGGAGCAATGGTGGAATGTCTGGGTTAAGCCGCCCAAGTATGGGAATAGCCCCCTCCCTGTAACTGTGCCCGAGTACGACGAAGCCTGTAATGCCTAATGATTGTCAAGCTCTCACCCCTTAAGTGGGAACGATTTGCTCTTATCCAGAGCAGCTTGAGAATGACCAAGCCGCCTCCAGAAGGCGTAGACCTTGAGCGCATTCATGATAACTACGTCATCGACGTCAACTTTAGACATATCAAGTTGGAGGATAAGTCATTTCAGGTCTTTACTCTCGTGAAGATAAATGGCGAGCCCTCGATTGCTGGCTACCAAATCGTGGCAGAAGGCGTAGGCCATTTTCGCTTTGCTGATGTAGAAATTGATCCGGAGCATAGAAGCAATCAAGAGTATTACTCAACGGTCAATCTCGTACTAAATCGACTAAGAGCGCACATATCTGATATTACTGCCCACGGGCTCCTTGGAACATACACTTTGCCACCAATAGACGTCACCGACCTCTTCCATCAAAAGAGCGGGCACGCCGATCAGCCAAAAAAGGAGGTTCCTCCAGCAAAGGCCGCACACAGCAAGAAGCCATCCTAGTGATTAGGGGGGAGCTGATGGCCGTACCATTTTCGACCCATGTGATTTGGTAAGCCGACAGTTCCGAGACGAATGCAGGAATATATCCGACGAAAACGCTTGACACAGGGACCTTGGGTACGAAGAGCCAATGACGCAACTTCGCCGGATGAGCATTCCTTTCCGCCTGAAGACCTGGGATGAATACGTGGAAGCAAGTGCATTCGCCAAGAGAGATCCCGAAGGCTTCTGGGCCAGCATCGCCGGACACTATCAGTGGAGCAAGCCATGGGACAAGGTGCTCACATGGAACTTCGAGCAGCCCGATGTGAAGTGGTTCAGCGGCGCACAACTCAACATCACGGAGAACTGCCTGGACCGTCATTTGGCCACGCGCGGCGATAAGACGGCGTTGATCTGGGAAGCGAACGACACTGACAACTCTTCCGAGCACATCACCTACCGCGAACTACATGCGCAGGTGTGCCGCATGGCGAATGTGCTAAAGGCGCACGGTGTGCAAAAGGGCGATCGCGTGTGCTTGTACATGCCCATGGTGCCGATGCTCGCGATCAGCGTGCTGGCCTGCGCGCGCATTGGCGCCATCCACTCGGTGGTCTTCGGTGGCTTTAGTGCGAACTCTTTGGTTGATCGCATCAACGACTCACAATGCTCCGTGGTGATCACCAGCGATGGCATCCGGCGTGGTGCGAAGAACATTCCCGCCAAGCCTGTGGTGGATGAAGCACTCCTCTCCTGCCCGAGCGTGCATTCCGTGCTTGTGGCGAAATGCACCATGGAGGAAGTGCCCATGCTCGCAGGCCGCGACCACTGGATCGAAGGGGAGTTGAAGAAGGTGGATGCCGATTGCCCCGCGGAGCCGATGGACAGCGAAGACCCGCTCTTCATCCTGTACACCAGCGGTAGTACCGGTAAACCGAAAGGTGTGGTGCATACATGCGGCGGCTACATGGTCTATGCGGGATACTCCTTCGCCAACGTGTTCCAGTGCGAGGCGAACGATGTGTTCTGGTGCACGGCCGACATTGGCTGGATCACCGGCCACAGCTACATCATCTACGGCCCGTTACTGAACGGTGCCACCTCACTGATGTTCGCGGGCATACCCAGCTATCCCGACGCAACGCGCTTCTGGCAGGTGATCGAGAAGCACGGGGTCACCCAGTTCTACACAGCGCCTACGGCGATACGTTCGTTGATGGCGGCAGGTCATGATCTGCCTTCACGCTTCGCGATGCCAAGCTTGAAGTTATTGGGAAGTGTAGGTGAACCGATCAATGAAGAAGCGTGGCATTGGTTCCACGCACAGGTGGGCAAGAAGCGTTGCCCCGTAGTGGATACCTGGTGGCAGACAGAGACCGGCGGAATCATGCTCAGCGGCTTGGGCGACATCACGCCGATGAAGCCAGCTCATGCCGGACTTCCGCTTCCCGGCATCCGCACCATCCTCGTGGACCAGCAAGGCAAAGAGTTGCATGGCGAAGCCGAAGGCTACTTGTGCATCGACTTCCCATGGCCGAGCGTGGTCCGCACCACCTGGGGCGATCACGAACGCTGTCGACTGAACTACTTCGCGCAATACCCCGGCCGCTACTTCACCGGCGACGGAGCCAAGCGCGATGCCGATGGCTTCTTCCGCATCATCGGTCGCGTGGACGATGTCATGAACGTGAGCGGCCACCGCATTGGCACCGCGGAAGTGGAGAACGCCATCGATGAACACCCGGACATCGTGGAAAGCGCCGTGGTGGGCTACCCCCACGACATCAAGGGCCAGGGCATCTACGCCTTCGTGATATGCGACCATGTGCGCACCGACACCGATGCGCTGCGCAATGAGGTGATCGCCACCGTGGAGCGCATCATCGGCAAGATCGCGCGACCGGACAAGATCCAATTCGTGAGCGGGCTGCCCAAGACACGCAGTGGCAAGATCATGCGGCGTATCCTGCGTAAGGTGGCGGAAGGCGAGATGAACAACCTCGGCGATACGAGCACCTTGCTGGACCCGGCGGTAGTGGAGGAGATCAAGGCGGGGCGGGTGTAGCCCTCTATATTTGTAAGTATGAAAAGCGCAACCCTCAAAGGCGTCAAGCTGATCACCGCTGAGACCGAGAACCGTCGCTATGTACAGATTGACCTCGTCACGCTGGCGAAAGAACCAGAGGCGATGGATGAGTACCTCGACGGCCTAATCGCCAAAGCGCGCCGCAACGAACCCACCGTGCCTCACGAGCAGGTGATGCGCGACTTGCGCAAACGAGCTAAACAGAAGTGAGCTACCGCATCGAATGGCTGCGGAGCGCATCGGCAACTACCGCGTGGTCTATTTCATCGGTGATGAGATAAAGCTGGTGCGGATCGAGAAGGTGTCCGACAGGAAGGATGCGTGCCGATGATACGGTTGCCCCCGCAGGCCTGTAAGCAATACTGGATCACTGAATTGCGGCATGGCATCGATCAAGGAAAGCTGGGGCTCGATCCCGCAAACCGTTCGGGTGAGCGTGGCCGTCTCTGTTGCCATGATCGCGCTGATCCTACTCGTTCCTTCTGAACACCGAACCAAGGCCATAGAACCGTTCACGTATGTCTTCGCTGCGGTAACGCTCTTCGCCTTTTCTCTTTACAACTGGCGGCAGCACACGAAGGCTTTGCACGGGAACCAACTCAAATGGCTGCATGCGGAAGGCTTGGTCATTGAGCAGTTAGGCGCATACCATGGCTTCAAGGGAATATACCGTGGTTACTTCATGCGGGTATATGTGGACCCTGAGAGTCATTTCACAAGACAGTACTGGCCAACACTTTGCGTGCTTGTGTACTACAAGCCGATGCGCACCAGGGAAGGGAAACGTGACATTGCTTTGCTTAGAAGGGTCGAGAACGGGTTGTTGAACGAGACCAATTGGCGTCATGCAGAGCATATCAATTGTTATGCGATACACATGCGCTCGTTCACTGTGTTAAGGCCATGGGTATCCAGGAGGAAGGTGAAGATCCGTATCGACAAGGTGGTGGATCGTGTGATTAAATACGGGTTGAAGCCATGGGCGGATGATCAGGTCGCTAAGTGGGTTAACGAATCGCCTGACCTGCACGGACCGGACATCGACTTGTTCCAAGCGAACTTCCGGAATCCAACAGCCATTTGAGTGGAAGTGAGCGGGTGCGTGTGCATCTTTACCCAATGGCCCAACTCCACGAAACCTTCGAGAACGGCAAGAAGATTAGCCCCAAGCTTCCCGAGGGGAAGAAGAACTTCCTCATCGACATCGACGGCACCATTTGCGAGGACATCCCCAACGAGGAGCCCGAGCGGATGGTGACCGCAGCGATCTATGATGGGGCATTGGAGATCTGCAACGGTTGGTTCGATGAAGGGCACATCATCACCTTCTTCACCAGCCGCACGGAGGCCCATCGCGAGGTGACCACCAAGTGGCTGGACGATCACGGCTTCAAGTACCACGGGATCCTTTTCGGCAAGCCACGCGGCGGCAACTACCACTGGATCGACAACCACATCGTGCGCGCCACACGATACGATGGCAAGTTCACCAAGTTGGTGGAACGGCAGGCGACGATCGAGGCGTTCGAGGAGTGACTGGACACTTCAATCGAAAGTGACGGTGCCGAAGCGGTAGTCGTTCTTGCGCGTGGCATAGATGAACATACGGTCGTCCTGCAGCTGACGGCAGCTCTTGGGCCGCAGGATCAGATCGCGCTTTTCCGGATCGAGGAGCGCCTCGCGCACCACCCGGCCATCGCTGTTGACATTGGCCAGCGTAACAATGGAGCCCTTGCCGTTGAAGTCGGTGTTCTTGAACTTATCGCCAGCGGCAAGGAAGAGGTTCTCCCCATTGTCGTTGTACACGAAGTAGAGGTTGTCGCCCTTCACCTCCAGTGCGTAGCTACTGAAGAAGCCGCCGTCATTCACGCTGTGCTGGCGCTTGGGGATGGTGCTCGCCCATGCAATGTTGCCATCGGGATCAATGTTCACCACAATGATGTCGTTGTACAGGTAATGGTACGTGGTGGTGGTATAGGTCTGCCCTTGCGGGCCACTACTGGTTGAGGTTACCACGTACATGTAGTACTGTTCGCCAATGAGGACCGCGCCGCCATCATCGCGCCGCACGATGTCGGCCAGGTCGTACTCGTACAGTTGCATGTCCTCGTCCTTCTTCTCGGCCTTCTTGCGGGCCTTTTCTTCCTGCTTCGCGGTCATGTACTGCGTAATGAAATCGTCCGAGAACTCCTTGTAACTCTCATGGATCACCTGCTTTGTCCGGGGATCAAGGCTCAGGAAGAAAGAACCGCGCACTTGGTTTTGGCCCTTGTTGCCGAAGAAGCCACCACAGAGGATCGCACCTCCAGCGCTGTCCAAGCTAAGCGTAAGGTCCTGAAGGAACTTGCCTCCGGCCTCTATCGTATGGTCCTGGATGTCACCGTCGCTGCTGTACGTGATCAGGTGATAGTCGTAGTGCGCTTTATGGGCACGCTTGAGTGCTTTGGCCTCGTGCTTCTCGGCGTATTTCACGCCGATCATGACCACTTCGCCCTTGCTGTCCACACGGAACTCCTCGAAGGTGAATTCCTTGTCGTTGTATGGCATCGTGATGTCACGGTCCCATTCGGGGTTCATGTCGGCATCGAACACCAGCAGCTTGAACTTCTCCGGTTCGTCCTTTTCGAAAGGCATGAGCATATGCACAAGGATGTGCTGCGCGTTGGGTGAAACCACCACCCCATAGCTCCCCTGCCGCTCGTGGTCGCTATGCAACCTGGCAATGGATCGCCAGCTACCCTGGGGCGCCATACTGGCAATGTCGAAGCTGCGCAGGTACAATGTGCGCTCATCCTCCTTCTTGCTATAGATGCTGGCGAAGACCATGATCCGGTCACCCAGCACCATTAGTTCCTCCAGACCAAGGTCCTTCTTCTCCAACTCCAGTTCCAGCAACTTGCTGTACTGCGTTCGCAGTTCGCCGTTCACGCGCTGCACCATCATTTCCTTCTTCTTGTACATGGTCAAGTAGACCGCGTCACCCTCCTGGCCGAAGAGCCTGCCGAATTCACCCGTCTCTTTCTCGTTCATTTCCGGGCCCCAATCCACGCTGGCCTTATCGGTCTTGGGCTGGGCTATTGCGGAAACGATAAAGACCAACGATGGAACTATCAACAGGCTGCGCATGGTGAAATGGAAAGTGTGGGCGGCCAAAATAGGCGGATCCCGTATCCTCCCCGCGCCTCAGCTGCGCGCTGCCCGCAGCGTATTCAGCAGTAAGCTTGTGATCGTCATGGGCCCCACACCACCAGGTACGGGTGTGATCGCCGAGCAAACGGCGCTCACCTCCGCCATGCGCACATCGCCCACCAACCGGTAACCGTTCCTCTTGGAGGCATCGGTGATGCGGTGGATCCCCACATCGATCACCACGGCGCCGGGCTTCACCATATCGGCACTGATGAACTCCGGTTTGCCAATGGCGACAACGAGGATATCGGCTCGGCGTGTGATCGATGGCAGATCCTTGGTTCGGCTGTGCGCGAGCGTTACCGTACAGTTGCCGGGATATGCGTTGCGACTGAGAAGTATGCTCATGGGTGTGCCCACAATGTTGCTTCGGCCTACCACGACACACTGTTTGCCAGCCGTTTCCACGCTGTAGTACTTCAGCAGTTCGCAAATACCGCTGGGCGTGGCTGGGAGATAGCCGGGCATGCCGAGAACCATGTTGCCGATATTGACCGGGTGGAAACCGTCCACGTCCTTGCGCGGATCGATCGCCAGGGTCACGTGCTCATCGTCGATATGCGATGGCAGCGGAAGTTGCACGATAAAGCCGTCGAGCTCATTGTCGTTGTTGAGCGCTTTGATGCGGTGGAGCAGTTCCTCCTCGGTCACGGTTTCCGGCAGGCGTATGAGCGAACTGCGGAAGCCTACGCTCTCGCAGGCCTTCACCTTGGCTTCCACATAGGTCTTGCTGGCGCCATCGTTGCCCACGAGCACAGCAGCCAAGTGGGGTGCGCGCCCGCGAGCTGCCTTCACCTCAGCGGCCGCCTTGGCGATGTCGGCCTTCAGCGCATCGCTGCAACGTGTGCCGTCGAGGAGTTGGAATGTGGTAGCGGTGGTCATGTGCAACAAGGCTACGAAATGCGCTGGATCGGTTCACCAACCCATGCGCTCCTTCAACCCCGTAATGTGCGCCATGTGATGCGTGCTGTGCCACACATAGAGCTCGAGCGCCTCGGCCAACGTGATCTCCCGTTTCTGTTCCGGGTGGAAGAACGCGCGATCGAATTCAGCAGGGGACATGTGCTGCATGAGCAACGCCCAGCGAGCGTGCGTACCGGTGATGATCGCCAGCGAAGGATCGATCGGCATGGTGCGCGCATCGATCTGTTCGGCCCACAGGGCTTCTTTGTACGCTTTGATCACCGGGGTTTCCTCGGCAAGGGCGAGCTTGAAGCGGTGAAGGGTCTGCCCATGGCTGTCGGCAAGGTGGTGCACGAGTTGGCGCACGGTCCAGCCCCCGGGGCGATAGGGTGTATCGAGTTGGGGATCGGCCAGGTCATTGACGGCTTCGCCAAGCCACTGCGGAAAAGATCCGATCACAGCAATGCACGCGTTCCTGCGATCAGCGGTTTCAGCACGGGTGCCCCGCACGAATTTTCCGACGGGGTACTTGAGGACTTCGAGGTCTTGTTCGGTGAAAGTGCTCATGGTCCTATTGTTTCGTTCTCCGCAGGATCCACACGTACATGTGCCCCTTCTCCAAGGCCACGATCTCCTGGCTGGTCACCTCCCACCCTTCCTTCTCCATGTCCTGGATTTGGTTGAAGAAGGTGATGATGTCCAGCTCGCTCTTGTCCATGTGGATGGGTTTCATGTCCACCACCTTGCTCGTCGCGGTCGTGGAGAACACGCCCATCTTGCGCAGCGCCGGAGAAAATTCCACCGATGCGTATTCGTGCGTTGTTTGGGCTAACACCGGTGCCGCCAACACGGTGATCGCAAGCATGATCAAGATCTTCTTCATGGCGCGAAGTTCGGTGATGCATGCAGGTCCGCAGCACAATGGACCCCGGAACAAATTCATCCACCCCACTTCGCAAAGCCTCGCAATGACTGTGAAGACCATGACCGCTGGTGGCCGCCTATCGATGGAAAATCGATCGTGGAGCAGGAGAACGCGGATCGCAGATCGAGGCTACTTTCGGTCCGCACATACACGGAACACATGAACAAGGCCGCCACCGTGGAAGAATACTTGAAGGAACTGCCCGCAGATCAGCTAGCTGCGCTGGAGAAGTTGCGCAAGCAGGTGAAGGCTGCGGCACCTTCGGCGACCGAAGGGATCAGCTACGGGCTCATCGCCTTCAAACTTAACGGCCACCCGTTGGTGTATCTCGGAGCCGCACGAACGCATTGCGCGCTTTACGGGAGCATTCCGCGCGGCTTCGCAGCAAAGCTGAAAGCCTACGTGGTGAGCAAGGGTACGATCCGCTTCGCGCCCAAGAGACCGCTACCGGCCAAATTGGTAGCGGAGATCGTGCACGCGAAAGCTGCCGAGGTGGAACTGCGGTGGCCGCCGGGATCGAAGAAAGCCGTACGACCGGCGAAGCGCTGATCACTTTACGAACCTTCCTGCCTGGAGCACGGCGCCCTTCACCGCGCAGCGCCATGTGTAAGCTCCTGCAGGAAGCGCATCAATGGGCATGGTGTGCGTCATTCGCTCGCTCGGATCAACCTGTACTGTGCGACCGAGCATGTCGATCACTTCAACACTGAAGGCGCGAACCGCTACCCAGCGTGCCACTTGTTGCAAAGGATCGAGGGTGAAGCGTACATCATCAGCCCGCACGACCGCTGTCACACCCGTCAAAACATCGGCATTGATCCCCACCAGCACAGGGTCGTGATCGCTACTGCGGAACGCGTTGGGTTGATAAAAGGCGATGTTGGCATCGGGGTAGTCGAAATCCGGTGGCTCGTCGGCGTTGATGGCCCAGGGGCTCACCGCGGTCACAGCATCCACCATACCCTGTGTTCCCAATGCATGATCGATGGCGCCGAACACGTTCGCGTACCGATAGCTGTAGTGCGTTGAAGCATCGGGCAAGAGGTACACAAGACCTTGCGAGCGCAACATGTCCATCGGATCTTCCTGTGTGTAAGCATTGAAGTCGCCCATGACGAGTTGGGCATCGATCCCGGTAGAAGCTCGCAGATCCGCCCAATGATCCGCGAGTTCCACTGCTTGATCGATCCGGCGCGCGTTGTAGCATCCCTGGCCATCGCCAAGATCGAGGTCAGGGCCGGTGGCATTGTCGCACAATTTGCTGCGCAGGTGCACCCCGCTCAACAGGAAACGAGCGCCGCTATCTGTCACCTCAAACCCTTGTGTGACATGCGCGCGTTCGAATGTGCTGGAGAAGTATGAGTCCAAGGGAAACAGGGTAGCGAGCACAGCAGCCTTGTAGAAGATCACGGTCTTGGTGCCGAAGCCCGCATCGTCTTCCACAGCGGCGTACACATTGTTACCATACTGCGCGTTGAGGGCCGCGAGCAGATCAGGCCAGGCCACATCGTTGTTCTGCATCTCGCAGAGCACGAGCGCATCGGCATCCAGGGCGAACATGGCCGCAACGAGCTTGGTGCGTTGGCGCGTGTATTCACCACTGTTAGCCGCACCGAAACCACCCAATGTGCTCCAGAAGTTGTGCGTGTTCCAACTGGCGATCCGCAGATCACCACCCACATCGGGTGCGGCCGGACGCGGATCGTGCTGCATGATCACGGGCGCCGCTGGATGCAACCGGTATGCACTATACGCATAGTGCAGCACGCCAGTGAGGTCGTTCACCGTACTGCCGCAGCGCACGGTTCCGTCCGCATCCGTCAACGGAGGTGGATCTGGCCAGGAGTCCGTGCGCCCGTCATCGAGTATGATCGTGCTCAGTGCATTGGTCAATTCCGCCGCGTTCACCGCAGCCATGTTGCCGAATCCACCTACCGTGTTGCCGCTGGGGTCAGCATCATTGGGATCCACAATGTGCGTGGGCTGCCAAAGTCGCTCGGGCGCCATGATCAGTTCACCGTAGTGAGCCCAATCGTTGTTGTCTGTCACGGTCATGGTGCCAGGGAATCGGACCAACATACCCTCATATCGTTCCCAAACGGGTGACGATGTCAGCGGCAACGTGATCACCGTGGGTGTGGCCACCCCACTGCCTAATACACTGAAAGCGGATATGTTCTTCAGTTCCGTGCAACCCTGGTATTCATCCACCTCGCCCGTGATCTGCATTAGATCGCCGATCCCTAGGTTGGTAATGGCGGGGGCATAAACGAAGATCCCGTTGCTGGTGATCGTGAGTCCATCGCAATCTGGATCCTCAATGAAGAACCCTTGTAAAGTGCCGGTGCCTTCGAACGCGGCTGTAACGATCCCCGTGGTGGTGACCACTTGGCCGATGTATGCGCTCATTGTGCCCGCACCTTGTATGGCGCAGATAGGGACTTGCGCACGAGCGATGATCAGCATAGGACACGCGGCAAGGAAGAGGAGGGTGCGGATCATGCTGCAAAGAGAAGCCATCAGACCTTGTGCTGAACGAGTATGTTCAGCCAACCAATTGGATGGTTGGTGAGTGTGGTCCTGTTGAATTTCAGAATGAAAGCCATTCACCGCAATTCAGCCTAGTCCAAAGCTCATGCGCTGTAAGGGCCGTCCGTGGCAACCTTCCCTGGATGGTGCTCGTCACCTTCGCGACCCTCAACACCTTCTGCACATGATGCGAACCTCAACCCTGCTCATCACCTTTTTGCTGACCTCTTGGAGTTCGCTACATGCGCAATTCACCGTGCCCGACCCGGAATTCGCGAATCGATTGAGCGTGATCGTGCCTGCTGCCATGAGCGGTGGCGTCCTGGACACGGCGCACCCTAGCGTGTTGAGCCTGACCTATATGAATGTGGCGGGCGCTGGGATCTACGACCTGGACGGCATCCAATACTTCACTGCGCTCCAGGCCTTGGTGTGCAGCAACAACTACCTCACTACGCTGCCAGCGCTTCCGGATGCCATCGTACAACTTGAGTGCGAAGGGAACGACCTGGTGAGCTTCACCTCGCTGCCCGCCAACCTTATCCACTTGAACTGCTGGGACAATCAGCTCACTTCCCTCCCGGCCATGCCGCCCGCGCTGGAATGGCTCAACTGTTACGAGAACCAGATCAGCAACCTTCCGACATTGCCCAACAGCCTTACCCAGATCGCGTGCAGCGACAATGCGCTCACCGGTCTCCCGACGCTTCCGCTTTCGCTGGATCGCTTGCTCTGCCAGAACAATCCATCCATCGGGACCATGCCCGCACTGCCTGTAGCATTGACCAACCTGGCCTGCGACAACAACGGACTATCGGCGCTGCCGACTCTGCCTGCCGGTCTGGTGCAACTCACCTGCGACAACAACTCGATCGCCGTGCTACCTGCATTGCCAGCGGGTCTTGTGGAATTGCGTTGCGATGGCAACGACCTCACGGATCTGCCGGTACTCCCCTCCACGTTGAAGACATTGTACTGCTCGCAGAACCTGCTCACCGCTCTGCCCGCATTGCCAGCTTCGCTGCGTTACCTCACCTGCTTCAACAACGTGCTTGGTGGTCTGCCCGCACTACCGAACGCGCTGCGGGTCTTGGAGTGCGCGAACAATCCCATTGGACTGCTCCCCACGCTCCCTGATTCGCTCACCACCCTCTACGCCTCCAACAACGGGCTCACCAGTTTGCCAACACTGCCCGATACACTTCAATTCGTCTTCTGCTTCAATAACCAACTCACTGGTCTCCCACCTCTGCCCAACTACTTGAGCCTGCTCAACTGCAACACCAACCAGCTCGGCGACCTGCCCGAACTTCCCAACACGTTGCAGAACCTGCTCTGCCAGACCAACCCGATCGTCTGCCTACCCCTGCTGCCCAATTCGCTCATGAACATTCAGTGCGATGAGACGGGCATCTCCTGCTTGCCCAATATCCCCACGGCGTACAACCCCCTCTCCAGCATCTTGGGCTTTCCGCTCACGGTGTGCAACGTGCTTTCGCCATGTCCCTTCGGTGGTGAAGCCATCACCGGCAGCGTGTTCAACGATGCCAACGGCGATGGCGTTAAGGATGTGGGTGAGGCTGGGTTCACCAATGCCGTGATCGAGGCGCAACCCGGCAGCTACCTCACCGCCCCCGATGCCATGGGCAATTATGTACTGCCCATGGATACTGGCACCTTCATGGTGGATGGGCAGGACGTGTTGTACCATTTGCGCACCACCCTCCCCGCCAACATCACGCTCACCCCATCGCAGATCGACTCCTTGAACGACATCGGTTACCAGGCCATACCCGGCATCTACGATCTGATGGCGCACATCACCACGATGCCCGCACGGCCCGGTTTCGACAACAACGTGTACATCACGGTGGAGAACATAGGTACCGAAAACACGGTTGCGGCACTTGACCTCACCTTCGATATAGATCAGACGTGGGTTGGCAGCGGCATCTTACCGGATACACAGATCGGAAACACGGCCACGTGGTCACCGACGATCGCTGCGGGTAGCTCGTGGGGCATCGCCGTCACGTTGAACACCGCCCCTGCTACGCTGATCGGCACACCACTGACGCACTCGTTCACCGCCACACCCAGCGCACAGGATACCACACCGGCGGACAACACCATTGCCTGGACCGGCATGGTGGTGGGCGCGATCGACCCCAACGACAAAGTGGTCGTTCCTGAAACGATGACGCCCGCGCAAGTGCAGTCCGGTGAAGCGCTGGAATACACCATCCGTTTCCAGAACACGGGCACCTTCCCGGCCACACGCGTGATCATCACCGATACGCTCAGCGGTGATCTTATTTGGAACACCATTGACATTGTGAGCAGTTCCCACACGCCAAATTGGTACATCCACCAAGGGGTGCTGCATTTCGTGATGGACCCGATCCTGCTGCCCGACAGCACGAGCGATGAATCCAACAGCCATGGCTATGTGAAGTTCCGGATGAAGCCGGTCAGCACCCTGCTGAACGGGGCGCAGATCACGAACGTCGCCAACATCTATTTCGACTTCAACGAACCAGTGATCACCGAGCCTGCCGTGTTCACGGTGGATGAAAGTGTGGGTATGGTGACCATTGCCGAGAGCGGCTTCCGTTGCTACCCGAACCCGGCGCAGGATCACCTCATCGTGCAACTCGCGCAACCCGGGGCTCTGCTCGAAGTGCGATCATCCGATGGTCGTACGCTGAAAGCGCAACGCGCTACCGGTACGCAGGTGCTACTGTACATCGGTGATCTTGCAAATGGACCGTACGTGATGAGTATCCAGGATGTGTTTGGAACTCGTAGTACCCTAAGTTTCGTGAAGGAGTAGATCCGGGCCACGTAGTTCCGCATCTGTGCGGCAGTGGTGGGCATTCGCCAATAGTGCGCGTTGAGCATCCTGCCAGTTGCCGCGATCCTGTTCGTGCCGTGCGCAGCAGTGATCACAGTGGATCGCGCATACCTTTCCATCCACAGACCCGGACCATCATGCGCAACTTGATCTCCATTTGCACAGCAGCAGCCAGCCTGCTCACCGCCCACGCCCAACTCACCAGCGGCTGCTTCACCATCGGTGGCCCAGAATACGAACTGGCCCGCACCGTGGTGCAGACCAGCGATGGGGGTTACGCCTTTGCCGGGCTCACCTATTCTTTCAGTTCGAACTTCAGCGACGAGAATTACTATCTGGTGAAGACCGATGCCCTTGGAAATGTGCAATGGAACATGGGTTACGGTAATGGCCTCGACACCGAAGTGGCGTATGACCTTATCCAGACAACCGATGGGGGCTATGCCGTCGGTGCGGTCAGCAGCTTCGACGGTATGGGACTTATGAAGTTCGATGCCGCCGGTGCCTTGGAGTGGAACATGAGGTATGACACATTTGGACCGGATGCGTCAGATGACCTGTACGCCGTGGTGCAGACCCCTGATGGAGGTTACCTGTTGGCCGGTAGTGGGCAAGCCGCCGGTTCGCCCCTAACACTTATGGTGGCTATCAAAACCGATGCAGCTGGCGCGATCGAGTGGAGCAAGGCGTACTACGACAGTTTCAGTTTCCATGAAGCGTACGACGTGGTGGTGGCCACCAGTGGTGGCTATGCGCTATGCGGCTGGCACCAAGGCCCTGATGCCGGCCTGCGTGTGCTGCGGATCAACGATAGTGGTGATGTGATCTGGGGTAAGCGCTATGGCGAAGGATCCGAGCTCGCGCACGCCATGGCCGCCACGCCAGACAGCGGTTTCGTGATCGCGGGCCGCACGCGCACGTACGGGTTCGCGAGCAGCGCCGATGAGCAGGACGATGGCTTCGTGGTGAAGGTGGACAAGGATGGTGACCTCGATTGGGCCCGTGCTTTTGGCGGCGATTCTCTCAGCGAGGAATTCCTTGGCATTGTGCCCACCTCCGATGGCGGCTACGCCATGGCCGGCCAGGCGGCAGTGCCTCCCTTGGGGATCGGCGCTCCGAAGATGTATGTCGCCAAGTGCGACGCCAACGGTGAATTGCTGTGGTCACAGAAGCTGGCCACGAACTTCCTCACCGGCCAAGCGTGGGACATCATCGAATGTACCGACGGTGGTCTCGTGGCGGCGGGCGCAGTGAACGTGTCCTTCGATGTGCAATGCGGGTTCATGAAGATGGAAGCGGACGGCACCATCTGCCCTACCTGTGGCGCCGAACCTTATGGATCGGATTCCGCCGCTGTGTTCACCCCCGTGGACCTAGCCATAACGGTCTATGACAACGTGGCGACCGCGACCCTATACACCGTGGATGTTTTCCCAGGCGGAACGGCTGTTATCGGATGTTTGGAAACTAGCGTTGAAGAGATCACAGGTGCGTACGGCCTGTTGGTCGTATCACCGAACCCAGTGATCGACAACTGTACCGTATTGATCGGGGAGGCTGCGCGATACACATCCCTAGAACTGGTCAATATGCAAGGTGCCACGCTACTATACGTCCCGGTAAACGGCCGGTCGCAGGTCGACATTCCACTGGATCGCCTCGTGCAGGGGAGTTATGTCCTGCGCACAGTAGGTTCTACACCTGCTCAACACGCGCGGTTGATCGTGGTCCGGTAGATCGAACCCGGCTCCACGATCCGATCCTTTGGACCCACGCCGCTGTTCAAGGCGAAAGGTGATCGTGCTTCTTGTGATCAACCTCTGCGCTGACTTTCCGTTGAACCCGCCGTCTTAGCTCTGTCCTAATGATCGCGCGCAATCACCCCACACCTCACCTACCAAAAATGGCTCGACGAAGTTGAACTCTGCGACTTCCCCACTGTGGGCGGCAAGAACGCCAGCTTCGGGATGATTATCCAAAACCTCGGGGAGTTCAGCGTGCAAGTGCAAGGTGTTTTGTAGTGACGGTCCCGTGGTATGAGGCATTCATCGAGCACAACGTCCTTGATCAGAAGATCCGTGACATCTTGGAGAAGCTGCACGTGGGTGACCTAGAAAACGTGCGCCGCACCGCTCTCGCCATGCGCACGCTGGTGAAGAACGGCAAGTTCCCCGACGAGATGTGGAAAGGCATCCTGCAGCGCTACTATGAAATGAGCCAGCAACCTGGCTAGGAAGCAGCCGACGGAGCAGTGCGTTCTTCGGCCGCGGCCGAAGATCTTCCGGAAGCTTCGTTCGCCGGACAACAGGAGACCATCCCGCCGAACCATTTGCCCTCCCTTTCAGTACAACGCGTCCCAGACCATGCGTTCACTCCGTTTCATACTGCTCATCGCGTTGCTCAACGCCCCTTGGTACGAAGCTGAGGCAGCAATGTGCGTTTCCTTGGGCGACGGCAACTGGAACGCAGCAAGCACTTGGAGTTGTGGGCACGCCCCTACAGGTGGCGATACCCTCATCATCGCGTCGGGCCATACGGTATCCGTGACCCAGAACCATGTTTATAACGGCCTGCCCTTGCACTTAAAGGTCTACGGGGTTTGGTACTTTTCCGGTGGGGGATCGAAGATCACGCTGCCTTGTGGTTCGGTCGTGGAGATCATGCCAGGGGGACTGGTCCAACCCAACTCGAACTCCGGCGGGCATAGTGAATCGGTGCGCATCTGTGGGGTCACATACTGGTACTATGATCAAGGTCCGCAGACCGGGTACCAGATCTGGCCATCACCGCCCTTGCCTGTTGAACTGGTCGCTTTCGACGTTAGCGCGGACGCTGGCACCGCATTGATCACTTGGATCACCGGTTCCGAGCACAACTCCGATCACTTCGAAGTGTCCCGATCACGGGATGGGGGATCATGGGAGATCGCCTTGGTCGTATCTGCCCAAGGTTCCAGCGTGACGACAACGCACTACGGCGGTTCGGACACTCCCGTGGCCGATGGCCTTTGGTACTACCGACTGGTGCAAGTGGATGACGACGGAACGCGCAACGATGAGGGTATCCGGGCCGTAATGTTGCGCACAGGCGGGGAGAACCTCATATGCGCCCCGAATCCGGTCACCGATGGTCGCTTGATGATCATCTCGAATGTACCCTTCGCGGCCTCGGACTTGCTAGTTTTCAGTGCTGCGCAACCTGTGGAGCAGCACATGCAACTCCACTGGGAATCGGACCAGCGGCTCATGCTGGACGTGTCGGGCCTTTCCCCCGGCCTATACGTGGCCCGAGTTACCGCCGGTGCCGAGAACGATCATTGCACTTTCGTGGTGCAATAGGTGGAGGTCTTCTATCCAACATGCCGGGTGGTTCAGCATTCCATGACTGTGAGCGGAGGAACGCTCGCTCGCGTTGCGCTGAACGAAAGGGCCAACATTTCTTTGGATCGCCTCTCGGAACGGAGTTAAGTCCTTCTCACTGTTGGCGTGGCGCCCGCACAGCAGGCACGGTTCATCTTCGTGCACTCTATCGGACCCGATGACTTCGGTCACGTCAACGATCCTTCTGCACGGAGGTCGGATCAGGGCCTCCATCAAAGTTCGCAGCATGCGATCAACCTTTGCCCTGACTTTCCATTGAACCCGCCGTCTTATCTCTGTCCTAATACCCGCACGCAATGACCCCGCACCTCCCCTACCTCAAATGGCTCCACGAAGTTGAACTCTCGGACATACCTACCGTGGGTGGCAAGAATGCCAGCTTGGGTGAGATGATCCAGAACCTCGGAAAGCTCGGCGTGCAAGTGCCCGGTGGTTTTGTGGTGACGGTGGCGAGCTATGAGGCCTTCATCGAGCACAACGTCCTCGACCAGAAGATCCGCGACATCGTGGCGGGGCTTGATGTGGACGATGTGGAGAACATCCGCCGCACAGGTCTTGCCGTGCGCACGCTGATCAAGAACGGCAAGTTCCCGGAGGAGATCTGGAAGGGCATCCTCCAGCGCTACGACGAGATGAGCCAGAAGTATGGACAGGACGCCACCGACGTCGCGGTGCGTTCATCCGCAACTGCGGAAGATCTGCCCGATGCTTCGTTCGCTGGTCAACAAGAGACCTTCCTCAACATCCGCGGCCACCAGGATCTGATCAGTGCAGTGCGCAACTGCTTCGCTTCGCTCTTCACCGATCGCGCCATCGTGTACCGCGAAAGCCTCGGCTACGACCACTTCCTAGTGGGCCTCAGCGTGGGCATCCAGAAGATGGTGCGCTCCGACGTGGGCAGCAGCGGCGTGGCGTTCAGCCTCGATACCGAAAGCGGTTTCAAGGACGT
This sequence comes from Flavobacteriales bacterium, assembly GCA_046595075.1. GTDB lineage: Bacteria > Bacteroidota > Bacteroidia > Flavobacteriales_F > PHOS-HE28 > PHOS-HE28. The sequence continues at coordinate 17,541 of JBKJPT010000069.1, forward strand.
GGTGCTGATCAATGGTAGCTACGGTCTGGGTGAAATGGTGGTGCAAGGTGCC
>JBKJPT010000095.1:0-3420 GCA_046595075.1 Flavobacteriales bacterium
TCTGGTGTGGTGGGTGAAGTGAATATCAGCGAGGCGACGTACGCGTTGGTGAAGGATGCGCAGGAGGTGACGAAGGGACCCAACCCGCAACCCGCAACCGGACAACCCGTAACTCCGCAAGCCTTCACCTTCACACCGCGCGGAAAAGTGCAAGCGAAGGGGAAGGGAGAAATGGAGATGTATTTTGTTTCCAAGACCATCGGGTCGCTCCGCACATGAAGCACCTCCTGCTCGCCATCGGCTTCGTCCTGTGCGTACCCCTGGTGCATGCCCAGAAAGAGAACGCCGCGTTCGCCGCTATCGTTGATTCGCTGAGCTTTCGTCGATACCGAATTCACCCGGGCGATGTTGAAGAGGCAGCCCGGATCGTGGGTACGGCCGACAGCCTCTACGAGGCGGCCAGCGAGGTGCAAGACCGGAAATACATGCTCGAGGCGCGGTGGTTCAGGATCGCCATGCTCCATGCGAACAGGGCTGGGGCAGAGGAATACAAGAACTTCGCTTTGAACATCGCCGACCTTGCGTTGGAACTTGGCGATACGGTCGCTCAGGCCACGTATACATCGGTCATCCCCTTGCATCGTGGCATGCCGCGTGACACGTGCATCAAGTACCTGCACAAGGCGTGCGCCATCGTTCGGGCCTGTAGCGATACAACGAGTGTAAAGGACGTGCGTGATTTCTATGGCCTGCGAATGGGCGAATTCGCCCAGAAGGGCGACCTGTACCTGCTCTATCAGTTTCTGCGGGCCGCACTCGCCGATCCGACCTACGCCAACGGGCCCCGATCGAGAGGTATCGCGTACGGTTACCTTATTGGAGTCTTCCAAGCCGCTGAACGGGCGGACAGCACCGCCTTCTACATCATCAAGCTGCAGGAGGCATACGTGGATGCAGAACGGACGGGGACACAGGATCCGCTACTCCTGTCGATGCTATTGGATGCCGGGCTGAAAACGGGAGGCGATATGTCCCGCATCATCGACCTGGTCAGGCGCAGTCCTGGTGCGCTCGAAACGGCTGCGGAATTCAGGGCACAAGGGTTGGATCGGGGAATGGAACAAGCCCCACTCGAGCTTCGGGACAGGTGGAAAAAGGCGACGATCAAAAATGCCGACATGGGCAGGCTCTTCCTCGGCCAGCACATGCTGGACAGTGCGGTCGCCTACCTGAGCCAGGCCACGGCACTGGCACGGCTCAACGATTGGTGGCCAATGCCTCGGTGGGGTACTGTGGAACTGGAACTGGGCGAAGCGTACTTGGGCCTGAACCGTTCCGCGGCCGCGCGAACGTGGTTCGAGCAAGCAGACAGCATTGCCGTGCTCTTCAACACGGATGTTGCCCGACGCGAACGGATCGAACGGAACCTCTGGCGGGTGGACAGCATAGATGAGAATTGGGCCGCCGCGGCGAAGCATCTCTACCAAGCGGAAGTCTGGGCGGACAGCTTGAGCAGGCAAACGCATCAGAACGCTTTCCAGGGGCACCTCTTCGAGGTGACCATGCAGGAGGAGAAGCGACAGGCGGAGCATGCCCAAGCACAGGTGCAGGAAGATGCCGATCGGCAGCGGTTCTTGCGCAACGCGAGCATGGCGGTCGCTGGCACTGTACTCCTGCTCCTTGCCGGCCTTTGGCGCCAGCGCAACCGCATCAGGAAGGAAAAGCAACGCAGCGAAGAACTGCTGTTGAACATCCTGCCGGAAGAAGTCGCAGAAGAACTGAAAACGAAGGGATCCGCTGAAGCCGTCCACATCGATCAGGTCACCGTGCTCTTCACCGACTTCAAGGGCTTCACCGCGATGAGCGAGGTGGTAACACCGCAGCAACTGGTGCGCGACCTCAACGAGTGCTTCAGCGCCTTCGACCACATCACCAGTAAGTACGGTATCGAGAAGATCAAGACCATCGGTGATGCGTACATGGCAGCCGGGGGATTGCCCACGCCCAACTCCACGCACGCCACCGATGTGATCAACGCCGCATTGGAAATGCGGGACTTCATCGCCGAAGGCAAAGCACACAAGATCGCGGCGGGCCTGCCCTACTTCGAGATCCGCATCGGCATCCACACCGGTCCGGTGGTTGCAGGCATCGTGGGCGTGAAGAAATTCCAGTACGACATCTGGGGCGATACGGTGAACACGGCGAGCCGCATGGAATCCTCGGGAGAAGTGGGCCAAGTCAACATCAGCGAAGCCACTTATGCCTTGGTGAAAGGTGGATCCGGTCTCAGCTTCACGCCGCGCGGAAGGGTGCAAGCGAAAGGCAAAGGGGAAATGGAGATGTATTTCGTTGCCCACGTATGACCCAACCCTTCAGACGATCGCAGGGTGTCCTCCCATCGCCACTCTTGACGAAAACTACCGACTGGTCTGTCGTGCTCTTGTCCACGACCGTACAGCTGCGGAGGTTTTCGGGTGGGGCATCATGCGGCGCTAACGATGGACACCCTGGCAAGGTCTAAGGGCGATCCACTGTGAGCATCGATCACCTGTCTGCGGATACTTCCCGACGGCGCCTAGGCGATGGACCCGGCCGAGAGCGAGATGATCGCGTTCATGATCAGCGAGCGTTCGCGGTCTAGGCCGTTCCGATCGAATGACCGTCGGCTATTTCGCGACGATGAACCGGCCGGTCATCACGCCGGCATCGGTGATCACTTCCAGGGTGTACGGACCGTTGGCCAGCGAAGCGGCGTCCAACAGCAGTAGACCGTCGCTTCGTATGGCAGGTATCGCAGTCGCCCGCCCTGCAGCGTCGAGCGCACGCACCGATCGAAGTTGCGTCCTGTCGGAAAGCGTAGCGCTGAAGGGACCTGTTGTTGGTGAAGGTCGGATCGGGAGTTCGCCACCGAAAGTGCTGTTTTCCGGGACGCTGGTGTGATCACCCAGGTCACCGTTGCGATAGATGCGCGCCGCGTAGAGATCACCGCCACCGAAGATCTCCCAGAACGCAACCACGCCACCTTCACCATCGGGCAACTCCACCTGCCGTTCATAGAACGGGTTGAAAGCGGATGTGCAGAACTGCACGGGCTCAGGCCAAGCCAGCGTTCCGTCCGCCCGCACCCGCATCGCTGACAGGCCATCCACACTGCCGTCGATCGTGCCGATGACCGCGCCGCTGTCCGAGGGCACCAGTCCCGAAGTGGGGATGTAGGTGTTCAATTGGATCGCTGGCACGCCGTCGGCGGTCCATTGCGGAACGCCATCAGCATTGAACTTTTGCAGATAGAGATCCCGGAAGCTGGCCGGAGGGCGGTTGTCCGCCCATGCAACGAACGTGTATCCGTTGGCCACCACCACCCGCGGTGATGCCTGGTTGCTGGCGAAGGTGCATACACCGACCGGGCTGGGCGAGAAAGTGAGCGTACCAGTGGTATCGAGCCGCGCCATCACGATCAAGGACGGCAGATCGACC
>JBKJPT010000261.1:0-14524 GCA_046595075.1 Flavobacteriales bacterium
CCGTCGGCGACCCCTTCAAGGACACCAGCGGCCCCAGCATGAACATCCTGATCAAGCTCACTTCATTGGTGGCATTGATCATTGCGCCGCACATCAACACCGCCAACCACGCTGAAGCAGATGGCGAAATGGTCTCGGGCACGGAGATGACCAACAATATGAGCGGTGCTGACAACGCAGGAAATGGTGCGATCAACAGCGATAGCGCGGGCAGTCGCGATCCGCTCGCGACCATGCAGACCCGCGCCACCGACTATACCAACAAGCTCATCACTGGCTTCGAGGTGAAGGGTGCCATGGACGGGATGGAGAATGACCTCCTGCTTTTCATTTCACGTGCGGTACCAGCGGACAAGACCACGTGGATCGGCTTCAACGAAGTGGGTTTCGATGGTGCTGCGCTGAGCGGTACATCGGACGCACAGGTGACCAACACCGCCGAGATCCTCAAGGCCTTCCCAACGCTGAAGCTGGAACTCGGCGCCAGCGGAGCCGATGCACAAGCTCACGCCGATGCGCTGCGCAATGCACTCATCGCGAAAGGTGTTGCTTCGGACCGGCTCACCGCGAAAGGCTACGGTACTGATGCGCCCTTCGCCACCAAGGCGTTGTACTTGGATCGTGGGCCGACCCAGAGTGCCGCACTGCGCGTGAGCGAGCGTTGACCATCAACGCAGACGCAACGAAGAAGGGGCCGCGAACTGCGACCCCTTCTTCGTTGCGTTCGTCCCTGCCCTCAGCGCTTCTTGACCAACGTCTTCGCGCCGTTCTTGCTGGGCTCGGGCTTCAAGCTGCCTTTCTTCAGCGGCTTCATCGGGGTCTTCACTTCCACCTTCGCTTTGGCGGCCAGCTTCTCGTGCGGGAACAGGCCATGGATCTCGGCATCGATGGAACGTATGATGCGGCCCAGGTCCTCGGGGTCGTTGTGGAAGGCGTTGTCCTCCACATCGATCACCAGCAACTTGCCTTTGTCGTACTTCTCGATCCAGCCATCGTAGCGTTCGTTGAGGCGCTTGAGATACTCGATGCTGATGGAGTTCTCATAATCGCGGCCGCGCTCGGCGATCTGCTTCACCAACTTGTCCACGGGCGCTTGCAGGTAGATCAGCAGGTCCGGTGGTTGTATGCTGTTCTCCATGTTGAGGAAGAGGCGGTGGTAGTTCTCGAAATCGCGCGTGGTCATCAAGCCCATGGCGTGCAGGTTGGGCGCGAAGATGTACGCGTCCTCGTAGATGGTGCGGTCCTGGATCACGTTGCGACCGCTCTTGCGGATCTCCACCAACTGTTCGTAGCGCGAGTTGAGGAAGAAGATCTGCAGGTTGAAGCTCCAGCGCTGCATGTCCTTGTAGAAATCGAAGAGGTAGGGGTTGTTGTCAACAGCCTCTTGCAACTGCTCCCACTTGTAGTGCTTAGCAAGAAGTTGTGTGAGCGTGGTCTTGCCTGCGCCGATGTTGCCTGCGATCGCGATGTGCATGGGTACGTTTACTTGGTGCCGACGAAGATACCGGCGCGGTGCATCGCGCGCCGCGTTGTGGAAAAGTCGTCGGTCAATTGCCTGCGGGCTTTGGCCGCACCACGATGCGCTCCGGGGTGAGCAGGTAGAGCAGTCCGCGTTCCGTACGTATGTCGCGCACGTTGCCCGCATCGGTGGGCAATGCGATCGGCACGTTCTCGAAGGTGCGCAGGTCATAGGCCTGCAGTCCGTTGGTGCCGAATGAAAGGAGGAGCTGGCCGCGCACCTCGAAACTACTGGCGCCCGTTATGGGAAGGGTGCGCATGTAGGTGCCGAAGAGATCGAAGACGAGGATGCCGTGAGTGGGATCGTTCACATAGAGGCGGCTCTCGTTCTCGTACATGCCGGTGGGTTCCGGTGCGAAGCCGAGCTGTTGATCGAGCCTGCCGGTCGTGGACTGCAACCGCAGTTGCGCATCCACGCGCACCAAGGCGAGATCGCGCTGATCGAAGAACCAGAAATGGTTCTGCACGCTCATGCACGCGCTGGTCACCTGTGCATAGCCTTCTCGCGGCAGGTTGATCACGCTGCCTTGCAGGCTCAGTGTATTGTCCAGCACGGCGATCTGCCCCTGTTCCGGTGCGAAGAGCATGGGCTTGAGCGAATAGAACGCATCGATGCTCCCGATGCGGCCGAAGGTCTTGGTGCTGTTGCGCAACCAACTTCGACCGCGTGCATCAAATAGGTGCAGCACGTCGCCTTGCAGCGCGTACACATTGCCCATCTCGTCCGTGGTGAAGGTGTCGAAGTGGCCTTCGATGATAAAGCCTTCGGGTGCGGTGTCTTGCGCAGCACCGCACACGGGTGCGAACAAGACCCAGCAAAGGATGATCATGTACTTCATACCGATACGGGCACCAGAAGGAGGGAGTCGAGGATCGTTCGATCGTTGCTAAGGCGCGGCACCTTGTTCTGTCCCCCGAGCTTGCCGCGCAGTTTCATCCATTCGTAAAAGGTGCCCGCTCCAACGGCATGGATCACAGGGCGCCGCAACGCCATGTCCCCCCGCCGCTTGGCATCGTAGTCCGAATTGATCTCGCGCATGGTGTCATCGAGCACTTCCACGAACCGGGCCATGTCATCGGGTCGATGCGCGAATTCCACGATCCATTCGTGCCCGCCCTGCGCTTCGGCCTGCATGTACACGGGCGCTGCGGTGTATTCGCTCACCACGGCACCTGTGGCCGCGCACGCGGCTTCGATCCCGCGATCGGCGTTCTCCACCATCAGCTCTTCACCAAAGGCGTTTATGAAGCACTTGGTGCGCCCGCTCACCTGCACACGATGCGGCTTCACGCTGGTAAAGCGCACGGTGTCGCCGGGCATGTAGCGCCACAGACCGGCATTGGTGCTGATCACCACGGCGTACTGTTGTCCCACTTCCACTTCGTCCAACAATACCGTGCGTGGATGCTCATTGCCCAACTCGTCCAGGGGAATGAACTCGTAGAAGATGCCGTAATCCAGCATCAGCAACATGTCGTCGGCACCATAGCGGTCCTGTATGGCGAAGGAACCTTCGGAGGCGTTGTAGCTCTCCAGGTAGTTCATCGTGGGCGAAGGGATCAACGCCTCGAACTGCGCGCGATAGGGCCTGAAGCTGACGCCACCGTGCATGAAGAGTTCCAGGTTGGGCCACACCTCCAGGATGTTCTGTTTGCCGGTGAGTTCCAGGATGCGGCGCAGTAGGACCAATGTCCATGAGGGCACCCCGGCTATGCAGCGAACATCTTCACGCATGGTCTCGCGCGCCATCTGTTCGATCTTCACTTCCCAGTTCTCCATCAGTGCCGTTTCGATCACCGGCGTGCGGCGTACTTCCACCCAAATTGGCAGATTACGGATGATGATGGCGCTGAGATCACCGGTGTACGCATCGGCACGGTGCTGTTCAATGGTGCTACTGCCACCTACCACCAGGCTCATACCTTGGTACAACTTGCTCTCGGGAAAATGCTGGTAGTGGAAGGCGATGAGGTCCTTGCCGCCCTTGTAGTGGCAATCCTCCAACGCCTCGCGGCTCACGGGAATGTACTTGCTGCGATCCCCTGTGGTGCCACTGCTCTTGGCGAACCAGCGCATGTCGGTTGGCCAAAGCAGGTTCTGTTCGCCCTTGCGCAGGCGCTCCACGTAGGGCTTCACATCTTCATAGTCCTGCAAAGGCACGCGCTGCCGGAAGTTCTCCGGATCGCTGATGCTGCCATAATCGTGCTTGCGGCCCCATTCGGTGTAGCGCGCGGCGCGCACGAGCGAATGGAAGACCTCCAACTGGGCCATGCGCGGGTGTTCCTTGAACAGCTCGATCTGTTGGAGCCGTTTCTTGGTAAGGAAGGATACCAGCGTGTTGATGGCCATGGGTGCGAAGATGGTGCGGCTATCTTCAGCCCAAAAGATAAGAACTGCTTCCAATGAGCGATGGACAACCCCTCTCGAAGATGTACGCGCGCATTGATGGCACGGTGCATTATGCCCTGCCCTTTGCATCCGCGTCCATGGACCTTGGGGCCTTCATCGGCAAGCCGTTCAGCGTGCGCGCAACGGGGGTGCTCAGCTGCGTGAACTGCGACAAGCGCGTGAAGAAGTTGTTCGCGCAGGGCTTCTGTTACCCCTGTTTCAGCACCGCACCCCAAGCCGCGGAATGCATCATCAACCCCGAACTCTGCCGCGCACATTTGGGCGAAGGCCGCGACCCCGATTGGGAGATCGCGCACCACGCCACGGAGCACGTGGTGTACATGAGCTACACCGGTAATGTGAAAGTGGGTGTAACCCGAGGCACGCAGGTGCCCACACGCTGGATAGATCAAGGCGCCGTAGCGGCGTTGGTGATCGCGCGTGTGCCGTACCGCCAGCTAGCAGGACTGATCGAGGTGGACCTGAAGCGCGCTTTCTCCGACAAGACCAATTGGCGCGCAATGCTGAAACAAGTCCCGCCCGACACCGATGCGTTGCGCGCCGCACGTGCGCAGGTTTACGGGCTGCTGCGCGCCGATCTGCAACAACACCTATTGAAGGAAGAGGAACCGATGACGATCGAGTATCCCGTGCTCGCTTATCCACCCAAAGTGGCAAGCGTGAATTTCGAGAAGACACCCGAGGTGAGCGGATTGCTCGTGGGCATCAAGGGCCAATACCTGATCTGGGAAGATGGCCGCGTGCTCAACGTGCGCAACCAGAGCGGCGTACACGTGGAAGTGGGATGAACGAAACCTTCCCTCGTACCCTCCCGTTACAACACTCAGGTTTTGGTAAATGGTCGGGCAACCGATCAACAGGGCAAGCGAAGGCCCCGACGCAAGTCGGGGCCTTCGTGATTCTTATATGTAAGGTGCGCTACTCGATCACCAGATCGAAAGGCATGCGTGCCTGAATGCCCACCTGCTGCTTCACCTCACGAATGCGCTTGTACTGTTCCAATAGCTGCACGTCCTCGCCAAGCCATTCGGTGGCCACCCAGGTGCGGGCTTGGCCATTGAGGTCTTCCATGATCTGTTGGAAGAGGTCCTTCTGCACAGGCAGTTCCACCTCGGTGTAGCTGGTGAGTCCGGCGAGTTCGGCCGCTGCCTTCACAGCATCTTCCAAACCACCGAGTTCATCCACCAAGCCACGGGCCTTGGCATCCACGCCGGTCCATACACGGCCACCACCAATGTGATCCACCTGCTCGGGTGTGAGCTTGCGGCCTTCGCTCACGCGCGCCACGAAGCCTTCGTAGAACTCATCCACGTACCCTTGAATGATCCGCTTCTCCTGCTCGGTGAGCGGGCGGCTGGTGGTCATCATGTCAGCGTACTGGTGGGTCTTGGTACCGTCGAAGGTGATGCCCAGTTTGTTGTTGAAGAAACCCTGCATGTTGGGGATGATGCCGAACACGCCGATAGAACCGGTGATGGTGGTTGGTTCGGCGTAGATCTTCGTTGCCGGTGCGCTGATGTAATAACCGCCCGATGCGGCCACATCGCCCATGCTCACCACCACGGGCTTCACTGCCGCTGCGAGCTTCACTTCGCGCCAGATCACCTCGCTGGCAAGGCCGCTGCCGCCAGGTGAGTTCACGCGGAACACGATGGCTTTGATGGTGCTATCCTCGCGCGCCTTGCGAATGGTCTCGCTCAACGATGTACTCCCAATGTTTCCATCGCTGCTCTCGCCGCTGGAGATGCCCCCTTCGGCGTAGATGATCGCGAGCTTGCCCTTGTCACCAGCCGGAGCGTCGCCGTGCTTGCGTGCATTATAGGACTTGCGGTACTTGCCCAGTTCCACGAAGGCGATGTCCTTGTCGGCATCCAGGCCCATGCGCGTGCGAAGCTCGGCGAGCACTTCGTCGCGGTACTTCAATCCGTCCACGAGCTTCAGTTGCAACGCAGCTTCATCGTTGCGCACGAGCAGGCTGTCCACGATCATGTTCAGGCGGGCTTCATCAACACCGGTCTTGCCGCTCACCGCTGCAAGGTGATCGGCCCACAGGCCCTTGAGCAGTGCATCGACCTGTACGCGGTTGCTGTCGCTCATATGGTCCTGCGTGTACACTTCGCCGAAGCTCTTGAAGTTGTTGTTGCTGCCACGGATGAACTGCACATCGATATCGAGCTTCTCGAACATGCCCTTGAAGAACATGTACTCGCTGTGCAGCCCGCGGTAGTCCAGATCGCCCTTGGGTTGCAGGTAGATCGCATCAGCGGCGGTGGCCAGGTAGTAAGTGCCTTGTGTGTACAGTTCGGCCCAGGCCACCACGGGTTTGCCGCTCTCCTTCTTGAACTCGATGATCTTGTTGCGGATCTCGCGCATGGTGGCGAAGCCCGCGGGCACATAGCTCAGGTCCAGGAACACACCTTCGATGTGGTCATCGGTCTTGGCGTTCTCCAAGCTGTTGAGGATGGTGTTGAGGCCGATCTTGCTGCTGCTTTGGAACGGACCGAAGTCCAGGTCGATGTCGTCCTTGCTGCCACGGTCCACGATCTCCTGGTCCAGGGTGAGGTGCAGCACGCTGCCGTCCTTCACGGTGGTCTTCTTGTCGCCGCTGCTGAAACTGGCACTAATGCCGGCGATCATGGCGAAGAAGAGGAGGATGAGCAACACACCGATCAGCAATGTGCCGATCATGGATGCGAACATGAATTTGAAGAACTGGGCCATGGCGATGAACGTTGGTTTTGTTGAGCGGACGAAACTAGACCCTTGCGCCACTCGCCTTCGGCACCGCTTACACGAGCGGGAGGCATCGGGGATGGGAGGGCGGATCAAGACTCAGGTCACAAGACTCGGGGCCAAAGGCTCTGGTTAAGGTTGAAGGCTCAAGGCGCATGGCAGAAATGAAGTGGCGGCATGAGGATATGTTTGCCGGTACGAACCCATGGGCATTCCCAATTCCTACGAAGTACTGCTGCTGCTGGGTGGCAACATGGGCGATCCGGTGGCCATGTTCGCCGCTGCTGAAAAGGCGATCGGTGCGCGCTGCGGTAGCGTGCAGACCCATAGCCGCGATCATTGGACCGAGCCCTGGGGCTTCAGCGATGAACGGCTGTTCCTGAACCGTGCCCTGCTGTTGAACACCACGTTGGAGCCTAACACCTTGATGGCCGAACTGCTCCGGATCGAAACCGAACTGGGCCGCGTGCGCGACGCAGCCGCACGTTATTCGGCTCGCACAATCGACATCGACATTCTGCTGATCGGATCGGAGATCATGGAGACCGACATGGTCACAGTGCCCCATCCGCGGCTGCACGAGCGCACCTTTGCGCTAGCGCCTGCGGCCGACATAGTGCCGCAATGGGTGCACCCGGTGCGGGGGCGTACGGTGTTGCAAATGCTGCACGACCTTCGTCCGCGGCTGTGATCATGCACTACTCCTACATCGCCATAGAGGGGCTCATTGGCGCGGGCAAGACCACACTTGCGCGGCGTATGGCACAGGAGCGCAATGGGCGGCTAGTGCTGGAGGAGTTCGACGAGAACCCTTTCCTCCCCCGCTTCTACGAAGATCCACAGCGCTACGGCTTCAGCGTGGAACTCTCCTTTCTCGCCCAGCGCTACCACCAGCTCAAGCGCACCACCGAGCAGGACCTCTTCAGCCCGTGCACCATTGCCGATTACTCACTGGGCAAGTCGCTGGTGTTTGCCAGCGTAACCCTCGCCGCCGATGAATATGCCCTCTTCCGCGACCTGTACCAGATCATGTACGGCGACCTGCCGCAGCCACAACTGATCGTATACCTGCACCTGGGCATAGAACGCGTGCGCGAACGCATTCGCTCGCGTGGCCGCAGCTACGAGCAGCAGATAGGCGCCGATTACCTCATGCGCCTGCAGGAGCGCTACCTGGACCACCTGCAAAAACGCCCCGGTTCGCGGGTGCTTGTGGTGGACCTTGAGCAGCACGACCTAATGCAGGATCCTGCGGTGTACGACCAACTACTTGCGTTGATCGATGAGGAGGTCCCCGAAGGCCATCGCATCGCAACCCTCTGATACGCACGGTCATGTGTGGAGAACATAAGCCCCCCACTGAACGGTTATCCTACCCGGGCAGTGACTATACTTGCGGCCGAAATCACCAATCAGAATTGAATTCATGGAAAAGCGCCACCTGAAGGGCATGTCCCTAATGATCGCCGCCAGCGTCGTGCTCGTAGCCTGCAATGGCTTGGGCAAGATGAAGAAGTACGTAGAGAACGTAAAATACACGGTGGACCCGAACCCCTTGATCGTGCAAGGCGATTCCGTGGCTGTGACCATAAACGGCAACTTCCCGGAGAAGTACTTCGCCCGCAAGGCACAGGTGGAACTGACCCCTACGCTGACCTACGCCGGTGGCGAAACCCCCTACAAGATGGTGGGCTTCCAGGGCGACAAGGCGGTGGGCAACTATACCGTGATCCCTTACGAGACCGGCAAGGCCTTCAGCTACAGCGGCAAGGTGGCCTACACCCCGGCCATGAACACCAGCGAACTCATGGTGAAGATCCTGGGCAAGCAGGGCAAGAAGGAAATGCCCTTCGACCCTTACAAGATCGCTGACGGTGTGATCACCACGCCCTACCTGATGCTGAGCGATGACAAGGTGCTGATGGCAGGCGACGCCTTCGAGCGCATTACCCACCACAACGAAATGGCCACCATCAACTACCTGGTAAGCAGCAGCGTGGTGCGCCCCGGCGAACTGAAGGACGCCGATGTGGCCGCCTTGGCCGCCTTCCTCAAGGGCGTGACCGCCGCAGGCAACATCAGCCTCACGGGCGCCACCTTTGATGCATGGGCCAGCCCCGAGGGCGAACTGAGCAAGAACGAGAACCTCGCCAGCGATCGCGCCAAGAGCGCCATGGTGTGGATGAAGGGCGAACTGAAGCGCGGCAAGGTAAAGGCCGATAGCCTCGAGACCTTCTACACCCTGAACCCGCGCGGTGAGGACTGGGACGGTTTCAAGAGCGCCATGGAGGCCAGCAGCGTGCCCGATAAGGACCTGGTGCTGCGCGTGCTGCAGATGTACCCCGATGTGACCAAGCGCGAAGAAGAGATCCGCAACATGGCCGCTACCTACAAGGAGATCTCCGATGATATCCTGCCCACACTGCGCCGCAGCGAAATGCGCCTGAACTTCGATCGCGTGGGCAAGAGCGATGAGCAACTGGTGGCCATGAGCAAGAGCACGCCCGACAGCCTGAACGCTGAAGAGCTTCTCTACAGCGCCACGCTTACCACGGATATGAACGAGCAACTGCGCATCTACCGCGAGGCCAGCCGCATCTTCCCTGCGGACTACCGCGGCCCGAACAACGCCGGCTACGTGCTGATGATGCAGAACAAGCTCGCCGAAGCCGAAGCCGAATTCCAAAAGGCCAACAGCATCAGCGACAACCCCATAAGCACCAACAACCTGGGTGCCTGCGCACGCCTGAAGGGCGACCGCAAGAAGGCCATGGAACTGTACCGCAAGGCCACTGCCGCTGGTCCAGAAGTGAAGTACAACATGGGCATCATCGACATCCAGAACGGTGACTACAGCAGCGCCAACAGCAACATGAGCGGTGTGAACAGCTATAACGCCGCACTGGCCAAGACCCTTAGTGGCGATGCCGCTGGTGCACAACGCATACTGGAGGCCAGCACCGACAAGGACACCGCCATGGGCCACTACCTCATGGCCGTGATCGGCGCCCGCCAGAACAACGGCGATATGGTGCGCAACCACCTCGGCATGGCGGTGCAGCAAGATGCCAGCCTGCGCGAGAAGGCCATGGCCGACCTCGAGTTCCGCAACTTCAAAGGACAGCTCGGGCTCTAAGCCGAACAACCTTAACGTATCGAAGCCCTCGCCGCAAGGCGGGGGCTTCTCGTTTACCTTCGGTTTGTGGCGCCTAGAACAAGCGTATCGTCTTCACCTTCCGGAGCGCAGGGTCGCCTTCGGCAGACCCTGCGCCGGGCAAGACTTCTTCGGAAGGAAATGAAAACACTTTCGGCAATCTGGTTTGGATCCGTTGCACCTATTGCTTCGCGAACACCCGCCGCAGCAGATCGCTGGTGTCCAGGGCACACAAGGCAAGGGCGAGAACCCGCGTGATCGCGACCGCTTCGAGGGTGGGCGACTACACCTTCGACCACCGCAACATGGTGCTTAGCCACCCCACCGAGGAACGCAAGCTCACGAAGAAGGAAGCCGACGTGCTGCGCCTACTGTGCATGCATGCCGATCAGGTGCTGCCACGCGAGCTGTTGCTGAACATGGTCTGGGGCGACGACACCTACTTCCTCGGCCGCAGCCTCTATGTGTTCATCAGGCGCCTGCGCAAATACCTGAAGCTGGATCCCAAAGTGCAGATCGTGAACGTGCACGGCGTGGGCTTCAAGATGGTGGTGGATAGGGTGTGACTCCTGACCGGGAGGAACCTACTACTGCAGGATGCGTCTAGCGGTGCATCATCCGATCAACTGCGATTTCCCCACAAGTGGGTATTGATGGTCTTGTGAAGATGGACCTTCCTTCACATCGCAGATCGAAGACCCACCCTTAACCCACCCGGCCATGAGAACTCCCCCTACCCTACTAGCGATCTCTGGCGCGATCATTCTCTTCGGCATGCCTGCCCTTGGCAATGCCTTCACCGAGCAAGCCTTGTACATCGATGGCAAGATGCGCACCGAGGGGATCCCCTTCGAAGGCGTGCAGGTCGCGGTGGAACGCGATGGCATCCTGGTGCAAACGCTCAGCGGTCCCGTGGGCCGCTTGCAGCTGAAGCTGGACCTGCAATGGGTGTACGTGCTCACCTTCGAACGCGAAGGATGCCTGAGCAAGCAGTTGCTCTTTGATACACACGTGCCCTTCGATGGATTGGACGCGGGTCCGTTCAACTTCCCCTTCAAGGTGACATTGGAAGCGAACGACATGGGCGAAGAGTTCCACTACGCGCAGCCCGTGGGTTTCATCCGCTACTTCCGCGATAAGCGCGACTTCGCCTACGACACCGACTACACACTTGGCCGCGACCCACTGGCCAAAATGGAAGAGTACTCGCACCGTGTAAGTCGTTTGACCACCGCACCGGATCCAACAACCTCCGCTTCGCTGGTGATCACCAACGTGGCGGTCCCCGCACCATCGGCTCCCGAGGCCAGCAACGTTTCCGCCAACCCAGCACCTGCGGAAGAGATCGTGGTGGCGCTGGCGATCAATGAGGTGGCGCCACCGGTTGCGCCGCTCTTACAGCGCAAGCGCGCATTGCTTAGCACACCGGACCCTGTCTTGGTACCGGTAGCCTTCGTGCGCCCAGCGCCAGTGCATGCGCCCGTTGCTGCCGAGTCCTTTGCGCCGGCCGCCAAGCCCAAGCCGGTGGTTACCCGCATTGTGCGCATACCGCCACCGGAGAAAGTGGTGCTGCCCGAGGGGCGCATGGAAGAACTGGTGGTGGAACCCACCTACATCGCCAAGATCGTGCGCATTACCAATGATGGTCGCACACGTGAGTTCCGGCGCATTGTACACAAGTACGGCGATGTGAACTTCTTCTGCACCGGATCCAGCTGCAGCGAATCGGCCTTCATTGCCGGCACCAAACAACCATGAGCGCATAGATCAACACCGGCGCGTGTTCCCGCGCACCACAAACCTCCACTGCCATGAGAACCCAAGCCCCTCTCGCGCTTCTCCTGAGCGTATCGATCGCCGCCCCGATCATGGCCCAACAGGACCTAGGCCGCTTGCTGAACGAATTGAAGACCAGCGAAACCAAGAGCCTCATCATTGGTGACAAGCGCTATGATCTCGTAGGCGCGGACTATGCCGCCACCCTCATCAACAAGGACGCGTTCCTGCGCATGACCATGCGCGTGCCCGAAGGCTGGGCCGTGCAAGTGCTTGCCACAGATGGCGATCCGCTCATGACCGGCACCTACCTGGACGAGCAGCTCACCACCGCCAACGGCATCTTTACCTACTACCACTGCAACGACCGCATGGAAAGCACCGGCGCGTACTTCCGCGGCATCAAGACAGGCGTGTGGTCGCGCTACGATACCAGTGGCAACCTACTTGGCGAACGCATCTACCACGGCCTAGGCACCGATGACCTGCTGGTGAAAGAGCGCGTGGCCTCACGGGCGGGGACGCGCTAGCACGTTACCCTGCCGCCGCCGACGAAAGGCCCTGCTCAGCTACGCGCGTGATGTTCCGTCGGCGATAGCAACTCCTGCTCGGTTATACCCACGCGCACATCGTTGGTGCGGGCATCGCGCACGTCATACAACACACGCTCCTCGCTCATGCGGTAGTAGCGCTTTACCACCTCGCATAGGCGGCCATTGAAGAACACCGTGTTGCCGTTCTTGAATCGTGCAAGGGGATACAGGCGTTTGTAAAGAGATCGGCGGTCCATGGGATCGACGGCGAACATGGCAAAGTCGCCGGCAATAATGTAGGTGCATTGGCCCATGCAAGACGCCATGGAAAGGAAGATCCTTCTAAGGCCTAGGTACACCACGAGCCACGCACCGGTACCCGCTGGAGCCGAACCCTTCACCGGCGGATCGCGCCGCATGCACACCCACCTACTGCTTCGCGAACACCCTGCGTAGCAGATCGCTGGTACGCGCCAATGGATCCTTGCGGATGCGCGCTTCTTCCTCGCCGATGAGTACGAATAGCCCCGCAATGGCCCGCTGGGTCACGTACGCATCCAGGTCAGGGTCCACGGCTTGCGAGCCGCTGAAAAGGCTGGCCTTGTTGTAGGCCGTGGCCAGTGGTGTCCAGTAGTTGGCCAGCGCCACCTTTTGTGTGGCACGCTTAACAATGGGCAGAAAGCGTTGGGTAAGCGCGGCGCTCGTCTTGTCGCGCAGGTAGGTGGTAGCGGCGTGCTCATCGCCTTTCAAGATCGCGAAGCCATCGCCCACCGTCATGCCGGTTACGGCATCGCGCAACACGGGCAGGGCCTCCTTCGCGGCTTCCTCCGCAGCGCGGTTCAGCGTCAGTTCGAATTGCTCCACCTGTGCGCCCATGCCAATGGTGGTGAGCGTGCGCTTCATCTGTTCGGCCTCCTGCGGAAAGGGAATGCGTATGGCGGCGTTCTGCCAGAAGCCATCCAACGCGGAGCTACGCACCACACTCTGCTCGGCGCCCTTGGCCAAGGCCTCCTTGAGCCCGGCCACCACATCGGCGTTGCTAAGGCCACCACCCGGCGTGCCTTGTATGCCAGGTATGGCGGGCCACTGCGCACATGATTGCAAACTGATAGCGAGCAGGAGGAATGGAGCAATGAGCTTGTTCATGGTGCGGAATGTGGATGATAACAGCCAATGATCGTGCCGCAGGGGTGGGGCACTGGGCAAAGCGCGCAAGAGGGTTTAGACGTTTGTATAGAGAGCGGCGGTCCATGGGTTCGAAGACGAACATGGCAAAGCCGCCGGTGAAAATGTAGTGCGTTGGGGCTGTGCAACACCATTGAATTGTTGGCCTGCGACGGGAAGACGCCTGCGACCATCTTGGGGGCAAGGATCGCACGGTGAGCAATTCCAGATCCTCTTTGTGCCGCAGGGTCCCCGAGGCGGGAGACCTATGTGGAGCATTTCGACAAGGGTGGCACAGTGTGGATACACTGTGCAGGTCAAGTTTGCGTTCCACACGCATGACCAAGCAGTTGGCTCTATTAGGCGCCTTCCTTGTGCCCGCATTGGTGGCATGTGGGCAAGTGTTTCTCGGCCCATCCCTTTTCGCAGAAGGGCGAACGGAGAAACCAACGTATCGCTATGGACCTGGCGTGCGCTGTGAATGGAATTTGGAACATCGGTGGAGCCTTGTCTCTGACCTGATGGTCGCCATACCGTACCACTCCACCTACGATATGACCACCAATTCCTATGGCAATCTGACCATAGGGCAGGCCCCGAACACACGCTATCAGGGCAACGAAAAAGAAGGACAGGCAGCCCTCGACCTTGGAGTTACAACCCGCATAGGCCGCGGACTGCATAAGGAGAACAAACGCTCCATCCACGTCGGTCTATACAGCCAATGGAAAGCAATGACAGAGCGCTGGCGATCGACTTCGACCGATCTCATCACCGGCATCACCAATGCACGCTCTGGCTCAAGAACCATTTGGTCGTACGCCTTGGCGCCCGGATTGGGCTTCCGCATGAACAACGGTAGAGGCTTATGGGTGGCCGAGTTGCGCGGCGTAGTGCAATGGAACGTGTTTCCCGAACCCTCTGGTCCGAGTACAATGGCCATGGCCACACTAGCCTACTGCTGGCGGATAAGAGAGTGAGATCTTCAGCCTTCGCAAGATCTGTCGTGCACTTGACGTCGACCCCTGCGAAAGCCCAAGGTGCCTAAACACGGCCACCGGACAGCACGTTCAACCACAGTGTTGATAAATTATGTTTTGCACATGTGCGGGTCCTTGACACCGGCTTCCGGCAACTGGGATAGTGTGGGACGCGCAAAGGCTCAGCACCCTACAATTTCAACAGCTTGGTCATTCACCGTTCAACGACTTGCCGCTGCTTTTGTGCGGCATCGAG
>JBKJPT010000068.1:0-19440 GCA_046595075.1 Flavobacteriales bacterium
TAGAAGTGCGCGCTTTGCTTGGCGTTGCCGACGTACAGTTCGATGTAGTCGGTACCAAGAAGATCGTCGCAGGAGCCGCAGATTTCCTCCCGCTCCTTGGTACCGACTACATCGAACTGTACGTCGGCAACGCCAAGCAGAGCGCGCACTTCTACAAGACGGCCTTCGGCTTCCAGAGCCTGGCCTATGCGGGTTTGGAGACCGGCGTGAAGGACCGCAGCAGTTTCGTGCTGGTGCAGGACAAGATCCGCCTGGTGCTGACCACGCCGCTGACGAGGGAGAACCCGATCAACGATCACCTGCGCGAGCACGGCGATGGCGTGAAGGTGATCGCGTTGTGGGTGGACGATGCGCGCAAGGCGTGGGAAGAGACCACGAAGCGCGGCGCGGTGAGCTACTTCGAGCCGATGACGGAGAAGGACGCCGATGGCGAAGTGGTGAAGAGCGGGATCAAGCTGTACGGCGACACGGTCCACATCTTCATTGAGCGCAAGAACTACCACGGCACCTTCCTGCCGGGCTACAAGCCATGGAAGAGCGCCTACAATCCACCGACGGCCGGCCTGAAGTACGTGGACCACATGGTGGCGAACGTGGGCTGGAACCAGATGAACAAATGGGTGAAGTTCTACGAGGAGGTGATGGGCTTCGCGAACGTGCTGAGCTTCGATGACAAGGACATCAGCACCGAGTACAGCGCGCTGATGAGCAAGGTGATGAGCAACGGCAACGGCCGCATCAAGTTCCCGATCAACGAACCCGCCGAGGGCAAGAAGAAGAGCCAAGTGGAAGAATACCTCGACTTCTACAACGGCGAAGGCGTGCAGCACATCGCCATCGCCACGGACGACATCGTGAAAAGCGTGCGCGACCTGATGGCGCGTGGTGTGGAATTTTTGAAAGTGCCTTCTTCCTACTACGTTGGTCTGCTTGATCGTGTGGGGCCCATTGATGAGGACCTCGGTCCGCTGAGCGAGCTCGGCATCCTTGTGGATCGCGATGACGAGGGCTATCTGCTACAGCTCTTCAGCAAGCCGGTGGAGGACCGCCCGACGATGTTCTTCGAGATCATCCAGCGCAAGGGCGCGAAGAGCTTCGGCAAGGGGAACTTCAAGGCGCTGTTCGAGGCGATCGAGCGGGAGCAGGAGGCAAGAGGGACGTTGTGATCTGCGAGTGGGGCGCCACGGCCGTTTGACCGGTGATCGCACCGTCGCGCCTTCCATCACTCTACCTGCTGAACAAAGCGCGCTTCATGGTGCAACGGACGACATTTGCCCGTTGATGAGCGATACGATCGACGCCGCCCCTGCGATAAGGATCAGTTTGCACGATTCGATCCACATGATCCATCGCGAGGACTGGGGCCAAGTAGCGAAGGATACCGGTCCCTACCTGCAGTATGATCACCTGCGCGTGTTGGAAGACGTGATGTCCGACACGATGCAGTTCCGTTATGCGATCCACTATTGCGAGCAGAACTTGCCCATGGGCATCGCCTACTTCCAAGTGGTGGACCTTGTCGATCAAGGAAGCACCTACCGCGAAGCCTTGGGCCAATTGGGCAAAGGGCTAGGCTCACGCGTCATCAAGGACATGCATTTGCGCACGTTGGTGAACGGGAATGTCTTCCACGGTGGCGATCATGGTTCGTACTTCAAGCATGGCATTGGCCCGGCATACCGCTACAAGGCCGTGGAGAACACCCTGTGGAAGTTGGGCACCTGGGATCATTTCAAACCGAAGGTGTCCGTGCTCATACTAAAGGACATGGACGCGCCGCATACCGTGGGCGGTGAAAGTCTCAGCGACCAAGGCTATCATGCCATGGCCATGGACGTGAACATGGTTCTGGAAGTGGATCCGGCGTGGAAGGACATAGTGGGTTATGCGGAAGCATTGAACGCGAAAGCGCGTACGCGTTTGCGTTCGGTGCAAGCGCGCTCATCGCAGTTGCGCCTCGTTGACCTGTCCGCGAACGATATCATCTCTTCCGCGAAAGATCTTCAAGGTCTCTTCAACAACGTGCTGGACCGTTCGCCGTTCGCCTTCGGTCGATTGAAGGTCGAAGTGTATGCGCAATGGAAGGAGCAACTCGGCGACAAGCTGCTGTTCCGCGGTTACTATCTCGGTGATGAACTGGTCGGCTTCAGCTCGGCGTTCGTCATAGGCGATACGCTAGACGCGCAGTACGTGGGCCTCGACTACGCGCGCAACCAGGAGCACATGATCTATCAACGCATGCTGGTTGATCTGCTGGAATTCGCGCTGGTCAAAGATCTTCGGCGCGTGAACTACGGGCGCACAGCAGAGCAGACGAAGAGCAACTTCGGCGCGGAGCCACAAGGCACGCGCATCTACGTGAAGCACCGCAACATGCTCGCCAACAAGCTCATCGGTCCGTTCGTGCGTTCCGTAAAACCCGGTGCCTTCGAACTACGCTCGCCGTTCAAAAAGGTGTTGGCCTGAATGGACTCGCTCACGCACATCGTCATCGGTGCGGCCATAGGCGAACTGGTGCTGGGGAAGAAGCTCGGTAACAAGGCGATGCTATGGGGCGCCATCGCCGCGACCATCCCCGACCTTGATGTGGTCTGCGGCCCCTTCGTGGATCCTGTTCGCAAGATCGAGATGCATCGGGGCGTGACGCACTCGTTGCTCTTCATCGGTGCTATGACACCCGTGCTGGCGCTTTGGGCAAAGCGTCATCCGAGTTCGCTCCTGAGCGTGTTCTGCGTCCTGTTGGCATCGGTCTTCGCGCTAGGCCACGTAACCCTTGCGGCCAGCGCGATCATCACCACGGTCACGTTGGTTATCGTGGCGTTGATCCTCTGGAAAGTAGAGCGGATGGATGATGTTACGACCAAGGAATGGCGCTTGTTGTTCGGTGTCGCGCTGATCTCTCACCCCTTGCTCGATTGCATGACGGCCTATGGAACCCACTTGCTCTGGCCACTACCGATCAAGGTGTCGTTCAACAACTTCTTCATTGCCGATCCGTCATTCACGTTGCCCGCGTTGGTGTGTGTGATCGCTGCGCTTTTCCTCCGTCGAGGAGATCGGCGCCGGCACCGGCTCAGTGCCATCGGCCTGGGTGTCGGTGCATGCTATGTAGTCCTCACGCTCGGGATGAAGTGGAAGGCACACAGCGCGATTTCAGCTTCGCTCCAAAGACAGGGCATCGCCTACACCTCGTTGTCCACAAGGCCCTCGGCGTTCAACTCGGTGCTTTGGGTGGTGGCGGTCGAAAGCGCGGACCACTATGGCCTCGGGTACTACTCTTTGCTCGACACCATGCCTGAGGTGGAGCTAATGAACGTGCCCATAGGCACCGAACTGCTCGGCACGTGGACACACCACCCCACCGTTGAACGCTTGATCCGGCTCACGGACGACAACTACATCATCAAGTCGCGGAACGACACGCTCGTGCTCTGCGATCTACGTTTCGGTCAGGCTGGCCCACCTTCAACGGATGCGCGTTTCATCTACGAGTACCGGCTGATACCCGATGGCGAGAACCTGCGGGCGGAATGGACCCCACCGCCCTCGTTGGACGGCGCGACATTCAAGCGGCTGATGAGCGAACTATGGACGCGGCTGAAGGGCGAGTGAAACCGCGACGCATAGCCCCACTGCGCCACCACCATGAACATGAGCGCCAAGGTCACCGCCCAATAGCCCCAGTTCAGGAGCATGTACTCGATCAGCTTGCCCGGCTCCACGAGCCCGACCGATGCACTATTCCCAATGCTGTAAAGCGTAAACGAATGCGCGGATGCTGAACAGCACCAAGGCCGCCCCGATGATCACGTGCACCTTCTTGAGCACGGATGGGGATAGCGCTGACTTCAATCGCGGAGCGAGCACCGCTTTGCCCATGTCCGTAAAGAAAATGCCCAATAGCGCGCCGACAAGGAAGAGTGTACTGCCTTGAACGGTGGGGTGTGCGCTGGAGGCATGAATCACCAGTCCGAGCCAAACCGCGAAGACGAAGGGGTTGATGAAGTTGACCAGGAAACCGCTGGTGAACAATCCCAGTGCACCCTTTCCGTCTAACCGTGCGTGCGTGTTCATCCCATCGTTCTGGGCTATGATGTACCGGATCCCCAGCCCGGCCAGGATCAGGCCGGCGGCGATGGCCATCCATGCACCGTTCAGCAAGTCACTGAGTGCGCGTGCCAGGCCCGAATGCAAGATCATCACGATCAATATGTCCGAAACGATGATGCCAAGCGCTACCGCAACGCCGCCCTTCGCACCATGCTCCAAAGAAGCCTTCAGCAAGGTGAAGAACACAGGACCGATGAGCAGCGCGGTGGCCAGCCCACACCCCAGACCTTCGATGAACGGCATGGCGGAAAATTAGAAAGGTCGGACGACCGATGGATCGAGATGGCGCGGATGATCAGAAGGGCGAGAAGACCTTCAGAAACGGGAACTTCAAGGCGCTTTCGGGGATCGAGCGGGAGTAGAAGGTGGGGTGGGCTAGGTGGGTCCTACTTCTTCCCCTCTCTCTCGTTCCGCGCAAGTACTTGGTACGTCTCGCGGATCCGGTCCAACTCCTTGTCGTCCATTTCCTCAAGGTCCAAGAGCGCGTTGTTCGCTGTTCCAATGGCCCGGATGATCTCATCCAGCTTGATCTGCAGCGCTTCGGTGTCGCGATTCTGCGTGTTCTGGATCAGGAACACCATAAGGAAGGTGATGATCGTGGTGCTGGTGTTGATCACCAGTTGCCAAGTGTCGCTGAAATCGAAAAGTGGCCCGGTAACCGCCCAAGCAAGGATCACCACCAAGGCGAGAATAAAGGTGATCGGTTTGCCGGTGAAGGTGGACGTCCTCTTGGCGAAGCGGGTGAAGGGCGAGTTGATCATTGCGGATATGTGTGTGGAGGCCGAGCGTGAAGGTCGGCCATCCATTGGCTGCTAGGACGAGATAGCTTGCGGCCACGTCGAAACCATCCGCCGCACGCGGATCCTTACGAACGGACCATGAAAGCTCTCCTCCGCGACCCCGCTTACGCCATCACCAGGCAAGGCCCCTTCAGCCTGAATGACCATACGTATGCTCTGCCGACTGCTCCCGACAAAAAGGAACTGAAGGAGCAGCTCGAAGAAGACAAGGAGCGCATCAGCGAATTGCAGGAGGTGCTATTTGCTGCGG
Organism: Flavobacteriales bacterium; assembly: GCA_046595075.1. Classification (GTDB taxonomy): domain Bacteria; phylum Bacteroidota; class Bacteroidia; order Flavobacteriales_F; family PHOS-HE28; genus PHOS-HE28. Next base: position 5,161 of record JBKJPT010000068.1, read on the forward strand.
GCAAGCACGCCGTGCTCCTCATCTTCCAAGCCATGGATGCCGCAGGAAAGGATTCGGCTATCCGCCAGGTCATGAGCGGCGTGAACCCGCAGGGTGTGCGCGTATGGAGCTTCAAGGCACCAAGCACACTGGAGCGCTCGCACGACTTTCTTTGGCGCCATACGCAGGCGGTACCGGAGCGCGGCCACATCGGCGTTCACAACCGCTCGCACTACGAGGAGGTACTGGTGACCCGCGTGCACCCGGAATTCATCCTGGGGCAGAATATCCCTTCGGTCCGCAGCTTGAAGGACATCGACAGCGAGTTCTGGGGATCCCGCTACGCGACGATCCGCGCGTGGGAAGAACAGCTATCGAACAGCGGCACGGTGATCATGAAGTTCTTCCTGCACATGAGCCGCAAGGAGCAGAAGAAACGCTTCCTAGAACGTATCGACGACCCGGCGAAGAACTGGAAGTTCAATGCGGGCGATGTGAAGGAGCGCGCGCGTTGGGATGATTACATGAAGGCCTACGAGCAAGCCATTGGCGCTACGGCGGCGCCTCACGCCCCCTGGTACATTCTACCGGCGGACGAACAGTGGGAGACGCGCGCGATGGTTGGGCGCTTGTTGCGCGAACAATTGGAGCAGCTGAAGTTGGAGAAGCCTTCGCCAGATCCGAAAGCGACGGTGGACCTGAAGCAGGCAAAGACCGAACTGCTCGCCGAGAAGGATTGATTCAGTCGAAGAGCAACTTGTGCGTCACGCTGCGCTCATGGTCGCTCACGCGCACGAGCATCAATCCGATCATGCGGCGGGGCAGCGCCATGGTGGCTCCTGTTCCTGCGAAACGCGCCGCGTACAACATGCGCCCGGCAGCATCGGTGATGAACACATTCTTGAGTTCGGCCCATGAACCGGTTGTGGTGATCGTCAGTTGGCCCTCCACGCATTGCACCCGCGCGCCTAGTGCAACAGGATCGTTCACTCCGGTGGAAAGGCAACCACCAACAAGCGTCGCGAAATCCTCCAGCGAAATGGTCTCGCTCGCTCCTTCTGTGTAAAGCGGCCCTGAGATGATGCCGTTGGCATAGTCGAGCCAATACACTCCGCAGGCTGAGAGCTGAAAATGATCGGATTGTTCCACGCTGGGCCCACAACCTCCATTACCGGACAGGTCGCAACTCTGGATCGCCCATAGCACAGTGTCGCCATCGGCAGGCCCTGTGTTGTACAAGCGGCAGAGGAAACCGCAATCACCCCAAACGCGGATGATCTCGTTCACCTCCAAACCGCCGTTGAAGTCCTGAACGACCTTCAGATCCACACCGTATTCCACAGTGGTCAACTTCACCCCAAGGACGATGTGATCCGGCACCCACCACGAGGGATCGATCGGCGGCTCATACTGTGGGTTCAGTGTTTCGCAGAAAGTGGGGGGGCCGAAGCAGGAGCATGCCTTTGAAATTGCGGGCACGAACGAGAGCAAGACAATGGCGAGCGTGGTAATGATGCGCATGGTCCGCAATTTTCCTAAAGATGCGACAGCTACGCACTTCGATGCCTGCGTGGTGACGACCTGTTGATATGGGGACTGAAGAACCAGCCCGTTCCGGCGGACTATTTTCGCCACCCGTTCAACGAACCGATGTACCGCACCCACACCTGTGGCGAACTCCGCCTCCAAGACCTTGGCAATACCGTGACCCTGGCCGGATGGGTGCAGCGCACACGTGATCTGGGCGGCATGACCTTCTTGGACCTACGCGACCGCTACGGCATAACCCAGCTCACTTTCAATACGGACAGCGATGCCATGCTGCGCGAAACAGCGCGCGGCCTCGGTCGGGAATTCGTGGTGCAGGTGAGCGGCACCGTGATGGAACGCCAGAGCAAGAACGCGAACTTGCCTACGGGCGAAGTGGAGATCTTCTGCTCGGCGATCACGGTATTGAACGGGGCGAAGACGCCCCCCTTCACTATTGAAGAAGAGACCGACGGCGGCGATGAGCTAAGGGCGAAGTACCGCTACCTCGATCTGCGCCGCAACAACGTGCGCAAGGGGCTGGAGCTGCGCCATCGCATGGCCATCGAAGTACGCAACTACCTGAGCGGGCAGAACTTCTTGGAGGTGGAAACACCTGTGCTGATCAAGAGCACGCCGGAGGGCGCGCGCGATTTCGTCGTGCCGAGCCGCATGAACCAAGGTGAGTTCTACGCCTTGCCGCAGAGCCCGCAGACCTTTAAGCAATTGCTGATGGTGGCGGGTATCGATCGCTACTTCCAGATCGTGAAGTGCTTCCGCGATGAGGACCTGCGCGCCGATCGCCAGCCGGAGTTCACGCAGATCGATTGCGAGATGGCCTTCGTGGAGCGCGAGGACATCCTTCAGACGTTCGAGGGCATGGCGAAGCACTTGTTCAAAGCGATCCTCGGCAAGGAGTTCAAGGAACCCTTCCTGCACATGAGCTACGACGATGCGATGAGCGAATACGGGTGCGACAAGCCGGACCTGCGCTTTGGGATGAAGTTCATGGAAATGAACCGCGTCGTGCAAGGCAACGGATTCAAAGTGTTCGATGATGCTGAACTCGTGGTGGGCATCAACGCCGAAGGCTGCGCGAACTGGAGCCGCAAGCAGACGGATGCGCTCATCGACTTCGTGAAGCGACCTCAGATCGGGGCGACAGGCATCGTCTTCGTGAAGTGGACCGACGAGGGCCTAAAGAGTACCGTGGACAAGTTCTACGGGCCTGAAGTATTGGAGCAGTGGGCCTCGCACTTCGGCATGAAGCAAGGCGACCTGTTGTGCATCATGGCCGGTGGAGCTGACAAAACCCGCAAGCAGTTGAACGAACTACGCCTGCACCTAGGCGATGTGCTCGGCCTTCGTGATCCGTGGAATTTCAAGCCTCTGTGGGTCGTGGATTTCCCCTTGTTGGAGAAGGACGAAGAGAGTGGCCGCTGGCACGCCATGCATCACCCCTTCACCTCTCCAATTCCCGAGCACGCCCACTTGTTGGAGAGCGATCCCGGTGCAGTGAAGGCGAACGCGTACGATCTGGTGATCAACGGCACGGAGATCGGCGGCGGCAGCATCCGCATCCACGATCGCAGCATGCAGGAAGCGATGTTCCGCGTGCTGGGCTTCACGGATGAGGACGCACGATACAAATTCGGCTTCCTGTTGGATGCCTTCGAGTTCGGCGCACCACCGCACGGTGGGGCGGCCTTCGGTTTCGATCGCTGGGTCTCGCTGTTCGGCGGCCGCAGTGATATCCGCGAGTTCATCGCCTTCCCCAAGAACAACGCAGGCCGCGATGTGATGATCGATGCGCCGAGCCGGATCGACGACATCCAACTGAAGGAACTCGGGATCGCCGTGAAGTGAGGTCATGGGCGTGCCCATCATTTTCCTGATCGCCGCGCTGTTCACCCTCTGGGCTGCGCACAGTTCAGGACTTCTGTTCCGCACCCGCAAGCTGTCGCCGGAGCACATGGCCATTCTCGTGAAATACGCCATCAACTACCAGCAACGACTACCCAACGACAGGAGTCGCATGGAGCGCATCGTTGCCACCTTCGTTAACGACAAGGATTGGATGGGCGTTGGGATCGAAGTGAAGGAGGAAATGAAGGTGATGATCAGCGCCTGCGCCGCACAACTGCTCGTGGGCCATCCTGATCTGGTGCTGGAGCACTTCGACAAGATCATCGTATACCCCAACACCTACCGCAACCACCGAACGGGCCGCATGCACGAAGGCGAAGTGCGGCCTGCCACAGGCACCATCGTGATCGCGTGGGACGATTTCGTGAACGGATACGCCCACAACCACGATGCGCACAACGTTGGCCTTCATGAGTTGGCCCATGCGTTCTGGTTCGAGAACAACAACGACAACGGCGAGGATGGATTCCTCAATGCCACCTTCCTCGTCCGCTGGAACGAACTAGCAGCAGCGGAGATCGAACGGATCAAGGCAGGGCTAACCAGTTTCTTCCGCGACTATGCGGGTCTCAACGAAGCCGAGTTCTTCGCGGTGGCCGTGGAGTACTTCTTCGAGCGGCCCTTGGAGTTCCGCGATGCCCAGCCCGAATTGTACGATCTGCTCTGCGGGCTGCTGAAGCAGGATCCGGCGGCGGTACCGGTGATGAACTAAAGGCCCTGCCAACGACCTTCAAAGCAGAAGCCCCGCGTGAGGGCGGGGCTTCGTTCTTTCTGTTGACCGACCAGGGCTCGAACCTGGACTCTTCTGAACCAAAATCAGACGTGTTGCCAGTTACACCATCGGTCAATACCCTACTATTTCCTCAAAGAGGCGGCGAAAGTAAGTAGCGGCCGCGTTCCGGCACAATCCCAACCGGATCCCCTGCCTTCTTTGGGTATTTTCGCCGCTTCCGCAACGAGATCATGAACTACAAGAAACTGAACGTCATCACCGGATGGTTGGTGTTCCTGGTGGCCACCTGGACCTACATCACCACCATGGAGCCCACGGCGAGCTTCTGGGATTGCGGCGAATTCCTGGCTACGGCCAACAAGCTGCAAGTGGGCCACCCGCCCGGCGCGCCCCTCTTCATGATGCTGGGCCGCATTGCCAGTGCCTTCGTGAGCCCCGAGAACGTGCCATACGCGATCAACGCACTGAGCGCGGTATGCAGCTCGCTCGCCATCCTCTTCCTCTTCTGGACTATTACCCACCTGGCCCACAAGCTGGCTACACGCAATGGCGAGGAACTCACCAGTGGGGGTCTCATCGCGGTGATCGGCAGTGGCATCGTGGGTGCGCTGGCCTACACCTGGAGCGACAGCTTCTGGTTCAGCGCTGTGGAGGCGGAGGTTTATAGCATGTCATCGTTCTTCACGGCGATCACCTTCTGGGCGATCCTCAAGTGGGAGAGCGAGGCCAACGAGGCGCACAACACACGCTGGCTCATTCTCATCTGCTACCTCATCGGCCTTGGCATCGGCGTGCAATTACTGGCCCTGCTCTGCATACCGCCGATCGCGCTGGTGTACTACTTCAAGCGCAGCGAGACAACACCTCTTGGCGTACTTGTCACCTTGGTGATCAGCGCCGTGATCTTGGGTGCGATCCAAGCGGTCATCATTCCCGGTGTGGTGAAGGTGGCGGGCGTGTTCGAGCTATGGTTCGTGAACGACTTCGGGCTTCCCTTCAACACTGGCAACCTCGTGTACTTCCTGTTGGTCGCAGGCTTGCTCATCGTGGGCCTGGTGATGACGCAGCGCGCCGGAAAGGCGATCCTCAACACCATCATCCTAGGTGTAACCGTGATCCTCATCGGCTACAGTACCTATGCTATGACGGTGATCCGCAGTTTGGCCAACCCGCCGATCGATGAGAACAACCCCGAGAACGTCTTCAATCTGGTGAGCTACTTGAACCGGGAACAGTACGGCGATCGCCCGCTGCTGATCGGCCAGTTCTGGGACAGCCAGTACATGTACGATCGCAAAGGCCGTCCCGTGGGTGAAGATGGAACACCGGTGCGCACGGCCACCTACATGATCCAGAAGAACGGCCGCACGGTGAAGAAGGTCTACGACGGCTGGAGCGCCGATCGCTTCGTGGAACAGAACCCCGGACATGAAGTAGTGCACACCTACGAGATCACCGATGCACGCAAGGGCACCGAGTGGCAGTACGACCAGGCCAGCACCATGCTGTTCCCGCGCATGTACAGCAACCAACCCAACCACATTAGCGCATACAAGAGTTGGAGCAAGTTCAAGGGCCGGCCGGTGAAGGAGGCCAACGGCCGCACCATGTTGAACCTGCAGGACAAACCGGTGGTCAGGCCCACCCTGATGGAGAACATGCGCTTCTTCTTCGCCTACCAGATGGACTGGATGTACTGGCGCTACTTCATGTGGAATTTCGCCGGGCGCCAGAACGATGTGCAGGGCGCTGGCAACATCATGGACGGCAACTGGCTCACGGGTTTCGACGTGCTGGATGAGCAACGCTTGGGCAACCAGAGCGAGTTACCACCGAGCATGACGGACAACAAGGCCTATAATAAGTTCTTCTTGTTGCCGCTGATCCTCGGCGCCATCGGCTTCGTGTTCCAATTGCTCAAACACGGCCGCGACTGGACGGTGGTGATGCTGCTCTTCTTCTTCACAGGCATCGCCATTGTGATCTACCTGAACCAGACGCCACAACAGCCGCGCGAGCGCGATTACGCGTACGTGGGTTCCTTCTATGCTTTCGCCATATGGATAGGACTGGGCGTGTACGCGATCTACGACGCTGCACGATCGCTCACGGTCCATCAACTGGGCATCATCGCAGGCAGTGCCTTCGGCCTGGGCTTCTTGAAGTTCGTGGTGGAATGGCTCTCAGGCGATGACCACGGCGTATCGTACATCCTCATGATGATGGCGGCGGTCGGCGTTGGTGTCATAGCCCTGTTCTTCGCGCTGGGCAGCGTGCTACGTAGGAACGACAGCATAGCCGCGGCACTCGCCACCGTGCTTTGCCTCTGCGTTCCCGGTATAATGGTGGCCTGGGGCTGGGACGATCACGATCGTAGCAACCGCACTCCCGCACCGGACCTGGCAAGCGATTACCTACAGAGTTGCGCGCCCAACGCCATTCTCTTCACCAATGGAGACAACGACACCTTCCCACTCTGGTACGCGCAGGAAGTGGAAGGCGTACGCACCGATGTGCGCGTGGTGAACCTGAGCCTGCTGAACACCGATTGGTATATCGATCAAATGCGCCGCAAGGCCTATAAGAGCGATCCCGTGCCCTTCACCATTCCCCCTGAGAAGTACAGGCAGGGTACGCGTGATGCGGTCTACCTGAACCCGCGCCGCGATGAGAACCCACCCATGCTGGACCTGAGCCGTGCGATCGCTTACGCCATCGACGAGCGCACAGTGACCAAGAGCGGCAATGAACGCTACGCGACCATACCCACCGACGCGTTCACCATCCCTGTGGATCGCGCACAAGTGCTGAAGACCGGCACCGTGGCCTTGGAGGACACCGCCTTGATAGTACCGGCCATTTCGTGGCGCATCGGCAAGAGCGCCGTGATGAAGAACCATTTGATGGTGCTGGATCTGCTCGCGCATAACGATTGGACACGGCCCATCTACTTCGCCGTGACCACCGGGCCGGACAGCTACATCGGCTTACAGGACTACTTCCAACTGGAAGGCCTCACGTATCGTGTGGTGCCGGTGAAGACACCCAGCGATGAGCGCAGCGGTTCTTTGGGTCGCGTGGCCACGGACCTGATGTTCGAGAACGTGACACAGAAGTTCAAGTGGGGCAACATGGACACGCCGGACGAGATCTACCTCGATGAGAACATCCTGCGTATGACCACCAATTTGCGCTTGCAGCTGAGCAGCCTTGCCGAACAACTCATCGCCGAGGGCCGCAAGGACGATGCGCGCACGATCCTGGACCTGAGCCTGGCGAAGATGCCGCACCGCAACGTACCCTTCGATCGGATCATGATGCCCACCGCCGAAGCGTACTACGCCATCGGCGATACGGCCAAGGCGAACGCGCTCACCGATAGCGTGTTCACGATCATGGAACAGAACCTCAACTGGTTCATGAGCCTGGAGGGCGAAGCGGCTGAGCAGGTGGAACGCGAAGCTGGGATCACCCATGCTGTAATGCGCCGACTGGCCGAGGTGGCCTACACGTACAACATGCCCACATCTGCGAACGACACCAGTGGCTTCGCAGATCGCTTAGCTGCCCGTTTCGAGGTGCTGGACGCACGCTTCCGTGGTGCGCAAGCGCCGCCTGAACCCACACGACGCATCACACGCGAACGGTTCTGATCGTCCCCCCATGCACATGATCCGCACACCGGCGTTGGTGCGGTGGTGCTACCGGCACCGGCTATGGCGCATGCCTTCCGATCGCAAAGTGTTATACCTCACCTTCGATGATGGACCGATCCCCGAGGTGACACCATGGGTGCTCGATACCCTGCGTGATCACAATGCCAAAGCCACCTTCTTCATCATTGGCCGCAACGCCGAAGCACATCCCGCACTGTTTGCGCGCGTACGAAACGAAGGGCACTCCGTAGGCAACCATACGTGGGACCACCTGAACGGATGGAGGACGGCCACACATAAGTACTTGGAGAACATCGAGCGCACGCACGTGCTCACGCGTACGCGGCTCTTCCGGCCGCCCTATGGCCGCATCACGGGAGAACAGGCTCGCGCACTACGCGAACGCTTCGTTGTGGTGATGTGGGACGTGCTCAGCGCCGATTTCGACACGCACCTGAGCGGCGAGCGCTGTCTTCAGAACGTGATCATCAACGCGCGCACAGGATCGATCATCGTGTTCCACGATAGCTTGAAGGCAGAGGAGCGCTTACGTTATGCGTTACCGCGCGTGCTCGATCAATTCAGCAAGGGAGGTTACGAGTTCCGGGCGCTGCCCGAGAACGGGATCAGGGCTGCACCGTGGTGACCGTCCACTCGTTGCGGCGGTTCACAGCGTGTTCGGCCTCGGTGCATTGCACGCCGGGCGCACAATGGTTCAATAGGCGGGCGGTTCCGAAGCCACGCGCACGCATGTGATCCCTCGCCACGCCCTTTGTGCGCAAGTGTTCCATGATCGCATCCGCACGACGTTGTGTCAGCTTCAATTGCGCTACACCATCGCCGCGGGCATCGCTGTGTACGCCGATCTCCACTGTCACACCCGGATTGGCCTTCAATCGCTCGGCAAATTGGTCCAGTTCAGCGCGCGCCTGTGGATCCAGTTGCACGCTGCTCTCTGCCCAGCGGATGTAGCGGAAAGCAACGGGGCGGTCCGGCACGATCTCCTCCATCTCCAGCACGCGCGTATCGTTGAGGTCGATGATGCCCTGCTTCATGCCGATGGTGCTCACCGGTATGCTCATGCTGAAGAAGCCCGCCTTTTCGACGATCACCTCATACTCCTCATTGCTCTGCAGGCGCATGTCGATGTCGCCACCGTCGCCCGTGGTCTCGCTCTCGGTCTGAAAAGTCTCCAAGTTCACCCAAGTTACTGTGGCCCCCTGCACGAACCCGAGCTTCCCCTTCTCGCGCAACGCTCCACGCAGCCACACTCCAGCATCGGTCACCAAGTGGATGTCGCGCGTAACGATCTGCTGACGTTCGATGTCCTCAGTGCTCAGATGCTGTTCACCTTCATAGCGTCCTTGCATCTTGGCAACGATCCGGTATACCATGTCCTTGCGCACGCTAAAGGTGTATTCACCCTTGGCGTCGGTGCGTGTAGCGGTGATCAACTCGCCCTCCATGGTGAGCAGTTGTACTTCCACATCGCTCACGGGCGTCTCATACTCATCGTCGATCACCACGCCGGTGCACAGAAATCGCTCTTCCAGGGTGGCCAGCATCTCGAAGGCATAGATGTCATCGTCGCCCATGCCGCCGGGCCGGTTGCTGCTGAAGAAGCCCCGTTTGCCGGTTGCGTCGATGATGAAGGCCATATCGTCCTTGGGGCCGTTGATGGGCGCGCCGAGGTTGAGCGCGCTGGCGAATTCGCCCTCTGAACCATTAGCGGCCTTGAAGATGTCCATGCCACCCAATCCCGGGTGTCCGTTGCTGGCGAAGAAGAGCGAGCCATCGACCGCCACAAAGGGAAAGCTCTCGTTGTGCGCGGTGTTTATCGCCGGCCCCAGGTTCTGCGGTTCGCCCCACTTCCCAGCTTGATCCATGCACACATAAATGTCGGTACCACCGAATCCGCCGGGCATGTCACTGACGAAGTAAAGACGATGTCCGTCGGCACTGAGCGCAGGGTGCGCAATGGAGACCTCGCTGTTGTTGAAGAGGAACTGCTCTTCGGAACCATAGCCGTTCGAACCCAGCGTAGCGCTGTACAGGCCCAAGCGGCTAACGCCCTGTTGACTCTTACGTGACCGGCCCTTGAAGTAATTGTTGCGTGTGAACCACAGCGTCGTGCCATTGGTGCTCGCCGTGGCGGGTCCCTCGTGGAACTTGGTGTTCACCGTACCAGAAAGTGGTTGCGCGTTGAGCAGGTCGCCATTGGCGGTCACATCCGCTGTGTACAGGTCTAGGAAGGGCTGTCCGTTCCATGCTGCTTGCCGTTCGATCATCACCGGTTCGTTGCGGCTGCTGGAGAACACCACGCGGCCTTGTCCCAACCATGCGGTGCCGAAGTCGGAAAACTTCGTGTTCACACTGGTGGTGCGTACGGTGAAGCGGTCTTGGTCCAGTTGGAACTTGCGCGCGAAGCCCGTGACGTTGCTACGCCGAGCGTTGCCCTCCTCCTGCGTCAGTGCCAAGTACCGGTCCATCCAAACTTCGGCTTCTTCATAGCGACCATTGCTTTTGAGCGCTTCTGCGTAGTTGTACAGGTCGATGGGTTCGCGGTTCAGGAACTTCACTACCACGGCGTACCAGCGCTCGGCCTCCACAGTATCGCCCAAGCGCATGCTGCACTCCGCAAGGCGCTTGGTCACGTGTTCGTTCACCGCACCCAGTTCGGTGGCCGTACGGTACAATGCCGCGGCGTGTGCGTAGGCCATCTGCTGGTAGTGGCGATCCGCCTCGCGCACGTACGGATCGGCATTGCCTTGGGCCAATGCAGGTGCTGCCGCGGTCAGCAACAGCATGATGAGGCATATGATGCGCGCGTTCATCAGCATCAGAAATAACGTGGCGATACCGTGCGGCCCGTGAAGAACCGCAGGTCGTAGTTGAGCATGATCTCGTGCGTGCCCGCGTTGTACGCGCCGATCTTGGTGGTGGTGAGGTCGAACGCGTAGCCAATGCGGAACTGATCGTTCACTTGGTACTGGGCGAGCACACCGAAGGCATTGCCCACGCGGTACATGGCACCTAGCCAGATCCGTTCGCGGAAGAGGAAGTTGGCGTTCACATCCACAGAGATGGGAGCACCCGGCACGAGGCGCACCATGAAGGAGGGTTTGAACTTCACTGACCGATCGAGATCGACGACATAACCTCCCGACAGGAAATAGTGCCGCACTTCGCTGACCGTGACGATGCCAGCTTCGTTCACGGCATCGATATCGTTCTCCAACAACTTGGGTATACTGGCACCCAAGTAGCCGCGCTGGCTGTGCCAGTATAGACCGAAGCCGAAGTTGGGCAGGATCTTCCCTTTCACGTTCACGCTGGCCACATCGGGATCAACGCTTGTGAGCGAGGCGAGATCGGCTTGGTACAGGTTCACGCCAGCTTTCAATCCGAAAGCCAAACGCGAGGTCGCACCAGTGCGGATCCGGTAAGCATAATCGGCGTAGGCGCTCGTCTGTCGTGTCGGGCCCACCTTGTCGTTCAGCACCGAAAGCCCGAGTGCCATGTTCTCGGCTGGCAGCGGGGTGTGCGCCAGCAAAGTCTGCGTGCTCGGCGCTCCGTTGAAGCCCACCCATTGGTGGCGGCTCAGTGCCATCACGGTGAACACATCCGCACTGCCTGCATAAGCAGGGTTCACCGCCAAGGTGTTGAACATGTACTGGCTGTACATGGGGTCCTGTTGCGCATATGCCCCTGCTGTTGCGAGCAACAGCGCTGCGATGGCTGTATGGCGTAGCATCGTCATCGGTTCAGGTACACGTATCCGGTGATCGGATCAACGCCATCACCCAATTCGAGCACATAGAAATACGTTCCCGCCGGAGCCGGACCAGCGAGCGTGGCGTTGGGCGAGGACCCATCCCACACCACTGTACGGTTGTCATAGCCCGCAGCATCGTACATCAGCGCGCCCCAACGGTTGAAGATGCTGATCGTGTTGGCCGGATAGCCTTCGATACCGGGGATGAGGAAGAGCTCGTTCACGCCATCGCCATTGGGCGAGAAGGTCTCAGGAACGAACACCTCATCATCGAAATCGCATGGGCTTTCACCCAGGATGAGCAACACGCTGCACGCGTATTGATCTTGGACGAAAGCTTCGAACGCCTGGCTGGTGAAAAGCGGCTCGCTGGTGAAGACGAAGGGTGAAGTAGCTGAGATCGTTCCGGCAAGACCGGTCACTTGGTAGGTGGTGCTGTCGCCACTTTGCAGCTTGAAGGTCACAGTGTACGTGCGATCGGTCTCGTTGCAAGTGGTCACCACATCGATCACTTCAACGCTGGTCACCACCTCCACCAACACCAACGCTGTTGCCGTGCCGCAACCGGCCACCGTAACCGTGTAGCGGTAATAGTACTCGCCTGGTGCAATGCCCGTGGTGTTCAGCGTTCCCCCGGTGAGACCGCCGGTGCCGTCCACATCGGTCCAGCTACCACCTGCTTGTGGTGTGCCCTGCAATCCGCTGAAAAGATCGAACGCCTGCAACGTATCGCACGCGATGAGTTGACCATTGTTCCCCGCGTTCGGCGGGTCGTTCACGGTGATAGCGATGACGGCTGTTGCGTTCGCACAAGGTGCCGTGCCTGAAACGGTGTATGTGTAGTCGCCCTCGGGGTCCGTTGCCGGATCGAAGATCGCACCATGCACCAAGCTCGAAGGATCGGTCCACACACCCGTCACGTCCGGTGTTCCGGTAAGCTGCGCGAAGAGGTCGACAAGAGCGGCGCTGGAGCAGAGCGTGAGACTTGTACCGTTGCCCGCAGAGGGGAACTCCGTCGCACTGAGGTAGATGATCGAACTCACATTGCCACAGCCTGCGTCCACAACGGTGTAGCCGAATTGGTAAGGGCCACCTACCGGGAGTTGGCTCACGTTCAGCACACCGTTCACCAACGAAGCACCGGTGCCCGCTAGATCGCTCCATGTTCCACCCACTGTGGGTGAACCGCCTAGCGCATTGAACAAGTCGTAGGCCGTGGTGCTGCCGCATACACTTACCGTGCTGTCGTTGCCCGCGCTGCTGCCGGAACCTACTTCCACCGTGATGATTGCACTCACCGTTGGGCAAGGCCCGGTGCCGAGCAACGTGTAGGTGAACGCCCAAGTGCCATTGCCTGCAAGGTTGGGGTTGAAGATGTTGCCGTTCAGCGAAGGCAAACTCGGTGTCCATGTGCCGCCTGCTTCGGCGCCCGGTCCCAATTCCGCAAAAATGTCAACGCTGGTTTGCGAAACACAGGCATCAACCGTGGAACTGATACCAGGGTAACGCGCTTGCTCCACGTTCACGGTAAGATCCGCGGAATCGCTGGGGCATGGCGCAGTACCAGCCAACGTGTACCGGTAGATCCCCGGAAGATCCGATGCCGGATTGAAAATCGCGCTGTGAGGAGTATTGCCGCCGGTCACGTACACCCAAGTGCCACCGGTCGCAGGCGTACAGATGAAATTGCGCATATCGATGCCCCCATCCGTGGAACACAGCGTCACCTCGCCGTCGCAACCAGCGTTCGGTGCGGTGTTCTCCGTTACCGTGATGAAGGCGAAATCAGCAGGGCACGGACCCGACCCGGTGACGGCATAACGGTATATGCCCTGTGCATCGATCAGCGGATTGTACACGTTGTTGTGCGGCACGTTTCCACCGGTCACGTAGATCCAGCTGCCGCCCACTTGCGCGTTGGGGCCGAGCAAAGGGAACATGTCCACGGCCGCATCGGTGGAGCAGATCACCAATGGCGCATCGGCACCTGCGTCGGCTGCCATCGTCTCGAACATCGTCACGTTCGCCGTATCGGCCGGGCATGATCCCACGCCGCCCACGATGTAGTGGTAGACGCCGGGATCATCATTGGCAGGCACATACGTGGCGCCATGCGATTGCCATGTGGGTGAGAACCATTGTCCTCCTACATCGGGGCCACCACCCAGTGCGCTGAACATGTTCACTGTGGAATTGCTGCACACGTTCAACGTGCCATCGGTACCGGCAAAAGGTCCTTCGAGCACTTCTATGGAAACACGCGCCGTGTCGCTCTCACACTGGGAGTTTCCCGGCAGTACATGATCGAACCGATAGATGGAGCCGACCACTGCGCTGCACGTGTTCCAAAAATCGCTTCCAGACCAGCCCGGTGCACCGTCCACATTGACCCAGTAGCCCCCCGCTTGAGGTGCTCCACCGAGCGATGCGAACAAATTCACCACTTGACATTGACAGGCTAGCGAACTGCTGTCAGCACCAGCGTTCAATGCGTTAACGACCGCCAAGGTCACAACAGCGCTCGATGCACTGCAAGGTCCATTCGCGGCTTGCGTGTAGGTGAAGGTGCATCCATCACCACCGGACAGGGTCGAAGCGTCGAACACACCGTTGATGAGTTCACCTAGTCCGCAGTTGTTCGTCCAGCTTCCACCGGGGTCGGCATTTCCTGTCAGGCCATCGAA